>JALVPF010000304.1:0-7175 GCA_027031935.1 Myxococcales bacterium | reverse complement strand
GGGCCTTGCTGCTTGCAGACAACCAGGAACAGAACAAGGCTTTGTCCATTCTAGATAAGCTGGAAAAGAAACGGCCCGATTGTGCCTTGTGGCAGAATTACGCAGGAACGATTCAGCAAAAAGCAGGCAGGGTACAGGAGGCGAGACTATCCCTACAGAGAGCTCTGAACAGGCTGCCTGACAACGTAGGTTTGCTTACCACCTTGCTGGACATGGCGGATGTCAGGTTTGCATTTTCTGAGCGGGTTCTCTATGCTGAAAAACTTCAATCCCTCGGCGAAGATGCTACCGACGTCGCAGCCCTGTGGAGACGCATGGGCAAACCGGACCGAGCCACGGCTGTGTTGGAAAAAGAGCTCCAGCACAATCCCGGCAACATACAGGCAAGGTTGCAGCTATCTGACATTTTGCAATCCAATGGCCGCACTCAGCAAGCCGTGGAGCTATTGAACAGGACCAGGACACTGGCGCCATATGAGGTAGCTGTAACGTTCAGGCTCACGGATGCCTTGGACCGTATTGGAAAAAGAAAAGAGGCTGAAGAGATACGCAAAGAGCTGTCCTGGTCAAATCCATGGCACATGGGCCTTCGAAAAGTTTTTGCCGCCCAGGAAGGATTCCACAGGATAAACATAGCCGGTGACAAGCCTGAAGACGGCCTCGTGGTCATCGAAAAATTTCAGGCGGAAAACAAGCCATACTCCGGTGACTCTCTGATCCTGTTGGATAGCGCAGCATTGGAGGTTGCACCCAATGGATCGACAATCCTCAGAGTTCACACCATCGTTCAGGTT
Source organism: Myxococcales bacterium (assembly GCA_027031935.1). GTDB lineage: Bacteria > Myxococcota > B64-G9 > B64-G9 > B64-G9 > JALVPF01. Next base: position 6,381 of record JALVPF010000304.1, on the reverse strand, counting down.
CTGTCACCTGACGGTGTGGAACGGTGGGGTGAAATATCGAGCATTCCTGCTTCGGCACAGATAGAGATTATCAGGACCATATCCAAAGACGGGGATGTTGTGGATGCCGAGGTCATTCCGGGAAAACAGAGCATAAGTCTGCAGGCCTTGCAAGTCGGTTCATTCGTGGAGTTTCAGTATGTGGACGCGACTCCCCCCTCAGGCCCTGTCGTAAACTCATGGCTGGGAAACACCTTCCTGATGGCACTCCCTGGAATCCCCATCCTGAAATCCAAATACTCCATAGCGCTTGCCAAGGGCACTGCATTGTCCACCGATGTGGCTAACGGGGCTCCAGAAGCCAGACTATCCCACTTGGGAAATCACGACGTTTATACTTTTGAACTCGACGATGGACCATACATACCAGTCGAAGTTCATGCTCCTGTTGCACGTGAAGTGGTCCCCAACATCCGAGCATCCTTTGATGTAAGCTGGAAGGATATCCGGGATGGTCTAAGAGCAAATCTCATGTACTATTCCCGCAGCACAGATCATCTGAGGCATTTTGCCCGTAAGACCGTTGCGGGACAGGATACTGTCAATGGCATAAGAAGCTTGTTTAGAAAGGTCTGTTCCGACATACGCCAAACCACTGCATCTTCTTCATTCTCACGCCCAGCTTCTCACATCCTTGCACTGAAAGAGGGAAATAGACTCTTGCTTTTATATGCCCTTCTGCGAACTCTCGGGTATAAACCTCGCCTGCTGTTGGCCAAGACCATTGTAGATCCCCAGGGCTTGAGGAAGGTTCCATCAGGCGATGATTTTCCCTATGGCCTGATAGCGGTAGAGATCAAGGACAAAGGCAAAAAACGCACCCTGTGGATGGATCCTTCCAGCAGATTTTCTCCTTTCAATGAAATATTCCCGTTTCTTGCCGGCATGAAAGCCATGGATGTCACTGGAACGGATCCAGCAAAAGTCTTTGTCACTCTACCGTCTGATCACACCAAGGACATAAAGAAAGATATACGTCTCGATCTTGTTCTTTCTCCTGACGGTACCGTTGAAGGGACAGGGCACGAGACCATAACGACCTGGCAAAAAGTCAGTTATCGTGAGGCGCTGCAGTCCATGAACGACTCCTTGAAACAGCAGGCACTGGAAGCTGGTCTAGCTGGATCCTTTGGCGGGGCAATACTGGAAAAGTTCGAATTTCACGGCCTCGACGATCCCGATCAGCCTCTGGTGATAGAATACAAATTCCGTGCGCCTGCCTGGGCCAGAAGGCGGGGTGACGATCTGGTGTTGCAGGGTGGGATATATCCCTATGAACTGGGGCGCAACCTGATCGCTCACAACGTACGAAAAACTCCCCTACTGCTGGCTGACAAGACAAACACCATAACGAGCGTCTCCATCGAGCTTCCTGCTGGTGCCAGGCTTCTACATGCAGTAGACAAGAAAATGAGCAGCACCAACGCAAGCTTCCAGCTGAAACTGGAGCAAAAAGGCTCAGTGGTAAACCTGGACAAGCGTCTGGAGGTAGAAGCTGGGCGAATAGCCCCATCCGATTATCCTTCGTTCAAGCTTTTCTGTCACCAGGTGGACAGCACGGACACGGCCCCCATTTCCATCCAATTGGGACCGGCACCCGGGAAGTGAAATAGGGGGACATGTCAAGATCGTGACAAAGTGCCCATGAGGCACGACCTTGAAGTATCAGCCTGACTTGGATTACTCTTCGTCAGCACCCACATCGAAACCTTGACCGGCTGGTCTGTTGTCCCCTTCAAAATCATGGTCAGGTGCACCTTGTGAGGTTCCGGCGTCGATGAGAGGAGAAGAAGCGTTCAGATGAAAATCGCCAAAGGGTATTTCGTTCACCAGATCCGGCCAAACATCCATGTTCGACCCGGTCTCCATATCGGTCAGAGCGTTCACTTCTCCAATGGACACCAAGCCATCAGAACCCTCATCCACATACACGGCATCGGTCCCTCCCACAAGGTCATTGAAATCAAAGGCCCTGGGGTCAGCCAATTGGTCCGATTCCAGCACAGGCACCCTGGTTGATGCATAACCCGCGTTGATTATATTGTTGCGATACTCATCCAGGGCAGGCACATCCTCTCCTTCAGAGTCTATGAGAAGACCCACAGACTGAGAGCCCCAACCCGAGTCCCTGCCGCCGGCATTGATGTAATTGGAGTTGATATTCGATTCAGGTAATTGGCCGGGATCAATGATCAGATGATGACTCTGGATTCCAATGGAATTTGCGCAGAAACCGCCGAAAATAATGTTATTGGAGACCTGCGCGCCAGCGGAATCCATGTATAGACCTGTACCACCCTCTGAGATAAACCCGCCATGGGGACACTGGCCAGCATAGACATTGTTAGAGTCCACCACAGGTGCGCTGGATCCTGCCAGGACTATGCCTGTGACAGATGGCGCTGTGCCCCCGTAAATCACCTGGTTACCCACTATGGAATTGCACGAATCCATGCAGTAGACACCCGCGGCATTTGACGATGCACTGACATCATCTCCGACAATCCCGGCGATAAGACTGTTTCCCTGGATTTCGCATTCTGACTGTTCACCACAGCCAATACCAACTGCATAATCAGTTGAGTCTGTGGAACCCACGATCATGCCGTTGGAATAGATCTCTGCTGCGCAGTCGTTGTCAACGGCGATACCGTAACTATATCCAGCCCCATCCAGGTCAGTGGTCGCTCCACCACTCAAAAAGGAGTTGTCAGTTATAAATGCCAGGCTTCCTGAGCATTCATTGAGAGTTACGGCTATACTGCCAGGACTGTCAAATCCCATAGCATGACCGGCCTCTATGTAGTTTTCACCCACTACCAGGCTGGAAAAACTGCCACGGGAGCTTATGCCGGCAGATAGAGTTCCGTTGCTCACGTCTCCACCCCGTATATTGCAATACCTGATCTCCACATCCAAGGCATTTTCAAGCTGGATTCCCACAGCCCGTCTACCAGCATTGCTGACATGGATGGTTGTACCAAACAGACCCATACCAGCAGTATTCACTTTTACCATCTCGATATTGCGACAGTTCACTCCAGAGATGTCACTGGAAGCGATGACGGGGTTCGCGTCATCAAGGACAGCTATTGCCCGACAGGTATTGGCATTGCCGGAAACAAAGCTGCAATTGTTGATGGTAGGAGAAGAACCCTGAATCGTGGCAGCATTGGTTTCAGACGACTGACCGCTTATATCTGCGCCCATCACGATCATTCCGTCCAAGACAGTCTCGGGTCCTATGTCCGGATTTACAAACAACAAGCCTTCCGGTGCCGTGGATTCGAGAATTGTTCCATAAACACTGGGATCGTAATCCCATGAGCCATCGGCCGAGTAGCCCCCATACACGCTTACGCCTGGTTGCATGATCACATCTTCCGTATAGTGATATGAATTATTGCCTGCCACAAACACAGTCTGGGGGTACTCCAATGACAAGGGCGTTTTGAATTCCAGCGCTAATGGTGGCCAGAGGTTCATCCATGGTGCCAGGGTTCGTATCGTCACCCCAAGGCGCCACATATGTGCCGATACCTCCACAACCCTCATCAGCAGTTCCATCGCAATTGTTATCCAGGCCATCTCCGCATATCTCCATGGATTCGCCCACGCATTGCCCATCCACACACCTGTCATTCACCGTACAATCATCACCATCATCACAGATTTCTATGGTGTTTACGTTCTGGCAACCTTCTGCAGGAAGGCAGAAATCAGCGGTACATGGATTTGAGTCGTCACAATCAGGTGGCGTGCCCTCAGCACATGCGCCATTGGCATCGCATGTCTCATCGCCGTTACAAGCATTTCCATCGGAACAGGACGTCCCCTCCGGCTCCAGCTCCGTCAAGCAGCCGGCCGCAGGAGCACAATAATTTATCGTACAGGGATTGTCATCCGAACAAAAGAGCGGAGTTCCCGCCTGGCACATTCCACCCCGGCATACTTCATCGCCATTACAGAGATTATCATCCGAACAGGATGTGCCATCATCCAGGGTGTTATGGACACATCCTGTGGAGTCAGGGGAGATGCCAGGACTGCAGGTATCAGCGGTACAAGCGTTGGTATCATCGCACATCAAATCCACAGGAGTGGAAAAACATCCGTTGTTTTCGTCACAATCATCATAGGTGCAATCAATTCCATCGCTGCAGTCAGGGGGCGTGCCTGGCTGGCAGCCATCCGTAGCACTGCATGTCTCTTCTCCGTCACACCATAGCCCATTGTCACAAAGAGAATCATCGGTAGTGTTTACACACGCATCGTTGTCCTCATCACATGAGTCCACCGTGCAGTCCACCCCATCGTCACAATCTACAGTAACACCTTGCTGACAGCCATCTGTGGCACTGCATGTCTCCTGGCCGTTGCAGAACAGGCCATCATCGCACAAAGAATCATCGGCAGTGTTGGTGCAGGTGTCATTGTCTTCATCACATGAGTCCACCGTGCAGTCCACCCCATCGTCACAATCCACGGCTACACCTGCCTGGCAACCATCTGTAACGCTGCATGTCTCTTGACCGTTGCAATAGGTTCCATCATCACAAAAGGAGTCATCCGCCGCAAATACACACCCACCGGCATCATTATCACAGCTGTCCATGGTACAGTCGACGCCATCATCACACAGAACCGGTGCCCCACCAATGCAGGTCCCATTGTCACACTTCTCTTCGCCGTTGCAGAACAGGCCATCATCACAGTCCCCATCATTATTGCATGGCACTGCCACACAGCCCTGCTCCTCGTCACAAAGTTGCCCTTCATCACATAGAGAATGGTCTGCGGTATTTTTACAGCTCTCAGTTTCCTCGTCACAACTATCGACAGTGCAATCCACCCCATCATCGCAATTGACGAGGGTGCCACCAACACATGAACCATCGACACAGGTCTCTGAACCGTTGCAATAAAGGCCATCATCACAATCAGAATCTTGTGAGCAGGTCTGATCGCTCACGCACCCAAGCTCGGCATCACAGGTAAACCCATCTGCACAGAGAGAATCATCCGGCGTGTTGGAACATGTTCCTGCATCCGTGTCACACACATCCATAGTACAGTCCACGTCATCGTCACAGTCAGAGTCTCGTGTACATGTCCCACCACCTACACAGCCCAACTCGGCATCGCAGGTCTCATTCTCTGCACAGAGGGAATCATCTGCTGTGGATGTACACTCATCTTTTTCCTCATCACAGGTATCCACAGTGCAATCGACACCATCGTCACAAACAGGGGCGTCTCCTGCAGCACAGCTTCCATCGACACAGGACTCGGTACCGTTACACCATAGCCCATCGTCACATTCAGAATCACTTTCACATGGCAAGGCGACACAACCCTCCGCCGAATCACACTTGTGACCGCCAGGGCAGAGAGAATCATCAGCTTCGTTGACACACTTGCCTGTCTCGGGGCTACAGCTGTCTACGGTACACTCCACCCCATCATCGCAATTGAGATTTGCACAGTTGTCCACAGGTCTCGAACTCGTACACCCCCAATTCATGAAAGCCATAACAGATACAAAAAATGAAGTGAGTAAAAATCTCGAATGCATGGATTTCCTCCAATACGCTATTGTGTTGTTTACTGACTATATTCCTAAGACATTTATGAAGTTTCTGTCAATGGAGTAATTTCCCTGCGATTCCAAAGTAAAACCTGCTTGAACTCCTCTTTAATCTCTGCTAAGTTTATCGACAAACAGCCACCATCTTGGCGAGGTGGCTAAACATTGTGTGGGCTCTGGATACTTATTTTTTTTGTAAGGATATTGTCGTTATGGCCATTTTGCCAGATTTGCATGAGACCTGTAAATGGAGTCTGTCCGGCCATGATGCAGATGTGACAATGCCTGGGTATAAGACATGTTAGAATCTTTCATACAGGGAGCTGGAGACTATATTCATACCAATCCATGGTTGGCCATGGTGGCGGTATTCGTTGGAGGCATTCTGACTGCCTCTAACCCATGTGTACTGGCCATGATTCCCCTGATGATGAGCTTTGTGGCAGGCGGCCGGGACAATGCTTCAGGATTTTTACGGTCACTGGGCTATTCCTTGCTTTTTGTCCTTGGACTGGCAATTACCTTCACTGCACTTGGGCTGGTGGCAGCGCTTGTGGGGGGAATATATGGACAGACTTCAGCCGCATGGAGTTGGATTGTAGCAGGCGTTTGCCTGCTCATGGGTCTGCACCTCATGGGACTTTTGAAGTTCTCCATTCCCATGCCCTTTTCCATTCAACCAAAGGTTCGAGGAGCCCTGGGCGCTTTTTTACTCGGTTTGCTTTTCGGTTTCGTCTCAGTTCCCTGTGCTGGCC
>JALVPF010000303.1 GCA_027031935.1 Myxococcales bacterium | reverse complement strand
CCGTACACCATGGTCCTGTTCGACGAAGTGGAAAAGGCTCACCCGGAAGTGCAGCAGATCATGTTGCAGATTTTGGACGAAGGCAGGCTCACCGACGCCAGGGGCAGGACGGTGGACTTCACCAACACCGTGGTCATCATGACCTCCAACCAGGGCGCTGACTCCCTGGGCCGCCCCGGACCAGGCCGCATAGGATTTGGCAACACGGACAACGTCTCGTCGGTGGATGTTGCAAGAGACGTGGTCATGGCTGCTCGAAAGCACTTTCCGCCGGAGCTTTGGGGTCGAATGGACGAGCACCTGTTCTTCCGCCCCCTGACCGGTGACGACCTGTGCGGCATCGCAGGATTGCTGATCAATGAATCGGCAGAGCGACTGGCAGCCGAACGCAAAATGCACGTGGAAGCCGAGCAGCCGGTTTACCGTCACGTAGTTGAACAAGGCTGCGAGGATTTCAGCCTGGGAGCCAGACCTCTCAGATCAGCTGTCAGGCGCATGATAGAAGAGCCCCTGGCAGAGTCCATCCTGGCAGGCCGATTCAAGGCCGGTGACCACATAGTGGTCAAGATCGAAGAAGACAAGCTGGTCTTTTCCAAAACCTGATAGAAATTTTTCTTTAGATCGTATCGAGAAAATATCAATTTCTGGATTTCAACAGGGGGCGTAACTTACGGCGTTTTCCGCTTGGCTCCAGTCTCTGGGCATGTCTGAACGCGGCCTGGGCCTTGGCCTTCCAGCCCACCCGCTCGTAAAACCTCCCCAGGTTGTTGTAAAACCAGGAGTTGGAGGGCTCCATCTTGACTATGGCGAGCAGGTGCTGTTCTGCCATTTCCAACTGCCCGGACTGCTCGTACAAGACCGCCAGATTGCGCCGTGCGCCCATGTGAGACGGCTGCTGCTGCAGCACCAGTTCGTACTGCCTGATGCCATCAGCCTGCCTGCCATCTTCAACAAACAGGGTCGCCAGGCGATACCTTGCGTCCAGCATGCTCGGTCTTTTTTTCAAGGCCTGGATAAACTCGGATATGGCACCTTTCCTGTCGCCCTGCTCCTGGAGAAAGATGCCGTACAGATACCTGGCCCTGGGAATCTCCGGACCGTATTTTACAGCCTGGGCCAGGGCGCGACCTATGGCCTTGCTGTCGTTGTCTGTCATCATGTGGGCCACGGCGATCTCCAGATAAGGAAGGGCCCACCGGGGAGACAGGGATCTGGCCTTTTCGAACCTCTTCAGGGCAGCCCTGTAGTCGCCTTTCCTCGTAAACTTTATGCCCTCCTTGAACCACCCCAGCGAACCCAGCGGTCCACTGCGTTGAGAGGCAGCCTGCATTACCGGATCCTTGTCTTCCTCCTGTGCCCGTATCAAGGCCGGCCAGACACAAAATGTGCAGACGATCATCAATTTCACAAAATGACCAGACACCATACAAACTCCTGAATGTACCAAAACACCTGCACCATATAGCTTAAGCAACTGCTATTATCAGAGTCCATCACAAAAACGCAAGCTTGCTTTAGTACAGTGTAGACAGGTTTGCTCCCTCTAAACTCCATCTGAATTTAGCTTGACATTCCATCACCCCGATGCTACCCACAAACCGGTAAATAAAACGAAAATCTCCCGGGACAGGTATCCTCCAGGGAGGCAGCACAGCTGGAGAATTTCTAGATGCGCAAGACACTTTTTTTGATCGGATTTTGCCTTACTGCTGCCATTGGACTATCTGCTTGTAAGAGTCCCTGTCAGGACGACAGGGACGAATTGCGTGATCGCGTACTTCAGTTCATTAACGACACCGATCCTCTGACCCCCGAAGCTCAACCTTGCGGTACGGATGAGGGCTCAGACAACTATGATCAAATATGCGACTTTGCTCTCAGAGCCTTGAATTCAGACTGGCCATATTACGAGTGTACATCATGTGACGCAGCCGAGCTAAGGCTCTGCGGGTGCTATGACAAAAACGTCTGGGTCGTTGATTCGGACAACAAGCCCGTATACCCAGGTGTGGTTTACTGTCTTGCCAGCGTTTACAGGATAAGGGATCTGTGCAGTTGCAAGCCTTGTGACGGGACATTGGATACAAACGACAACTGCCTGGATGCGGACGGAAACGTGCTGTACAACATGTACGACTGCTATGATTCGGAAGGCAACAGACAGTGCGCCGAGCCGGAAGAGCCTCTGCTCAGACATCCCAACCTTCAACAGACAGACACCTGTGATGCGATCCTGGGTTCTTTTGATTGCAAGAGTTTCGACGCGGATCTAGACGGAATTCCGGATCAGTACGACGGAGGCCAGGATCAATCGGCAGTCAAAATCCGGGAAGATGCAGAATGCTTAGACGGCCCTCCGGGCAAGGCTGGCTGGGACAACTGGTTTGCCAACCCACCGACCCTTTACGAGGGCGGCAGGATGTTTATCGACGCAGACGGGTTCAGCGACGACCAGGACTCGGACGGGGTTTCGGACTCCTGTGACAACTGCAACAACAATCCCAACGGATTTTTCTGTTTGAAGTTTTCATCCAATCCGGAGCAAAAAGAAGCTCTACGACTTTGTGACGCCAATGATGATGGCGAATTGACGCCCGAGGAGATCAGCAATCTCTCCGGCTCTACGGCAACAAAGTGTCAGGATTACCTCAACTCCAAGGCGCCTTTCTTCAAGTACTGCGACGTGAACGCAGATGGAGTCACTACCCTGTTGGAAATGAAGTCTGCCAATCAGCTCGATCAGGACGGAGACCGAGTGGGCGACGCATGCGACAATTGCCTGACCGTTGCCAATCCAGAGCAGGATGACGTGGATGGAGACGGGATGGGCGACGCCTGCGATCCCTTCTGATGGTCTTTCGAACCGGGTGATGCGCCTCGACCCGGAATCGGCCCTGCTGCTGGGCTGGGACAATCTTCAAAAAGCTCTCGCTTCCCTTGCACAGACAAGCCTCGGGCGCACCCTGTGCCTGTCGAGACAGCCCATGGATGATCCGCAGGACATCCTTAGGGAACAGTCTCGTCATAGACAGCTCAAATCCCTCATAGACAGGGGCAAGAACCCACCGCTGGATGCTGTGGACGATATTGAAACACACCTTCTGAGAGTCGAAAAAGGTGGTGTCCTGGAACCCGAAGCCATAATAGAAGTCGCCAAAGCCATGGGCGTATCGTCCCGGCTGCGGCACTACCTCATGGTAGAAGGAGGATCAGACAAGACAGAAGCCCCGTCCCTGCGAAGCAGCGCGCTGGTGGACATGGCGCGTGGCAGCCACGATCTTGCATCTTTGGGCAGAGACCTGGCTGCAGCCTTTGGACCGGACGGAAGGCTCAGAGACAGCGCAAGTGCCGACTTGTTCAGCCTACGCAAAAAGGCAGAATCCCTTGCTGATTCCATCCGGAACAAGCTGGAACGCATGATTCGCACCACCAGGGTAGCAGCTGCCCTGAGCGATCCCATAGTTACCGTCAGGGCAGATCGTTACGTGCTGCCCGTACGTTCAGACTCGCGTTCGGAGATAAAGGGAATCGTCCATGACACCTCACAGACAGGAGCCACCCTGTTTATCGAACCATCATCCGTGATAGACGACGGAAACAGGCTGAAAATCGCTCGAGCTGCGGTCGCAGAAGAGGAGCGAAAGATACTCTCTGAGTATAGTATGGAGATCTCCCGATCGGCAGATTCCCTGCGGGACAATCTGCGCATGATGGCAGGGGTGGACATGTTGAATGCATCCGTGAGACTGGCTGCCGCCATGGATGCCATGCTCCCGGAATTGACCACGAGGGGCTTTTACCTGAAAGACGCAAGGCATCCCTTGATGGTTTTGAGGGGCGAGGATGTTGTCTCCAACGATGTTCAATTGCCGGAAGAGGCCAGCGCCCTGGTACTCTCGGGCCCAAACGCCGGGGGAAAAACCGTTGCATTGAAAACCTTGGGGCTATGCTGTCTCATGGCTCAGGCCGGCCTGGCCATACCGGCCTATGAAGGTTCACGGGTCGGGACATTCAAACACGTGGCTGCCGTCATAGGTGATGCACAGGATATAGCAAGCGGACTTTCCACCTTTTCCGCTCACATCAAGGCCATTGTCGAAATTCTCGAACAGGCGACGGACTCAAGCCTGGTGCTCTTAGACGAGTTGGCGGCCGATACGGAGCCGCACCAGGGAGCAGCACTGGCAAGCGCCATATTGAAAGAACTGGTGGAAAAAGGAGCTTGTGTGGTAGCCACCACCCACTATGAAGGCCTAAAGCTGCTGGCCTTCGAAGACCACAGGTTTTCCAACGCTTCTGTCGGATTTGATCTCAAGCATATGAGACCTACCTTTTCGCTACATGCAGACACGCCGGGAAGAAGCCTGACACTGGATATTGCCAGGCGCATTGGAATGCCCGAGTCTGTTTTGCGTCGTGCTGCGGACGGACTTCAGAACGATGAAAGGGACATGGAGCATGTCCTGGATGAACTTGAAAACGAACGGCAGCGCATATCCTCCATGAGAGATGAATTAATCCAGGCCAAGAACAAGGCCTTGCAGGAGGCCACTGAGCACCGACAGGCAAGGCAGAGGCTGGAACGAAAAGAACTCGAACTCAAAGACAAGGCCAGGGAGGAAATCCTGTCGGATATATCGAAGGTGCGCAAGCAAGTCTCCCAGGTGATAGAGGAACTGAGATCCGACACTCACATGGGGTCGGCTGTGGCGGCCAGCCACAAGTTGATCGAAATGCAAAACAGCATACAGGACGAAATCTCCTCAGAAAAACTCATCCATGACGATGCACAAATTCACGGAGAAATCCACGGTGAAATCGCACCAGACACCCAAAACCGCAAGGACCTGGAGCCAGGGGATTTGGTGAAGGTGAAAAACCTGGGCAAGACTGGACGTGTCATATCGGTGGATCGCAGGGGGCACATGTTGACCGTCGCCCTTGGTTCCATCCGCACCAGGGTCACACTGGAGCAGATAGTGCCAGTGAAAAAGGCCACCGGAAAATCGACAAGGCAAAAAAACAAGGCAAGTCACGGAGACAAGAAGCTAGCAAAACAAAGCAGGGGAACCGCCCCTATTAAACCCGTAGAAGTCCGCTCCACTGGAAACACTCTGGATCTACGAGGCAAGAGGGTAGACGATGCACTGAGCGCACTGGATGGATTTCTCGATGGTATTTTTGCCCGCGGTCAAGCCAGTGCCTTCATTGTTCATGGACATGGTACTGGCGCCCTCAAAGCTGCTGTGAGAGAATACCTGATGGATTCGCCCTATGCACATCATTTCCGTTCCGGCCTGCCCGAAGAAGGCGGCGACGGGGTAACGGTTGTGGCCATGAGATGAGCACAATGGATAGAGGCGGTCAAAAGGAGGTAGACCATGAGCAAAGATTTTATCACTGTTCTGACCACCAGGCGGAGTGTCAGAGCTTTTCTCCCAGACGAAATTCCTGATGCGAAAATTGCCAAACTTGTTACCGCAGCGACCCTTGCCCCCACCGCAGGCAACATGCAGGCCTGGTATTTTTTCATGGTCAAGCATGAGTACCTCCGGAGAAAACTCTCAGAACTTGCTTTGAATCAGAAGTTCATAGCACAGGCACCCGTTGTGATCGTGGTTTGTGCCGACCTGGAACGTGCAAGGGCTGCATATAGGGAAAGGGGCGAAGAGCTATACTGTATCCAGGAAACCGCCGCTGCCACACAGAATCTGCTTCTTGCAGCACACTCTTCAGGCTTAGGTGCCTGCTGGGTAGGAGCATTCGACGAACACGCAGTCAGTGAGTTGCTGGATCTCCCGCCAAGATACAGGCCGATGGCTCTAGTGCCCATGGGAAAAGCAGGCCATCAGCCATCAAATCCGGGCAGGCGGTCCATAAGTGAGATTTTCTCCGAAATAGACTGATTGGTTTTGTACATGCTCAAGTCGAACAAAGTTCTCGCATTCCCAGTGCTCACCTTTCTGTTGGTTCTGGCATCCATGCGGGCATGGTCACAGGACAAGGTAGTTTTTCATCCCGTATCCGTCAAAATAGTCATGGCAAAAGAAGGCGAAAAGCTTGCCAAAGGGGGCATACTGCGAGCCAGGTTGGGAGAAAAAATCCTGATGTATGCGGTGGTGGAAGGAACCATGGGCGCAAGACACGTCGTGGTAAGCTCGGCTCCATCCATACTGCAGAAAGGCCGAGTACTGCCTTCTGAAAAGATTGTCCGGCAGGAATCCATCCATGGTCTGGAGTTGAAGTGGTACAAGGTCCAAGCCATTGGCGAATCATATAACAACACGGCTGGCGGATTTCACTGGGACAAGATCGACTACGAGGAGTTTCCCATAAGCCACTGGGGCACGAATTGGCATGTTCTTGCTGATGCCCATCCACTGCCGCCGTACTCGGATGAAAACAAGGGCGCAGGCACCATGGCTTTCATGCTTCGCGTTCGCCAGGCGGGCAAGATTCTTTCTTCGCCGGGAAAGGGCAGCATCTTTCGAGGTGGGCTGTCCGATTCGGTTCCAAGGGTGGCCTTTCGAAAAGACGACTCTTACATAGGAAGACTCACCGAGCTGTTCAACACCCCGTACATTTGGGGTAGCTCTGGCACCAGTCCCAAGGATCACCAGTCAGAACGACTCATTGGTTCGGATTGTGCAGACTTCATAGTCTATGGAGCCAGAAGGCTGGGCAAGCATATCCCATACAGAGCGACCTGGCATCTGCCGCTGGTCACAAAGACCATCGCCCGCAGCAAGTCAGTGGATGAAAAAGGTCGATTCTTGGACAGGGCCAAGCATCCCCTCAAAATTGGTGAAAAAGCCATACATATAGGTGACTTGCTACTTTTCAAGGGGCATGTAGGGGCGTTAGTGCGGGACATGACGCCCAAGGGAATACTCGACGGCAATGATGTCATGATCCACACCCTGTGGGCTCCGCCAAAGATGCAGCCCATTGGGGAGACACCCTACTCCAGCTCAAACGTCAAAATATTGAGATGGAAATGATTTCCAGAGTGGCAAGCACCTGTAGACAGCAGAGTCGCATCCTCGCTCTATCTTCCATGCGTGCTTATGCTAAATCATTGGCCATACTTAGTCACGTCCCAAACCGGAACTTTGAGAAACCCGGAAATCAATTCAGCATCGCGTCGAATAGTAAAAAAGTTTCCATGATCAGTGACGTTCAGTCTGCTCGCATCCTTTAACACCAAATTGATTTCGAAACTATTGTAGTTTCTACTAGTAGATGCTGATGTACCCTGCTCTTGGATTCTTTCCATTATTATCTGAATCGCGTGAATGTCCTCTATTTTACAATGAACTTTAAGTTTTTGGATTTTTTCATCAGTTGGATTTTTTCCACCTTTCCAGTAATAGCCTCTGCGAAGATCAAACACTCTGTGAACCACGAATTTTTCAATCAATGTTATCAGACCTAGAAGAACAACTATGCCGGAAATCACAACTATTACAATTTGTACTTTTCTGCTAAAGCCATATTGTAAAAAGATATACGCTAGTCCTGCTACTACAAGAATGGCCACCAGCCTGCTGGCGAGATACATTCCACTGACCTTTGACTCTATTCTCCAGGAATAGACAGCTACTAGCCTATGAGTAGTAGTCCTCGATCCACCCGGTACCAGTGGACGCCAGCTTGTTTTACTGGCAACTTCATCATTCAGCTTCGCCGGATCAAATCCAGGTTTCGGCCTGCCAATATCACCCAATTTATCAGCTAACTTTTCGAACAAACCCATACTTCGCCACCCCGACCATTGAAATGATAAATCTATAACTTGGATTGAATAGTATCAAACTGCTGAAGCAGAAGCAATCGGAGATTGCAGATCAGGACTTGGTCTGCATTCTGAGTGTAAGTGGCGTAACTCCTGGTATTCGTTCTATTACTCCTCGCTTTTCCAAATCCAGCTGTACCACTTTCGTGTATCGACTTACCGTCTTTCGAAGGGGAAAGACCATGGGGTTGAGCTGTCGAGCAATCTGATCCACCAGGTCATCAAAGGTCATGCCTGAAGGAGAAGCGGGTAGAGTCTTGAGCACGGCCTTTTCCACTGGTCTAAGCTTCTTTTTTTCCAAGACTCCACCAGACCACCTTTTTCTGCCGGATCCAAGCAGCTTCATTTCTCGACGTCTATGTATCCGCTTGTTATTTTTGTTTTTACCATCCATTGGCATACTACTGCTCCCTATGTTTCTTTCGCCCCATGCCTGCCGGGCATCATTAGTATAGTCATGGAAGCAGCGTCTGGAAAGCTGAATTTTCCCTTTCAGACACGGCCAGCAGTGAAGACTGAAAACGGGCTTTATGGATGACTCTGACCTGGAAAATCCCCCAAATCATGTAAACCAACGACAAGCATACAGGCAACTGCTTGAATGTTATATAAAAATACCTTTGTAACTAATCTAACAATCGCATGTGGACCTTGGGGCGCTCGCGCATCAAGGTGCTCTCTGCCACCCAAGCCATGCGCAGCAGTAAATGTTCCTGCCACATGCCTCCTATGGCCTGCAATCCCACAGGCATACCGTTTTTCGTGTATCCGGCAGGAAAGGAAATCGCAGGCAGCCCTGTTACGTTTGCAGCAGGAGCAAACCTCATTATCCTTTCCAGCAGGCTAAGGTTAGACTCCCCTGTCTTGAGTGCATCAGCTGGAATCAGGGGTGCAGCACAGCCTGTGGCCGGGCTGACTATGGCATCCACATTTTCCAGGGCTTTTGCGAAATGTTCACATATCCTCACCCTCAGGCGTTGCGCATGTATGTAGTCGGCGGCGGTAAGGTGGGATGCAAGGTTGAGGTTGAGTCTGGTATCATAACCATACTCGCTCTTGTGGTCCTCCGAGTACTGTATATGAGCAGCTGCCATCTCCGAGACAATGGTCAACATGTGCACGACCTTCATCACATCCAGCTCAGGAAGTTCGACCTCCACCACCTTGGCGCCCTCTATCTGCAAGCGGTCCACCATAGCACCACATATCTCGACCACCTCCCTGTCTGCATCTTCGAACCAGGGCCGAAATACACCCAACTTGATACCCTTCAGATTCCCCTTGGCTATCCCTTTCAGATGCGGATTGGGTTGTCCCAGGGAGTTGGGATCTTCCGGGTCCGTACCTGCCATAATTCCGTATGCTATGGCCGTATCTCTGGTATTTGCGCCAATAGGACCCAAGTGGGCTACACTCCAGCACACCGGCGCAGCACCAGACTCCGAGACCCTCCCGAAAGACGGTTTCAAACCCACTAGCCCGCACAGGGATGCAGGAATGCGTATGGACCCTCCTCCGTCAGCACCAAGACTGACAGGACACAAGCCTGCAGCCACAGCAGCAGCCGGACCAGAAGAGGAGCCCCCGGTAGCTCTTGCCGGATCATATGGATTTCTTGCGGAACCATGATGCGGGTTCAAGCCGGTCACCCCCAAGCCGATCTCATGCATGTTTGCCTTGCCTATGAGCAAAGCTCCAGCTGATCTCAATCTTGCCACGGCAAACGAGTCCTTGGATGAGGGTGTCTTGCCCAAAAACGAAGTTCCCACCGTTGTGGGATAGCCCTTTTGATCCACTTCATCCTTGACCGCCACCGGTACTCCGTCCAGGGGGCCGAGGGGCTTGCCCTCCTTCCACCTCTTGGTCGATTCTCTTGCTTGTGCCATGAGGTCATCGGCCCTCTGGGAAATGAAAATCCGCATGGGAGGAGACATGCTGTCCAGATTCCTGCTTGCATCGAGCACCCTCTGTGCCACCTGCTCCGGAGTCAATCGCCCATCGGAATAGGCCTCGATAAATTCGTCAGAACTCTCGAAGGAAAAATCACCACCTCCAACCGGGCCCTTCCTAGTGGGAATCTCCCTGAGTTTATTGGGGTCCATAGCCTCAGCCGGCTTCGTGCGTATTTTCTTCATGGGCCATGGTGGTCGCATAGTATATGATTCGCGGGATTCAGTCCTGCGCAAGTCACTTACACCCGCTTCATCCAGAAGTTTTCCCGAGAGAAGAGGTCCTGTCACCTTGTTCTCAAGAATGCCGGTCAACAGGCGAAGGCTCGCGCCAGCAGTCCTCGGTGCACTAATGTGCCTCTTACGATAGATATCATCCTTGCCCATGAGGTCTCCTTGTGGTTCCATTGGTCCTGTCATACAAAAGCATACGACATTGCGCTTTAGTAAGTCACGCATAGATTGATACTGGAAGGATTGAAACAAGAGATTTCATGTTGGGATCTGGCAGAGAAATTCTGCCCAATGGAATACTTTTACATCATAAGCGGTTGTATGAAGGAGCCCAACGTGGTATTTCCACGGGCCAAGGTCAGGAGGGAGCATGCAGGAAAACATACGAGAAATAAACGAAAAAA
Organism: Myxococcales bacterium; assembly: GCA_027031935.1. GTDB lineage: Bacteria > Myxococcota > B64-G9 > B64-G9 > B64-G9 > JALVPF01. Next base: position 3,209 of record JALVPF010000303.1, on the reverse strand, counting down.
TGCAAAAAGAAAGCGCCTTTATCGATCGACTCAGCGCAGAGGTGGCACAGGTTATAGTGGGACAGCGCTACATGGTCGAACGAATATTGATAGGGCTACTGTGCAATGGTCACGTGCTTTTAGAAGGTGTTCCAGGGCTGGCAAAAACCCTCACCATCAAGACGCTGGCTGACTCGGTGGATGCAGATTTCAGACGAATACAGTTCACGCCGGATCTGCTCCCGGCCGACCTGGTTGGTACCATGGTTTACAACCAGGCATCTGGACAGTTCACCCCCAAGAAAGGGCCAGTGTTCACAAACTTTGTACTAGCCGACGAGATCAACCGAGCACCGGCCAAGGTACAGTCAGCCCTGCTGGAATGCATGCAGGAGCGACAGGTCACATTAGGTGACACCACGCATCCCTTGCCAGATCCATTCATCGTTCTGGCGACCCAGAACCCCATAGAGCAGGAGGGAACCTACCCACTGCCTGAAGCTCAGGTCGACAGGTTCATGCTCATGGTAAAAGTGGGATACCCCACCAAGGATGATGAACGAGAGATAATGCGGCGCATGGTGTCTCCCTCGGTACCCCAGGCCAACACCGTGGTGACCACAGAGGAGATTCGCAACGCAAGAAAACAGATACACTCCATGTACGTGGACAACCTGATAAACGAATATATTCTGGACATAGTCTTTGCATCCAGAGACCCCAAGGCATTCAACCTGGAGAAATTATCAGACCTGATCGAGTATGGAGCAAGTCCTCGTGCATCCATCTATCTCAACATGGCAGCACGTGCCCATGCATTTCTGCGCCACCGTGGTTACGTGACACCAGAAGATGTCAAGGCTGTGGCCATGGATGTTTTGCGTCACAGGATAATCCTTACATACGAGGCAGAAGCAGAAGAAATGACCAGCGAAGATGTAATTCAAAAAATTCTGGATCATTTTGCGACTCCTTGATCTTCTGAATGGGTTAAGCCTGTAACAAAGGATGCAAGGGGCAGCATGAATCATGGGAATATATGATGCTCACTCATGAGCTAATAAAAAAAATACGAAAGATCGAAATCACCACAAATCGTGCTGTGGATGATGTGCTCGCCGGTCAGTACCATTCGGTGTTCAAAGGCAGGGGTATGGCCTTTGACGAGGTGCGTCCCTACCAGCCCGGTGATGATATCAGGGTCATAGATTGGAATGTCACCGCCAGAATGAACGATCCCTACGTCAAGCAGTTCATAGAAGAACGCGAGCTGACGGTAATGCTCTTAGTGGATGTCTCCGGCTCCCTGGAATTCGGCACGAAGGTGCGACTCAAATCCGAAATGGCGGCGGAGATAACCGGGCTCCTGGCTTTCTCCGCCATCAAGAACAACGACAGGGTGGGTCTTGTCATGTTTACGGATCGCGTCGAGCGATTCATACCGCCCAAAAAAGGCTCCAAGCATGTGCTTCGGGTAATCAGCGAAATCCTGAGCTTTACACCTGAGCACAAAAAAACCGGGATATCTTCGGCGCTGGAGTTTCTTTCCAGGGTAACCAAGCGCAAGAGCGTTGCCTTTCTTCTTTCAGATTTCCAGACAAAGGATTACGAACCTGCACTGAAGGTTGCAAACCGAAAACATGACCTTGTACCCATAGTTCTCAGAGATCCCATGGAACGGGCGCTTCCCAACGTTGGCCTTGCCTCATTCGTCGACGCCGAGACAGGCCAGAGTATCATTTTCGACACAGCTTCGCGCGCGGCGAGAAAGGCCTTCACCAAAGCAGTCGATAAACATTGGGAGGATCAAAGAAAGCTGTTCAAACGTCTCAAGATTGATTCGGTGGAACTCAGTACATCAGATGACTTTGTCAGGCCCCTTGTTCTGTTTTTCAAACGACGGGCGGCGAGGATGGTCCGGTGATAAACAGCAGGGTAAAATTGGGCAAACAGCATTCCATCTGGCAATGGTCGCTAGTGTGCTCCATTGGCTTATTGAGCATCATGCCTATGGTCAAGGCACAGCAGGCCAGCCCCAAGGCAGACAAGGCCCTGAGCGCATCCATCGAAACCGACACAAACGAAATCAAGCTTGGTCAACCGGTTCATGTGACCATAAAGGTAAAAGGTGCACCGAAAGGTGTGCATTACCAACTGCCGGCGTCCCTGGACTTGGACCCCTTCGTGGAGTTGAAAAGGGGGGAGAAAAATCCATCCTCTGACTCTTTGCAGGTGCTGACCCTGACCGTGTCCTGCTTCGACAAGCTGGGAAAGCTCATGCTTCCGTCCATAGAAATCATCCCGAAATCCGATAGGGATGGAGGCGAGCAGAAGCTTGAAAAACTGAACGTTCCCGCGGTTCCCATAACCATAAAGAGCGTCCTCGCAGGCACATCCGAAAAGCCCAGCCCCAAGGACATAGTGGATCCTGTACAAATATATATCTCGGACTACCGCCCCTTGGTGCTGCTTGGCTTGTCCGTATTATGGTTTCTCTCGGGATTTTTCATCTTGCGAAGAAAAAAGGCGATTCCGGTTGACACCAGGCTGGAGCAACTTCCGCCACCAAGACAGGCCCATGAAATCGCGCTGGAGAAGCTGGAGGAAATCGTATCGGAAAATTTACCCAGGCAGGGGAAATTTCACGAGTACTTTGCGCGGGTCTCCAAAACGATCCGGGAATATATCGGTAATCGCTATTCCTTTTTTGCCCTGGATCTCACATCATCCGAACTCATCGAGGAACTCCGTGACAGGATCACACCAGGTCTTGATATAGAAGCTCTAAACAAGCTCCTGGCAGAAGCAGACCTGGTCAAGTTTGCAAAGGTAAAGCCCACCGATGCCATGATCTCCTATGCCATGGATACTGCTTACGGTATCATTCAGGCCACCAGGATACGGCAGACAGAAGAACAGGAGTCACAGTCATGACCCGCTTCTCTCAGTTTGCCTTCGGCTCTCCTTCTGCATGGATTTTATTGTTGGTCATTCCAGCAATAATAGTGGTCCTGTTTCAGTCCGAACGGATACGCAGAGCCAGCGCTGACCCGAGACTGTCGGCAGAGAGGCTATTGAGAGTCCAGGTCATGACCCTCATACTAGGTATCTTCCTGCTACTTGCGGGAACCGCTGCCTGCCTGTTTGTCCTCGTTGGTACTACGAAACAGACCTGGACGAGCCCTCTGTTCATTATCGGAGTCATCTTTCTTGGCCTCGTGATCCTGCTT
>JALVPF010000302.1 GCA_027031935.1 Myxococcales bacterium | reverse complement strand
ATGAAAAGGATCCACCTGACGGAAGGTCACAAAAAAGGCCTTGTTGCCCAAGAACAATGTCGCATAGAGATTCTCGTTCTCGGCAAAGGCCTTATGGTCTACTTCCACAGGATGCTGTATGTCCATGACGTTCCAGGTCTGGAGATGATTATAATTGCTGCCGGACCAGGTTCCTGCAGAAGCCACTCTCAAGATACCCTTGTAAAGATCCATCTTTGTCTTGTTATCCACGATCCCCGCTGTAGCTACGCCTGCGCCTTGAACCATGAAACCATCTGGATCAGAGATATCGATAAGAGACACAATGGAATGATAGCCTTCAGAGTGCCGCTCAGAAGAAGCCACCAACAGGGCTTCCGGCGTTGCCTGAATATCAGCCACGTAGCCACCCAGATTTATCGTAGAGCGCTCCAGCAACTGCCCGTTTGCATTCACGGAAAAAGATCTGACCACCGTCTGGTTCTCACTCTCCGACCAATTGCTGGATGCCACGAACAAGGCCTGTTTTCCTCCTCCTCTCGTCAGCCTCGATGTCATGATCCAGCCTGGCACCCGTGCGGAATCACGAATTACCGGGTTTTGGGGATCTGCGATATCCACAGTGACAACCAGGCCGCCATAGTATGAATCAACATTCACGTCATGACGGTTTCCCCAGTATCCCTGGTAATTGTTCAATAGCACGACCGCCTGTGTTCCCACCACGTACATCTCCACCGGGTACCCGGAAATTCGCGCTCTTCCGATCACTTCCGGTCTGCTTACATCACTGAAATCTATGACCTGTACTCCGCGGTACGAATTCAGGTTAAGAATCAGATTGTCACCCAAGACCCGGTAGATGTCGCCCTCTTCCACCGTCCGCTCGTCACCTGCACCACTTTCGGAAGAAGCATTATCACCCACCGCGTCATAACCATTATCCCTCGAATGATGATCACCATTGCTGTCAGCGGAAACAAACTCTGTATCCCCCTTTTGAGGATCCGTGTTGAAGTTTTCCTGACTGCAAGCAGCAATCCAAAAAAAAGACAAAATCATACACACGGTAAGCAGATATCCTTTCCTTCTCAAATTCATCTTTCATTCCTCCACTATTCGGTTGGTTCCTGGCCCAGTTCCTGGCCCAAAGACAATCAAGCAAATCCGATGCCAAGGCCGTGATGTCTCTCAACACATGAATATCACAAGGAATTTTTCTATCTTAAAGAACAGAGCTTACAAATTTTCATCATGGGTTTTGCGAATTCATCAGGAATCTGAGGATTTGACAGCTTCTGTGCCCGAACGTACCATGTCTCTACCCATGACCCATTCCCTCATAGCAGTGGCCGCCCCCATTCGGTCCTATTTTACTTACAAGATACCTGAAAAGCTCGCATATCTGCTCAGGCCCGGCCACCTGGTGGAGGTCCCTTTCGGCCGTGGAAGCAGGAGAGGAGTGGTGGTAGAGCTGGACGTGGAGCCTCCTTCTGGTATGGAAATAAGGGAAATCGCCAGCCTGGTGGAAAAGGAGATCGTCCTGCCTGCCGCTTTGATAAAAACATTACGTTGGGCGGCCAGCTATTATCTGGTTGCCGCCGGAGAGATGTTTTTCGCAGCCCTGCCTCCACCCATGCGAAGAAAAGGAAAATCCTCTTCGTCAAAAACCACCACCTTGGTCCGCCCAACATCAGCAGCAGCGCAAGGACTCCAGGCCCTTCAAACCAAAGCTCCAAGGCAGGCGCAGGTATTAAGGCAAGTACTGGACAAAGGGAACCTGGAGCTTTCATGCCTGGCAAAACTCGTCCCTGGAGCCAGGGCAGCCATAAGAGCCCTGCAGGCCAAGGGGCTGGTGAAGCTCGAAAAACAGGAGATATTCAGAGAACCCGACTGGACAGACTTGCCTTCTCAAGAAGATGTAAAAAAACTTACCCCCGACCAACACAGCTGCATGGAACAGATAGTCAAGGCCATACAGACCAATACCCCGGACACATTCCTGCTGCACGGTGTAACCGGATCGGGCAAGACCGAAGTCTACCTCAGGGCCATGGCCGCAGCCCTGAAAAAAGGCAAGAGTGCCATATTGCTTGTCCCTGAAATATCCCTCACCCCCCAACTCACGCAAAGGGTCAAGGCCAAGTTCGGCGACAAGGTGGCAGTCTTGCACTCGGGCCTGACAGAGGGACAGCGCCTGGATCAATGGCGTACTATTCAGAAGGGCCAAACCAAGGTGGCAGTGGGTGCAAGATCCGCAGTGTTTGCTCCCCTTGAAAACCTGGGCCTTATAGTGGTCGACGAAGAACACGACTCGTCATACAAGCAGTCAGAACGACTTCCATACAACGGAAGGGACCTTGCCCTGGTCAGGGCAAGAGAGGAGGGAGCTGTAGCCGTTTTAGGCTCTGCCACACCATCACTGGAATCCTACTCACGAGCTCTCGATGAAAAAATCCATCTACTGGAGCTAAACACCAGGGTTCAGTCCAGGCCACTTCCATCCATGGAGATAGTGGATCTCAGGAATGAACTGGACCCAATGGAACGCGAGCATGTCTTGAGTTCACAGCTGGCACAGGCCCTGGCCCAGACCCTGGATGCCAAAGAGCAAGCCATATTGTTTCTTAACCGAAGGGGCTATTCTTCCTTTGCCATTTGCCAGGACTGTGGTCAGGCAGTCAGGTGCACGAATTGCAGTGTCGCCCTGGTGCATCATCTAAAAGACAATCAACTGCGCTGTCATTATTGCGGCATTACAGTCAACCTGCCCACCACCTGCAAGGCCTGTGGTTCCAAGAGGGTAAAACCCATGGGCATGGGCACGGAAAAATGCGAGATCGAAGTCAAGCGAAGGTTCCCTGGAGCCAAGGTCCTTAGGATTGACTCGGATACCATGGCAGCAAGAGGACAACTGCAGCATGCATTGAGCGAGTTTGTTTCTGGTCGTGTGGATATATTGGTTGGCACCCAGATGATAACCAAGGGTCATGATATACCAGGCGTTACTTTAGTTGGTGTAATCCTGGCGGATCAAGGTCTGCACCTTCCTGACTTCAGGGCTTCGGAAAGAACATTTCAGCAACTGATACAGGTGGCGGGAAGATCCGGCAGGGGAAAGGCTCCCGGCAGGGTATTGGTACAGACCTTTTTGCCATCTCACCAGAGCATCCAACTTGCCAAATCCCATTCCTACAAGGAATTCATGGCACTGGAACTCACCAGGAGACAAGCGCTGGGATATGCTCCAGCCAAAAGACTGATGATGATCCGCATCAGTCACACAGATGCAAACAAGGCACGAGACCTTGCTCAAATTACAGGCAGAGTAGTCAGATCCGCAGCTGCTGAAGGACTGCAGGTGCTCGGCCCTGTAACATCACCCCTTGCAAAAATCAGAAATAGGTATAGGTGGCAATTGCTCATAAAGTCCCCGGGAATAGAGTCTCTGCACATGCTGGCAGGAGCCGTCTTTCAAAAAGTAAAAATCAAGGCTCCCGGCAGGATTCTTTTTGATGTAGATCCCTTGGACATGCTATGATTTTGCTTTCGTTTTTGACTTGATGGATGGACAGCTGGCATGGCAAGAATTCTGATTCTCGAATCGGACGAGCAACTGGCATCTTCCCTTTCGGACGCTATTGAACGCGCCGGCATGAAGACCTTTGTCCAGGAAAGTTCGAGCGGAATCACCGATCTTCTCGCCGTAGATCCACCTGCTCTAATAGTACTGGACCTGGCCATTGACGATTCCCAGGGAGTAAAGGCCTGCCAAACCATCAGGGACACCGAGGGTGGCGAACTTCTTCCCATACTCATGATAGGCAGCGGACAGGAGGGCATCAACTCCTTTGGAGAGGCCCTGGCCGAAGGAGGCGATTACTATTTTGAAAAGCCATTGGACTTCAAGCAACTGATATCCAAGATACGAACTTATGTGGGTGTGGACAGAGAATCGCCGACCCTGGTGACCAAAGTTGCTCCCAAAGAGCCTCTCCCTAGCTCAAACATAATGGGCAGAGTTGACAAGATCATGGATCTTGGAAAAGACATGGCTGAATCACTTCTCGAACCTCCTGCTGATGACAATGATGACTCAAAGTTGAACCCGGAAGATCTCTTTGACGAAGAACTCCCCGATCACCAGGGTATAGAAACACCTTTACTGCAAGACTCCCCCCTCCAGGAGGAACCGACAGCGCCTGCAGGGCTTCTTCCCCCGTCTGACATCTCGACGGAGCAGGAGCCCTTGCCTCCTCCTGCGAAGATAAGCATAGGCCCGGACTCCTCACCTTCGCCAAGCTCTGCAGAGGATGACGAAGATGAATCATTCCTGAAGGCACCGGACAGCAGCCCACCTCCAGAAGACAGGCCCAACAGCGATGTAACTGAACAAGAGCCCGAGTCAAACGAGAAAGGGCAAGGCGAGGATTCCGAGGACAAGGAAAAAGACCTTCGTGCATGGGAACAAGAACTCATGGATGAGGCAGCAAGTGAGTCAGACCTCGCAGCCATTGAGCTAAAACTGCTTGAACAACGTATGCATGAAGAAAAAAAGGAAGAAGAGCGAAAGCGCAGGGAAGAAGAGGAACGAAAGCGCAGGGAAGAAGAAGAGCGTAAGCGCAAGGAGGAAGAGGCACGAAAGCGCAGGGAAGAAGAAGAGCGTAAGCGCAAGGAGGAAGAGGAA
>JALVPF010000301.1:12891-13605 GCA_027031935.1 Myxococcales bacterium | reverse complement strand
AGTCCTCGATGTTCACCAGGCCCCTGTAACCGGTCAGGTTCATGCGCTCGGAACCGTCCGGCTCGGGTCTGTCCTCCGGCGAGCTGAGCCACAGCATCCCGCCCTGAGCACCGGTTGCCTGCAACATATGCCGCAGGATCATCTCGGACAGGTTCTCCATGTCCAGGGTGGAGAGTATCTCCAGACATCTGCGGTAAACCGTCTGAGCCTGGAGATACTGAATGCTCTCATCCAGCAGCTTGTTTTGCTGGTCCACCAGACGCCGACGCTCCAGGAGACGATCCAGGGTCAGTAAAAGCTCATCCCTGTCCACGGGTTTTACCAGGTATTCAAAGACCCCCATGCGCATGGATCGGACCGCAATACGAACATCGTCCCTCTGGGTAATGACCACGATGTCCATCCATGGAAAATGTTCCCTGACCCGTTGGGTCAACTGCAGTCCATCCATGCCCTCCATGAGAAGATCGGTGACAAGAATATCGAATCGTTCCTGTTGCAACAGCGCAAGGGCCTGTTCGCCACTTCTGGCGGTTCGAACACTGAAACGTCTCGATGCAAGGATGTCCGAAAACAGCCTAAGATAGAACTCCTCGTCATCGACGAGCAGAATGCGAATATCGCTGTTCATGCGGCGGGTATGGTCCCTGGCAGCTCGCCGCGAAATACCTCTACAGCGGGGCCTCGCATCCAGACTGATGAGAAATCACGCTC
>JALVPF010000301.1:0-12881 GCA_027031935.1 Myxococcales bacterium | reverse complement strand
CGCGAACAAACAGGCTTCCTCCGGGAAGATTTATCTGAATTTCACGGTCAAAATCCACCTTGTCCACCATGGCAGCCGCCGCTGTGGCCGCACATGCGCCCGTACCACAAGCCTTGGTTATGCCACATCCTCTTTCATAAACCACCAGATCTATTTCCGAACGACTCTTGACCTCGGTCAACTCCACGTTGACCTTTTCCGGGAACAAGGGATGGCTCTCGAGCAGGGGTCCTCTTTTTCGAGCCAGTGAAAGATCCGCCTTCTCGAACAGGACCATGTGGGGGTTACCCATGGACACGGCTGTAATATTGAAGGTCAGTTCCCCTGCCTCTATCTGTTCCTGTATGCAACGACCCTCGCCCATCATGGGAATACTTTCTCTCTCGAACACGGCCGGGCCCATGTTTACCGTAACAAAGTCCACCTTTCCATCAGGCCCCTTGCGGCTGTCGCATTCCAACACACCACGTCCCGTCTCGACTCTTACCCCCGGGCCAGGAATCAAGCCGCTGTCTACTACGTACTTGACAAAACAGCGAATTCCGTTGCCACACATCTCCGGTTGGGATCCATCGGAGTTATAGATATGCATACGAAAATCGCCTGCCTCGCTGGGCAACACCGTCAGAACACCATCGGCGCCAATGCCGAAGAACCTGTCGCACAGCCAGCGGGCCTGCTCAGGTTCAACCAGGAGGCCTCCGTGGGTGGCATCTATTACGATGAAATCATTTCCCAGGCCGTGATATTTCCAAAATGGAATCATGACTCTCCTCGATGGATTAAATACAGTATACTCAGCTCTAGACGCTACTTCACGTCATATGCCCATGTCAACCAATTGCCAAAAGATTTCCAACAATTGCGCCCTGTTACCCGAGTTCCGGCCCACAGGCAAATCATTGGTGTTGACAATTATTCTCAGGCGACTAACACGACAAACATGACAGTCTGGCGACAAAACGGTCTTTTACTCATGTCCATGGGGGCACTGGTATTGAGCGCCATGAGCGCCCTGGCCAAGTTTGCCGCATCGAGCCTCCCATCCTCGGAGGTCGTCTTTTTTCGCAGCTTGATCGCAAGTGTCATGCTGGTAGCCTGGCACCTGAACCTGGTCCGTACAGGCCGCAATACTGGCCCGCTACCGGGACACAAGGTCAACAGGTTGTGGCTCGTCTTGCGTGGTGTGTTCGGTGCGACAGCACTGCTGCTGTTTTTTTATGGCCTCTCAGGCCTTGCCACCGCAGACGCCATGTTGCTCAACATATGCTCTCCCGTATGGATACTGCTGTTGGGTCTCCCGGTGTTGAACGAACGCATAAGCCCTGTGGCCCTGGCCATGGTTCCAGTGACACTTTTGGGAGCAGGTCTCATAATCAAGCCTGACTTTGCCATGGTAAATTGGGCAGGCCTGGCTGCTTTTGCATCCTCCATACTTGCAGCCCTTGCACACCTGTGCGTACGGAAGGTCACGAGAGGGGAACAAGCCCACGTGGTAATACTGTACTTTGCGTTTACGGCCACGGCGGTGTCTTTTCCGCTCATGTTCGATTCTTATGTTCATCCCGGCCCGTGGACCTGGATTGCCCTCTTTGGGGTTGGTACCCTGTCGGTGATCTACCAGTTTCTGCTCACAACCGCATATCGCTATGGTGCAGCAGGAACAATAGCCATGGCAGGATACCTGGGGCCTGTGTTCGCAGGCGTATGGGATGCAATTTTCTGGAAGCATCTGCCGGACTGGCTCACCCTGGTGGGTGCATCACTGGTCATAGGCTCCCTCTTACAGCTAAACAGGCAGCGAAGTCATGGGTCGGAAATTAAAAGCCGGGAGGAAACGCCCCGTAATGCTTGAAATCCACCGGGATATGCTCGACATTATGCAGACTGGAGGAAAAAATGCGAAATCTCTGTTTTCCCTTGGTCGTCGTCGCCCTGATGACAACAGCATGTCCATCGAGCACTCTGTTGACCATCAAGCAACAGGAATCAATCGAAAAGAAGTACAAGACGAAAGTGCTGTATCTGAAGTACTCATGTTATGCCACGCCCTTCTGGGCCTATGACGACAGGCTGTATCTGACCGAGCACGAAGTCGATGAGCGTGTTCTGATAAGTTCTCCCGGTGGAGACCCCATACTTCCAGGCAAGAGCGTGGGAATTGTACCCATGGGCACAAGGGTAAGGATCAGGAAAATCGAATTTCCAACTTCCCAGGCCATGTCTGAGCGCAAGCTTCATTCTCCTCGCCATTTCATCTGGGTCTTTCTGGACGTGGTCGCCCCCGATGACAAGAACGACGAGTCCAGGTCTTCCAAGCCCTATGTGCTTGTGCTGACCCAACAGATAAATTCCATGTCCATGTTTGAAAAGTCGCTAAAATTGTACCTGGTGGACTCGGACCCCAGAGTCGAGTTTTCCCAGCGAAGTCCAGAGGTCATAGAGGCCATAAACAACAAGAAAGTCGTCGAAGGCATGAGGTACGACTCGCTACTGCGTTCCAGGGGAGAACCCGAAAAAGTCATGCGCGAGGTAAAGGATGGCGTAAAATGGGAACGATGGATCTACGCTCCCGGTAGAGAGGTGGTATTGAAAGACGATCGCGTGGTACGCTGGAGCGGATTGGAATAAGATTCTATTATACAACTGGTTTCACTGGAGGATAGAAATGCGAATCAACTCCCTGCTCCTGATGGTCTCCCTGCTGTCAACAGCCTGTGGATACGATCAGGATTACGGCACACATATGGGGCTCAAATTCGCCACCAGGGCACTGGACCAGCCATGCCCAGAGACGCCTGACCAAGCTCATACATCCCCTCCAACTCTGGATTCGCTGGACATCATTCTGAAGACCGCCGATGGAAGCGAGCATTGTAAAAAACATGTCTCTGTATCATCCGGCAAAGCGGTGAGCATTGGTGGAATACCTGCAGGTGCGGACCTGGACCTCGAAGTGATGGGCATAGAGTCGAGCAAGCCATCCTGGGCCGGAGGGGCCGACGGCATAGACATTGTCGAAGGCATAAGCACCTACCAGGATGTTTTTATGACCAGCGTACAAGACATGTCTTGTACTGCGGCACCTCTGGAAGAAGCAAGGATCTTCATGGCCTCTGCCCTCGCAGGAAAAACAAGGGTCGTGATGGCAGGAGGTGCGACAGAGACAAGCGAATGTGGACCGGGATGCGTGGAATATACAGCAAGCGCAAAGGTCGACATCTTCGAAGTCTCTACAGGTGCGGTACACAATGGTGTAAAGCTTCACACTGCAAGAGCGCTGGCATCGGCCACCGAACTGCCAAACGGTCAAGTCCTGGTGGTTGGTGGTGTGTCCAGATTCAGGATAGAACAGGACAAGGGCTTTCCTGTCAAAATTGACGAGCAGGATCTTCTCACCTCCTTCGAGGTGTACCTTCCCGATGAAAATCGCTGGATAGAAAAGCCCCTCCCGGATAACGTGGGCAGGGTTTTTCATTCTGCTGTCTTGCTTTCCGATGGTAGAGTGCTCATCACAGGAGGCGGCACCAGTATAGAAACAGCAAGAGATGATGCCATCATCTTTGACCCCACGGCCGAGACTACCGGTACTTTTACCACCCTTGCAAGCCACCTCAACACTCCCAGGATCGGCCACGCGTCAGTGGCAGTGAATGAGGGTGCGATGATATTTGGCGGAGCGATTATGCCCACCAAATCAGCTGTTGAGGAATTCATTCCAGATGACGAGACGGGTGTTTTCAGCGAGGTGCCGGTAGAGGGCATAGCATCGAATCTGTTTTTTCACTCGGCAACCATCATACCTCTCAGACCGGACGAGGTGCTCTTGGCAGGAGGAGTCTTTTTGGACAGTGACTTCGCACCGCTGGATCCGTCTGTAGCAAACACCAGGGTCTATTCAATCTCCAAGACCGAGATAACAGACCCGGGAGCCATGGCAAAGCCGAGGTGGATGTATCAAATGGCCCTTCTGGCCGATAACACCATCCTGCTCGCGGGGGGCTTTGCGGACTTGGCCATGACTCCGAGTAACTCTGTTGAGGTCTTCGACCCGGCCACGACCTTCAGGCTAGCAGACGGCGGAGCTGGAGCAGTTTTCTTGAGTACACCAAGGGCTGGCAATAGCTGTGTTGCGTTCCCGGGAGGAAGAGTCTTGCTCATGGGAGGGATGGGTCCGGATGGCATCCTTGCTTCCGGTGAGGTTTTCACATCCATACCCAGTGAGCGATAGGAGATACCAGCATGGGAAATCGACTCAACACAATGTTCTTGCTTGTTTTCTCCACGGTACTGGTAGCAAGCCCTATGGTCATGGCCGACGAAAACACCATTGCTGCCTTTGCCTTTGGCAGAGGTGGGGCTGCAGCGAAAGAGGCGGTCAACGTTCAACACATGATGAGAGAACTCATCAATACCACCGGTTCTCTGAAGCAGGTGGATTTTCAAAAACTTCTTTCGAATGGAGAGGAGAACGAAAGGCAGCAGGCACGGACAGATGCCACCGATCTTCTTGCCCAGGGCAAAGGAGCATACGATGAACTGGAATTGGAAAAAGCACAGTCCAAATTCCAAAAGGCTATTAAAAAATTCGAGTACGGCTATGGATACCTGACAGATCCAGGCGATATGATCGAGACCTTGATGTTTATCGGCGCCACCTTTGTATTGGCAGGAGAACCAGAAAAGAGCATGGCATTTTTCAAAAGAGCGGCAATGATGTCAGGGAAAAGTCCATTGAATGAAAACCTGTTCCCACCAAATATCCAGGAGGTACTGAACAAGGCAAAACAACAGCTGGAGGCTTCTCCATCCGTCAAGGTCAGGATTTCGTCCAAACCTTACGGCGCCGAGATATACCTGGATGGCACCTACGTAGGCGGCGCCCCCCTGACCATTGCCGACGTAAAGCCAGGCCCACACATGGTACGGGCACTGAAGGACGGATTCATGCCCTGGGGTGGAAAAATCATGGTCAAGCACGGGGCGAAAAACAGCTTCAAGCTCTCACCGAAGCCCCTGGTGAAACGCAGGGCATACTCATCTCGTTTTGGTGGAATGTCAGCCGAACTGATAAGGGGCAAGCCTGGGCCACGCACTGAAAAATTCATGAAATTTCTCGGTGCTGACAGACTCCTGTTATCGGTCCTGGATGGGGAACCCACTGCCATGGCAATTCGAGCATATTCCCTCGGAAACACTCAGGTGATGTCTCCATCGGAAAAAAATGAAATCTTCGACATCAAAGACCCGGGATATTCCGAAGACCTCAAGCAGTTTTTGTTGAAGCTGATGGAGTCTGGCGGGAAAGAACTTGGGCAAGGTGCAAAGGAGGCAGAAAAAAATCTGGTTTCATCGGAAGAGTCAGAATCCGAAGATGACTCCTTTGGCCTGGATCTTTCAGAAGACGCAGCAAAAACAGAGGAGAAAACCGAGCAGGCTTCTGATAGCACTTCTGACAACACCGTGGCCGAAGGCAAGCAGGAGACATCCACCGAACTGGAAAACACTTTCAAGGATTCCGAGAATACGAATATGGAAACAGGTCAGAAAGAAGAGCAAGGGGCTCAGGGCAAACAAGAGGCCAAGGAAGCCGACAAGGTGATAAAAGAGGCAGGCAAAGGGCCTGCAAGCGAACAAAAGGACGAGTCCAACGAGCAGTTTGCTTTCACCTGGACCTACCTTCATGACAAGTGGTGGTTCTGGACGGCAGCAGGCGTGCTGGTGGCTGGTGCTGCCACAGGTACCTATTTTGCCATCACCACCGGGTCTGACGAAGGTGGAGGAACACTTGTACTAGGGTTGCACTGAGGATTCAGAGACAGAAAATCTTACCGAATCGAAATCACACTTGGCGTTTTGGCAGACGATGGCAGGTGAACCCCTGAAGCCCAAAGGCATTCCGCCCAACATATCCAACAGTTGTCTATCATCCACATGGAAGATTATGCGCCCGTCATGAAACTCGAGTCGAAGCTCATGCCTGGCCCCACTCAGCTCCTCAAGATTTTCCAGAGGAAACGACTCGTTGCCAAGCTCCATGCCGGCGCCGGTTCTCAGGACTTTACCTTCTCCACCTCTGAGGGGAACCATTACCTCGATTCCCTCCCCTTTTTCATTCACGAATCCAAGTCCAACTCTGTCCGACGAGTCTACCATGGCCAATTTTTGTACATGGGAAAATCGCTCGGACAAGAAGTGCTGCATGTCCATAGCCTGTTTTTTATCACCGCCACTTATCATGCTGGGGCCAAGCATAACCCCGGCGACCAGGCTGAGGTCCTGTACAGGCTTCTGTGCACCGAATGCGGCCAGAGCCGGTTTCTGGTTTATGGTCAATGCATTCTTGCATGTGTCCTGAGAAAATATACCCGCACTGTCCAGCCACGACCAGTTTCCGCGGGTCAGCCTGATGGACATTGGGGCAAGACTGGAAGGTTTGAAATCAAAATTCACCTTCAGTCCCTTTTCCATCTTCTCCGATGAAGCAGGGGGCACTTTTTTCACCTGTTGTGGAAACACCACGGTAACGACGGGTCCTTCGGCGCCGGTGTTTATCAAAAGATCGCCATCGGATGACGCTAGGTCGCTGGACAACATTAACCAAAATACCACAGCGGTAACAGCAGCCAGACCCACAAGCATGACAAGCAGGGTCAAGAGCCGAAAACGTCCCCGTCTCCGGCTGGATTTCACTAAGGGAAGATTCGACGACAGGGAGTCAAGGGCCATTTTCTCCAAGGCCTCATCATCGTCTGCCGACTCAGGCTCCTTGGCTTTATTATCATTATCCTGTGCTGCAACAGGTTCTGGATTCTTGACCACAGGCTTTGCCTGACCGCGATTGTACTCCTCCCGAACCTTGTCCAGTGTGGCGATTATCAGCTCTACCTTCTGTGGTCGCCTGTCCTCCTCGAAATCAAGCATCTTGAGCACGAGCTTGTCCAGCCGCTTCGATACCTCGGGGCGGTGTTTGGAAGGAGGATCGAAACGCCCCAGGGGCAGTTCACCAGCGAGCAGCTCGTATAACATGACTCCAAGGGAATAAATATCCGCTCTTTGGTCCACGTGCTTGGCATCCCTGCGTTGCTCCGGAGCCATATAGTTTACAGTCCCCATGCTCACCTTGGTTCGGGTCAACTCCCAGCGGCGCTGGTCATCCAGGATGTTCGCAAGGCCGAAATCCACGACCTTCAACACATTGTCTTGTGTAAAGAGTATGTTTTCCGGCTTTAGATCGCGGTGGATGACGCCTCGCCTGTGAGCATGGGCCATGGCCGAGCACAAGATGCCGAACATGTCCAGCAAGACCAGCATGTCCATTTTCCCTGCATTGATCTTCTGACGCAGGCTGGGACCATCTATGTACTCCATGACGAAATACCAGGCATTTGCATGGTGGCCCCTGTCTATAATCGCAGAGATATTTGGGTGGTTCATGGCGGCCAGGGATGCCGTCTCTTTTTCAAACCTCTTGATGAAACTCTTGTGCTTGGCCAGGTCCTCATTGAGGACCTTGATGGCAACGCTGCGATTCAAAGAGACTTGCCGAGCCCTGTATACCTTTCCCATGCCTCCCTTGCCTATTACCTCGAATAACTCGAACCCGGGGATGATCAACTCTTGTACACTGGGTTTGGTGTCGACCTTTTGGGACGCGGACACCGCCTGGTCTGCAGGGAGTTTTTTAGGGGGTCTTGCCCTTTGTTTTGCCTCTTGCTCCATTACAGCCGGATGGGGATGTATGGCCGGCTTGGGTCTCACGCCCTGAATCCTTGGAGCAACAGGCACCGGTTTTCGCCTTGGTCTGACGCCCTTGGGTTCAGCGACTCCCGGAGGCAGGGAGTCTGTGCGTCTTACGATAAAGGGAAGGTCGCAAGACACACACCTTACGCGCTGTCCACTTACGAAAATACTGACATCATTGTTCGCCCCGCATCCCGGGCACCTTTGGGTTGCGGTCTTCAAGCCTTGTATCCTTCCCTGTAATTGCAATGGTCAAACATTTTTTGTCAGCCTCTTGTCCAGTGACTATAACCCGAGAACCTCGAACACGTGTACCGCTTTTTTTCTACCCCGCACCTTGGCAGGTTCGAGACGCTTTACCCTGGGAGGCTTTGGAACACCAACGGCAGCGGACTCCAGCGTACTTGCTGTAATCAACATCTGCTGACCCTTGGAAAGATCACAGACCCTGGAAGCCAGGTTCACCGCATCACCCAGAACCGTATATTCCATTCGGCGTGGTGACCCCACAGTTCCGATAACTGCCTCGCCGGTGTTGATTCCAATACCAACTTCAAGGGTTGGCAAGCCTTGCCCCTCATTGACCTCATTCAGGGATTTGACCTCTGCAATCATGTCCAGTCCTGCAGCTACAGCTCGTCTCGCATCATCAGAGCGACACAGGGGAGCACCCCAGACAGCCATCAAGGCATCGCCAATGAACTTGTCCAGCACACCGCCATGGGTAAAGACCACATCGACCATTCTCTTGAAAAACGCATTCAACAAGGGCAACAAGACTCTTGGTTCCATGGACTCGACCATTGGAGTAAATCCTCTGATGTCGCAAAACAACACCGTAACTGTACCTGTTCTGCCCTCCGTGTCCAAGTCCATTCCACGCTCCACCACCTCGCGCAAGACCTCGGGAGCCAAAAACCTAGCGAGCCTTGTTCGCACCTCCTCTTGCCTGTCCAGTTTCCTGTTCAGCCTGACTCGCTCCACCAGGATCGCTGCCTGGCCAGCCAATATGCTCAACAACTGCAGGTCCTTTACAGAAAATGCACCCGTTTGTTCCTGGGTGTCTAGGTGCATGGCTCCAACCACTTCCCGTTGAGCCACTAAAGGGACACACATGGCTGATCTTACCTGGGCGTTTATGACACTCTCTGATTTTTGGAATCGAAGGTCCTGCATGGCATCAGCACTCAGGACCGCAGTGCGGTCTTCCACCGAGTGTCTGAGAATGCTGTCAGGGATCACGATTGGTGCATCGGGCTGATACCTGTGCAGGGTAACCGAGGGGCTCAAGGGAGCGCCTTCTTCCTCCCTGAGCAGAATCACGCCTCGGTCAGCAGGGACCAACTCGAAGGCAAGATTCAGGATGTTCTTCAAAAGATTGTTGGAATCGCGTTCGGAGGCCATGTACTGGTGGAACTGATAGGCGAGACGCAGTCTCTCGTAGTCTTGGCGCAACTCTTCGTCTGATGATACCTGTGAGGCTGGTTTGAATCCGCCAGGCTCACAGCGAACCGATGCCCTTATGCTATCTGCAGATCCAGAGGATGGAACTATGGTGACAGCTCCTACACTGTCCGGCGCTCTGCCCGAATGAAAAAGCAGTTCGAAGCCTCCAATGTCAATCTTGTCGCCATCGGCCAGGGCGTGTTCAAAAACCCTCTTTCCGTTCACGTAGGTTCCGTTGGACGAATGCTCATCCCTCAGCACCCAATGGCCCCTACGCCGAATGATCGACGCGTGATGCTTTGATACCTCGCGGTGTTTGAGCACCAAATCCCGCGATGAGAGACGACCGATGCTCATGTGGCCCAGCAGGAGTTTCTTGCCCTCGCTATCAGGTCCTTTCCACTGAAGCCATGCATCACCCAATACAACCAGTTCACCACCGCAAACCGAACATCTTGCCGGTGATGAACCCTCCGCTGCTTCCACAACACTTCGGCAGTTCAAGCAAGTCAAGGACATGGCGACCCCGTGGTTTGGCAAAAGAGTATCACGCAGATATGCGAGATACAATATGCATTGACATGGCCAGGTTCTGCCTTGTCCTGCATGCTATCCAAGAGTAAGCTTAACTCGGACAAGTAATGCACCTTGTTTAACTTCAGAAGACTAATTGCTTTTTACTTGTGTAAAACAAGAGGAAGAAATGAACATGAATTGTGTGCGGGTGGAGAATCTATGACCATGGACAGACACCACCATAGGGATACACAAATGCTCGACCTGCAAATGGGGTCAAATTGCATCAGGTCCACAGGATTGGGATTTCGTATTTTTCCAACCTGCGATCATGGGTGACCAGCGTGTATCCACCCATGGCCTGTGCCACCAGGAGACGATCGAAGGGATCCCTGTGATACCAGGCAAGTCCGCGAACTCTGAGCGCATCTTCTGGTGTAATGGAAATCCACTTGATTCCGCTCTGTTCCAGTGCGTCCGGCAGCCAGGTCTCTGCCGGGCCGGGAAGTACGATCTTTTCCAGAGACTGTTTTATGGCGATCTCCAGGGCGCTTGCAGCGCTGACAAAAACCTGGTTCCTCTGATCTGATATGGCAGATAGCACCCCAGGGCTCAGACGTTTAGGTTCCGACATCATCCATAAACACACGTGAGTGTCCAGCAGCAGCCTCACCCCTGTTCCCCTTCAAAAGCTGCCTCTATCTCAGCAGGAAGCTCATCGAAATCATCACTTATTTTCACCTGTCCAGCGAACAAACCGAAAACTCGCGGCTTGTCTGGAGTCCATGGTACCAGCCGTGCTACGGGCTTTCCTGCACGAGCTATGACTATCTCCTCACCTTCTGCCACTTTTGCCAGTAAGCGTGAAAATTGAGTCTTTGCTTCATGTATATTCACTTGAGTCATGCTTTTTAATCCCTTAAATTAGTCCCAAATGATCTATTTATAGACTAAGTTTAGTCCTTTTTGATATTTTTGTAAATGCCTTTTCCTCCATCCAACTTCCAACTGGCTTAACTGGCTTCCAGTTGGAGGCCCAAATGGAGACCCAAATGGGGACGGAGGTAGGTTGAATCCATGCACTTCCTTTACATATCAAGGGGTTACAAGTAGCAACACATACCTCCGTCCCCTATTTTCCGTCCCCTATTTTCTATTTTGTCCCCTATTTTTTCCCTTTTTTTCCCTTTGGTTGATCTAGGCGCTGAATTTCGGGGTATTTGCCTTAAGACAGATCATGGGACAACGGATGTTCCATGGAAAGGGTATACATGAGCTTTTCCATGCATTGGCTCCGCGACAGGAGACGGCGCAACATACTACAAGAACCCTTTGCGCCCGAGTGGGCGAGTATAGTCGAGAAAAACATCGCTCACTGGAGTTGGTTTACCGACGACGAACGCGCACACCTCCAAGACCTGGTCCAGGTCTTCGTCGCTGAGAAAAACTTCGAAGGCGCCGGGGGCCTCGAGCTTACCGACGAGATCCGCATCACCATCGCCACCGACGCCTGCATCCTGGTCCTGGGCCTGCCCCACGATCTGTACCGAAAGGTCGATTCCATCATCGTCTATCCATCGACCGTCGTAAGGCCACCCAGACCCGTGGGTGTGTTCGAGCTTCCGACCCTCTCGCCGCGCGGAAGCATGCCCCTGTTGGGAGAAGCCCACATGGGTGGGCCCGTGCTGCTGACCTGGGACGCGGTCCGTCACTCGGCTCGTCACCCCGAGCGTGGGCACAACGTGGTGTTTCACGAGTTTGCCCACAAGCTCGACATGTTAGATGGTGTGGCTGACGGGACCCCTCCGCTGGACGGCAGGGATGATTATACCCGGTGGGCCGAGGTCTGCAGCAGCTCTTACAAGAGGCTACGCGAACGGAGCGACCAGGGCAAAAAGACCGTCCTGGATCCCTACGGCGGGGTCAATGAGGCCGAGTTTTTCGCCGTGGCCACCGAGGCCTTCTTCGATATCCCCGTGGCCTTGAAGCGCGAAGAACCCGCTCTCTACGATGTCCTTCAAGGCTTTTATCACCAGGACCCTGCTGGTCGATACAAGACGTAACTTTCTGGTATATCTGGGGAATATCTAGGGACGGAGCCAAGCTAACTCCTTGTAATACCGGAATTCATGAACATCATGATGCCCTCCGTCCCCACTTTCCGTCCACTTTATTAAAAAACCTTGATAGTGACTCAAAAATGAGTTGCTAATATCGCCAACATCAAAAGATCATACACTACGAATACTCAGCTTGTGCAATCGACTCGAAGATATCACAAGGCTCCTATGGGAGAAATCATGGCAGCTCAGATAGAACTGGAAGAACGGGTAGTGGTGACGATGAAGCAGCTCGGGTTCACGGCCAGCGATGCGCGGACCTATCTTTCGCTTCTCAAGAATCATCCGGCCACGGGCTACGAGCTTGCGGCAGCATCAGGAGTACCGCGCTCGGCAATCTACACCGTACTCAACCGCCTGGAGAGCAAGGGCCTCATAACACTCACCCAGCGCAAGCCTTCCCGATACCAGCCCCTGGCCCCCGAGCACCTGTTCAACCTCATACAGTCAAGGTTCAAAAAGAGCCTGGACGAGCTGAAGACATCCCTCGATGGGCTTTCGCACCAGGCACCCAAGGTGCTCACGTGGACCCTGCAGGGTTACGGCGCCTTGATGGACCAGGTCAACAGCATGATCGCACAGGCCACCCGAAGCATACACCTTTCACTTTGGCGCAGGGAGGCTGTGCAACTTTCAAAAGTACTTCAAAAGGCTGCATCCAAGGGCATAGAAATTACCTCCTTTTCTTTTACCGAGCTGCCTGACATACCGGGCGAGAAGCTCTGCTACGGCATAGAGGAACAAGACCTGGAGCCATACTGGCCACACAGGATCATCCTGGTGGTGGACCGCTCCCGCGCTCTCATGGGAGGTGCCGAAGACTCCAGGGTAAATCACGCTGTGGTCTCGGAGGAGGTCACCTTGGTGGAGATGGCCATATCCAACTTGGTCATGGACATCACCCTGTATGGAAGCCGCACCGGCACCGACACTTCGGACATCGTGCTTGGTTTGACCGAGTACCTGGCACCTTTAGACGAGCTGCTGGAAAAGAGTGCAAAAAAGCACCAGGAAAAATCCCGAAGGCAACAACCTGTAAAGAAAAAACAGGAAAAG
>JALVPF010000300.1 GCA_027031935.1 Myxococcales bacterium | reverse complement strand
GAGCATCTTCATTTCCAGGCTTGGGACAAAAGGACTGACACAAACAAAGAGGCTCGATCAGGGATCCGGGAGAGACTGCGATCCTGATCTTGCGGTGGATGCCGAAGGCTCGGTCCACGTGGTCTGGGAAAGCAGTCAAAAGGACAATGCAAAAGTTCGCATCGCCTATCGCGCTTTGGATCCGTCCGGCGCGCCTGGAACTGCCGTCGAGATAATCAGTCCGGGTCCCTTTGACAGGCGGCCTTCAATCAGCACCTATAGAGACAAAAAAGGTCCTGGCCTGGCGGTGGCCTGGGATTCCTTGCAAGACAAAAAGCCCACCGGAGCCATGGACCCTGACTACGACATATGGCTCACTACAAAAAAGGGAAAAAAATGGTCAAGCCCCATGGCCGTCGACTCGGGGCCGGGAATACAGGCAGCTGCCTACGTGGTGCCGGCACCGGGAGGTGGCATACTCTTAGCCTACCACTCCAGCTTGCCCCATGGCCTGGTGAAACACTGGACCATCAGGCGAGTGGTGGAGCATAGAGTTTTCAAGCCTCTTTTCCCCAACCCGGATGCCAAGGTGGAGAAAAAGGGTCAGCAGCAGGGCTCGGAATTTCCCGCCCTGGCCATATTGCCGGACCACAGGCTGGTGATAATTTCCCGCCCATCCCAGGGCGCATACTTGCAGGTGATGGATGCCAAGGGCACCTCCGATGTCTTTGATCTCACCCGCGCAGGTTGGGGCTCCAGGGGTATTCATGCAAGGGCTCTTTCCATGGGCGACGGAAAGGTCTGGGTGGTTCGCAGGGCAAGAAAAAAAGTAATCATGGAACGGCTGGTCTTGCTGAAAAAAGGTCACGGCCCAAAGTTTGTTCCTTCGAAAAAGGCTCCGAAAAAAGCCTTGCCTGAATTCAAGACATTCGTCCTGCCCGCAGAGTTGTTATCCAAGCCCAAGGGATTGAAGGCCTGCGTAGGCGACGTGCATATGCACTCGGCAGCTTCCGATGCCACGGGTCCTCCCGACGAGATCCTTGCCAGGGCATGGGACAGGGGCCTGGACTACGGGGTGATGACCGACCACGACAACATAGTCGGCCACCCCCAGCCCGTATCCGAACAGGACGAACTTGCGTGGTTGTCTGACGTTTTCAACGCAAAAGAGGGCTTTAGCACTTTACAGGCTTACGAGTGGACCACCCCGCCTATTCCCAAGGGCTTTGGACACAGAAACGTCTACTTCAGAGATTACCCGCCAGATTGCTGGTGCAAATACAAGGGACGCTGTCACAGCTCTGTGGCACTTTTTCACAAGCTGAGGCAGGGCAAGGCCATAGCAATCCCCCATCATACCAAATGGACAGGTACTGACTGGGACGCGATGGACGAGGGTATTCAGAGGCAGTTCGAGATGGTCTCGGTTCACGGGGCCAACGAGACCACTGCCTTGCAGGCAATACCTTCGAGAGGATCCATGAAAGGCATGGCAGCTCAAGACGGCTTGGCCAAGGGCTTGCATTTTGGATTCGTCGCTGGCTCGGACGCCCATGGTCTTCTTTGGCACCACGGGGTCGCACGCAAGAAAAACCCATGGTTGAGCGCTCTGACAATCGCCTACGCCACCTCGTGCACCAGGCACGGCATCTTCGATGCCATCTATGACAGGCGAACTATCGCCACATCCGGCGTGCGCATACTAGTAGAGACCATGGTGGCCAAAGCCCCCATGGGTTCATCGGTAGACGCCACCGCACCTGTGCTGGTACAGTCCAGAGTGCTTGTGCCAAAGCCCGGGTTCCTGGTGGAAGTGATAAGGGATGGCAAGGTAATACATTCTCAGAAAGAACAGGAAAAACATGCGGTCCTTGACTGGATGGACAAGGATGTCTCACCTGGCAAGCACTATTACTACGTCCGGGTTACGAGCCATGCTTTTGCACTGGTAGAGATGGCATGGTCAAGTCCCGTGTTCGTAAGGGTACTGCCGAGCAAGGGGGAAAAGGGAGAAGGTGAAAATGAGAAGTAGGCTACAGACGATGTTTCTGCTGGTGGCTACAGTTTTATCTGCCACTGCACAGGCTGGAGAGAAAAAACTGAACGTGATAATCATCACTGCCGACACCTTGCGTGGAGACATGCTAGGCTGTAACGGCAACAAGGAGGTCAAGACTCCTGCCCTGGATGCTCTTGCCGCAGAGAGTGTAAATTTCACCCACGCCTATACAAACATAACTACGACAACGCCATCCCATGCGACCATATTCACTTCTCTGTATCCCAGGGATCACAAGGCATATTCCAACACGGCCAGGATCAGCTCC
This sequence comes from Myxococcales bacterium, assembly GCA_027031935.1. Classification (GTDB taxonomy): domain Bacteria; phylum Myxococcota; class B64-G9; order B64-G9; family B64-G9; genus JALVPF01. The sequence goes on along the minus strand of JALVPF010000300.1, from coordinate 2,373 downwards.
AAGATTCGCACCATGGACGAGATAATGAAAGCGGCCGGTTGGCACACGGCAGCCATAGTCAACATGCCGTGGCTGAACCCGGAGATGTCCAACATACTCCAGGCCACCGAGGAACTGGCCCGATGCAAGCATGTGCGCAAGGCTGAAAAAACAAACCCGTGGGTACTCGATTTCCTGGACCGACAAGGCAAATCCTCCAAACCTTTTTATCTCTGGGTACACTACACTGACAATCACACGCCCTACCACGCTCCAGGTAAATACGCCACAATGTACTATCCCAAAGGAAAGGACCCTCGGGCAGGCAAAAGCGGGTCCCTTCAAAAGGTATGGAAGTGGTTCCCGGTTCATCATCAAAACGAGCCATCTTTCAAACGATGGCTGAAAGGAATCACAGACGTTCAATATGTCATAGCCTTGAACAAAGGGTCTGTATCCTGGCTGGACCTTCACGTGGGAAAGCTTATCCAAAGGCTCAAACGCGACGGACTATGGGACAACACTCTCCTGGTTTTTACTGCGGACCATGGCGAATCCCTTGGGGAACACAAGATCTGGTTTTCCCACTCAGGCCTTTATCAACCCACGGTCCACGTCCCTCTGATCATCCACATGCCCGGTGGACCAGCTCACAAGACCGTCAACTCACTGGTTCAGTTGGCTGATCTCATGCCAACGATCCTCTCCAGGCTTGGACTGAAAATCCCCTCCCATGCTCGCGGCAGGGACATATGGCCGCTTATAGAATCCGATGCCGGAGGTGGGGCTGTGTTCCTCGAGCACGCAGGCAGACAGCTTACAGGAATCGTGACCCCCAGGTACAAGTACATCAAGCATCTGAAAAACAAGTCATACAATCCCGGCTACATCCTTCACAAGGGAAAAGAGGAGTTATACGACCTGCAAAAAGATCCCGGGGAACAGCATGACATCTCCTCGGCCAAGCCAAAGATCCTCAAGGAGATGAGAGCCATGTGGAAGAGGCTCAGGGACAGGAGAGGCAAGGATTTCAAAGGAGCGAGCGCCAAGGTGGACGATCAGACAGAAGAGATGCTTCGCTCCCTGGGTTATACCCAATAGCGAGAGAAAACCAGAATGGGAAAAAAAGAAATTACAACAGGAACTCTGCTTTGGGCGGCCCTAAAAAGCCTGCCATACAAACGCATCAACAGGGATATGCTGGGCTTCAAGCAGCACGCAAAAGCTCCGGCCATAGATCTCGCCCTTGCACAGGCTTTTGCCAGGGCAACAGGAGACGACAATCCGGCATATTTTGGAGATGACCCCATAGTCCCGCCATTTTTCCTGGCGAGGCTGCTCTATCCTGTCATGGGTTCGGTCATGCTGGACCCACGCCTTCGAATAAACCTGGTCAAAATGGTCCATGGAGAGCAGAAAATTGAATTTTACGAGCCCATAAGACCAGGAGACCAACTGGACCTGGACCTTGAGGTAAAATCAATCTCCGACACTAGCGCGGGAGAGATTGCCCATCTGGAGATCTCAGTGACATCAAATGGCAAGAAAAAGGCCGACACTGTCATTGGGTTGCTGGTGAGGAGTAAAAGGAAAAGGGGCTCCAGGAAAAAAGCAGGAAAGAGCGAATCAGGCCCCAGGAAAGAATCTTTTCGTATTCCAATCCAGACCCGTGATGGACAGCAACTGCAATACGCAGAGGTCTCGGGAGATCACAACTTCATCCACACCAATTACCTGCTGGCGAGACTTGCAGGCTTGCCACGCACCATAATGCATGGCATGTGCGTCATGGCCATGAGTTCGGCAGCGCTCGTAAACAAACTCGCATCAGGCGATCCCACGAGATTGAAGGAAATCGAAGGGAGGTTTTCCAGCCCCGTATTGCCTGGGCAGACCTTGTCAGTAGTGGCTTATGCAACACAATCCTCTGACACCACCGAATTCGAAGGCATCACCCCTTCAGGCAAAGCAGCCATAAAGAACGGAAAAATAAAAATCTCCTGACTGCTTCGACGCAGAGATCGTGACTTACCTCGAACCACATGCCGCGAGTATTGCGAATGAAACAAGCAGGACCGTACTTTTGGGGTCGCGACTCTCCGAGAACGACAACGTCCAGAGTATTGCGAATAAAGTTACCAGTACCTCTCATAGGCCCGCGGCAGGCGTAGCTAGCCGTAGACAGGGCCGTACTTTTGGGGTCGCGACCGAGGCGGAAAATCAGGAGGAGTACTCCCCCCGGCGGGAGCTTGGGAGAGAGGACGAAAACCCGCCGGGAGGAGGAGGAACGAGCAGGGGAGACCCTATATTTCCGGGTCTATTATTTGGAGGTTGGACGCCAAGTTTCTGAGAAATGTGCCTTTGCAGTGGCAACTGCCCAGTGCAAGGGGCTTT
>JALVPF010000299.1 GCA_027031935.1 Myxococcales bacterium | reverse complement strand
TCTCTTATACCTCCAGGGCAACCACCTCCAGGCCGGAGTCGCTCAGGAGCCCATCCATCACCCCGGCCCTGAGATTACCCCTTACGGTCAGGACCCTCTGACCGGGTTCGAGCCTCTTTGTCAAGATCCGGGCCAGGACCCTGCCCTCGGGAGGGTCTGCCTGCACATCAGGCTCGTATCCTGCCTTCCTGAGTTCGTCCCCAGTGGACTTGCCCACCACCCCAAGCAATGGTGCAGGTGACGAATTCAACAGCTTGCCGAGCAGCCCGGCTTTTTGTATCCCCCGAACGCCTCGCCTGGAAGAAAAAGTGACAGCATCACAATGGTCAGGGATCTTGTCGGGCACTAAGTAGCGCGTTGCCACGCAGGGAATGGAAATGACATCCACACCCTTGTGGGCCAGGGCCAAAGCCAGGGCATCATTATCCTCTTTTTCCCTGGTCAGGACAACCATTGGGCCGGTCGACAAAGCCAATGCCCCTCCTTGGCAGGATCGAAATTGGAATGGAGGCTCCCTCCAGCAATCCATTCTTTTGCCATTTGATATACGTCTTCTCCATTCGAAGACCGGAACCTTGCAAGGGTCAGCTTCGAATTGCTGTTTAGCGAGGCAAGCACCACGGACACCGAATCAGCATCCATATAACAGTATGCACCAAAAGGTGTATGGCATCCACCACCATATGCCGAGTGCAGGGAACGTTCCAGTTCCACCCTTTGTCTGGTCTCGGCGTGGTCCAGGGCTGCGATTCTTTCCATGACCTCATGGTCATCCGCCCTGATCTGTGCCGCGACCGTAGCCTGTCCAGGAGAACCGGGCCACCAGAGAGGGTTGAGATCGAAGGCAAGCAGAGGTGATACATCCAAGCCCAAACGTTCAGGCCCTGCGCGGGAAATCAGGAGAGCATCATAATCTCCGTTGACACACTTGCTTATCCTGGTTGGAATGTTTCCACGAATCGGCAGGGCCTCGAGATCGGCCCTGAAATGAGCCAACAAAGCCTTTCGTCTCAGCGCAGACGCTCCAACGGTCCCTGCAGGTTTGACGGGCAAGGTTCTGTCCGCATCCAAGGCATCTGGTCTCACCAGTAGAATGTCACCAGCGTCATCCCTCTCCAGTACTGCGCCAAGGGCAAGTCCCGAATGCATGTCTATGGGCAAATCCTTCAAGGAATGCACGGCCACATCAACTTGAAACTCCAGAAGGGCCCTTTCGATTTCCTTGGTAAAAAATCCAACAGGATTTTTGTCGCCGATGGCTACCGTAGGATTTTTATCGCCACTGGTCTTGAGCACCTTGATGAGGCTGGGGCCATCCAGCAGTTGCGCAACACGCTGGGCCTGCCATAGTGCCAATGCCGAGCCCCTTGTGCCTATGCGGATGGTTTTCATTCCTGGCACGCTCCACCATCGTCGCTGTAATCCATCTGCTTGAATTCTTCCGAGGATTCATCTCCCATGTCGGAATCTCCCATCATTCTCAGAGATGCCTCCCTGATGGTTTTGAAGACTTCGGTGGTATATTCGAGCACGATGGAGCGTATGTCCTGTTCGAGCAATGCGCTGTCACTTGACGAAAGGTAATCCAGCCTCTGCCTTATCACCCTGGGTATCTCTTGCCTAAGCAACTGCTTGTGATGCCTTTGCACCGTATCCAGGATTTCACCAAAAGCGGGCTCGCAACAATAAACCTGGTACTCCTCTAAGGCCTTCGTGAGAAGATCGTCTATTTCAGTATCGTGATCCTCTCTCGGTGAACCCATCTGAGTTCTGTAGTGATCGACCAGATCATCCAAGCCTGACACATGGAGCCATGAAGGGAGATCCTCGCGCTGGACCTGTTCGGGAATGCCAATATCCACAACAAACAATGGCGCTGTTCTTTTGACAGCACTCAGGATTTCGCAATTGATCACAGGGCCGGGAGCACCTGTGGCTACGATGACTGCTTGGACCTGCCCTAAAACCTCATGTAGCTTGCTCAGCGGATGTACCTTGATGGGACCATGATCAACTATGGTCCTGTTTACGAAAACCGGTATGATTGATTTTTCCGCATCCATAAGCCCCATCAGCCTCTTGCCTATCCTTCCCAAGCCCACGAGCGCCACCTTCGATGGTTCGCTGCCATTTTTCTTCAACCATTCCTTCAGTGCTGAAAAAGCCAGGCTGTGGACACCTACCGCAGAATCCCCAATGCAACCACGTCTCAAGGCAATCCTTACCAGACGGCCGGCGGCTGTGGTCAGTCCGTTCAGAGGCCTGGATGAAGTTCCCCTTGCCCTGGCCTTCTCCAGAGCATGGTACAATTGACCGGCGATTTGCCTCTCTCCAACCACCAGAGACTCCTGCCCGATAGCCACCCTGAAGACGTGTAATGCTGCATCCTTTCCGAGGTAAACATATGGCTCCAACCAGTCTCTCGCCTCAGCTCCGACACGAAGAATCATCTGTGCGCGAAGCAACTCCGCAGCCCAGGCTGGTTGGGATGAAGAGACTATCCACTCGTTTCGATTGCAGGTGTTGAGATCCACGAAGCCATCTGCAGTGCCGTATGCACGGAGTGTAGAGGCAAGTCTGGCAAGGTCCTGTTCGTCCATGACGATTCTGGAGCGGTAGCGGGACGGAGCAACCCTGAAATCACATCCTACCACTGCCAGAGGTATGCCATTTTTGTCATACATTATATCTCCACAAGACAGATTGCCGCATTCTTTATACACAATCGTTGCAGCCTGGTCATCCGAAATTTGACACCATTACTAGCAAATGGAAAAAAAGCCTTGATCAATTGAAGTAGACAAGAAAGAACATGTATGCCGAATATGTCTGAGGTCATTATCGAAGCATGGGACGAAAAATGAAAAAAGCATCCAGGAGCACTTCACCTGAAAGCGCTGAGACAAGCACTCCCACCAGACAGCATTGGAAGATGTCCCATGCTTTCAAAATTCTTGCAGTGCTTTTTTTCACGGGGGTGGTCATTCAGCACGTATTGGGAGGAGACATCACGGGACCAGGGGGGCAGAGGATACCTTTCGTCATAAGTGGTCTGGCGGTTTTTATTGCGACCGTGGCTGCCGGCTTCAAAAAATCCTGGAGAAGATTTCTGTCATCCAACTCCTTTGCAGTCCCTGTGATGATCGCCCTGACCGTTCTCTCGGCACTGGGAACCATGGTGCTCCAGGGTGAGCCGGAACAGGTGTTACGCAGATATTACGGTTCCGCATCATCCATCATCGAGGCCTTCTTTCTCAACGACCTCTTCCATTCCATTGGTTTCGTGGCTGTGCTTTGTGCAGGAGCTGGCGGGCTGGCGCTGACCATCTGTCGAAAAAGAAAACCCTCGCTTCGTTACCTTGGTTCAGTGGGCGCACACCTGGGCCTGCTGGTGGTGCTTGCCGGTGCTGCCATTGGCAACGTTTGGGTGATAAAGGGTCGTCTGGAGCTGCGCAAAGGGCAAAGCAAGGATCACTTCGTGGCGGACGCTCCCGAAGGTGCAAGCCTCAGCGTGCCCCTGGGGTTTATGGTCCGTCTGGATGACTTTCACCTGGACATGTACGAACCCGAATACAGCCTGATGATAATCCATGTGAACGGCGACGATGAGCACATCTTGCTCAAGACAGATCCAAGGTCACCGGACAAAGAGGCCCTGCGTGCCCTGCATCTTGAAATGAAAGCCTTTTGGCCAGATCACCATTTCCAGCGAAAAGTCACGCCAGCAGCAGACCACCAAGAACCCACCAGCGAGGCCCCGGCTGCACTAGAGCTCATGACAAAAGACGAATTGCAGAACGTCTCTCAGTGGTTTTTTGCCTATCCTGGATCCAAGCCTGACGAAAAACAAATCTCCACAAAAACCGTGGCCTTTGTATGGAACCAGGAGCAGGCAGACAGTATGCTCGATGCCGGGCGCACAACATCAGGACCACACCAATTGACTGTAGACCACAAGACCATGGCCCTGGAAGAAGGCCAAGAGGCGATGTTGCCTGATGGACGGAAGGTGAAAATTGTCCGATTTTTTCCGGATTTCGTAATGGACTCCAAGACCAAGACACCATACAGCAGGAGCCGGGAACCCAACAATCCAGCCATAGAGCTGGAGGTATTCGGGACCGATGCCAAGACGCGCCCACCGGAAAGGATCTGGCTCTTCGATCGATTCCCTGATTTCCACCACCCGGGACAAAAAAACCTCCTGGGGGATGCCCGGTACAAATACCTGGGCTCTGCTCAAAACGCATCCCTGGCTGCGATAGTGCTTGGCCAAAGCGCCCAGGTCTGGCTAATCCAGAAAGGTTCCGAGCCCAGACAGCTACCCCTGAAAAAGGGCATCGAGTTCCCCATTGGTAAGAGCATGGCCGAGGTCAAAGAATTTTACCGCGCCTCACAAATCTCCTATGTGGATTTCAGCCGTTCAAAGCGCCAGCTGAATCCGGTGGTCAGAATAAAGCGCACGGACAAGCCAGGCACCGCTGATATCACCTTGCAGAGGCCCGTTCGCCTCAATGACAATACCGTTATTTTGTTGAGCCCCACCAAGGGAGAGATGGTTCGCGACTATGTCTCCACCTTGTCCATCTGGGAAAACAAGGGGGGCAAGCTCTCCAGGGTCAAACAAGAAAGAGTCGAGGTCAACTACCCCATTGAGTACAAGGGCTTCTATTTTTACCAGGCTGACTACCG
>JALVPF010000298.1 GCA_027031935.1 Myxococcales bacterium | reverse complement strand
CGCTTGAACGCTGTGAATCAGACGTCGGGTTCATAAAGCCACCACCCGAAACAGACCAGGCCATATCACTATCGATTGGGTTGCCATTCTGATCTTTCGAATAAGCTATAATCTCCGTGCTTCCACTATCGGAGATAGTGGGTTTGGCTGCAATCACCTCTATGCTGGTAAGCTCTGGCGGCCCTGAGGACCAAAGCTCTCCCACGTACAGATGAGGCCACTGGTCGTTATGGGGATCGTTGGTCAGCCTCTCACGATTGTCGTTGTCCCCTGACAGGGGATGGATAAAGACCTCGTAATCACAGGTATCGTGATCGTGACAGCCGGTGGTGGCTCCGTACATGAGCCAGTTACCATCGGTGGAGATGCGCGGAAAATACTCGTGTCCCCAGTTTCCGTCTGCGTGTGCGACCACCGGGGAATACGAGGTACGGCTTTGCCTGTCGCTTATCTTCATGTGATAAACATCAGGATGGGTGTCGCAATAAGTTCCACCACAGACGTGGTAGACCCATTCACCACCAGGGGGCGTAGTTGGCTCACAGCCCCTTCCAAAAAAATACACATTGCCCTTGTTGTTCAAATCCAGCAACACGGCCGCGTGGTATGCGGTGAATGTCCCGTTGGTTCCGCTGTAGCCATTTCGATAGCGATCCGTCCAGGTCACCAGCCAGCGACCATCAGCGGTCAGACCAGTGGGTTTCCATCGCTTGGAGGCTATTCGAGAAAAGTCGCTCTTGTGCAACCAGAAGGTGCTATCACCTGTTTCCGGGTCTACCTTGTACAGATCATCACTGGAATCCATGCAAACGACACGAGTGCCATCCCACAGCCAAAACATGGGCTTGCCATTAAAAATTTTCATGTCCTCGCTCTTGTCCCAGCGCATCACCCTGGTCTGTCCAAGTGGCACCGTCTCGTATGCAATCCATCGCCCGTCTGGTGACCACATGGGCATGCGTGCCCCGGTTGTGGTCAGACGGGTTACTCCAGTGCCGTCGGCCTTCATCATGTATATCTCGTGACGATCCTGCTCTCGATCAGAAGCCCAGACGATCCAGCCATTGGACGGATGCTCAGCCAATGCTGGTGCAGCATGAAAAAAAGCAAGAGCGAGGGCAACTACGACAAAATAGCCATATACTTTTTCAAGAAACATAAGGCACCTCCAGGAACAAGCTCTAAAGGGCTCTGTCTATGCATAAAGAATAATGACGAGGCCCCTGCAACCTCAAGGATTCTATTCTTACGAACATTTTCAGCAGTCTATCATATGCTTCCCTTTTAGTCATTGGGGCAGCGCCAGGATTGACCTGTCGCCACGCGTCTGACCCAAGTTGGAGTGGATCCCAGAGGTAATATGTCAACTGCCATTTTTCCCTCAAGAGCCTGGCCAGGAGCTTTGCATCTGATACCCATGGCGCCTTTTCAAGTTGGTCCATTTCCAAACCATGCAGAAGTTCAGCTGGAGAAAAAGCGCCCATAAGCTTGCCATCCAGATAAAGCCGTACCTTGGTCTTCAATCCTTCTATAACGAGCTTGCGAGAGGAAAACCTCGCCGAGTTTTTCACCAAGGGCAATGCCTTCAGTGCCCGAGGAGACAGGTAGATGTTATCGTTGGGATGGGTATACGAAAGGCATGCCCTATTGTTTTTCCAGGAAAGACTCGATGCCTTCAGGGAAGACAGCAAACTCTTGCGTGTATCCACAGGTTCAAGCATGTCCAGCAACAGCCCTGCAATAATCAAGTGCCCCGCAGGCCCTGGATGAATGGAATCCTGCATCAAATTTACATCGGCACGGGATTTACTTGCCTCAAGTGCTTTTCTGAATACGCCATGGAGAGCTACAAATGGGACCTTGCGCTCTTCTGCCAGCTCTTTCAGACCAAGGGCCATCTTGTAAAGCATTCGATTATATCGTCTCCTGTTGTAGTTTACTGGATCGACACAGGTGGATGAGACAAGTACTGGTATTGCATCAGTGTGCTGTCGTACCAAGTCAACTATCTCCCCCATGCCTGTCAGATAAAGCCTGAGCAACAGGAGATTGTAACCACGATACCCGCCATCGTTCATGCCGAGCATCACGAAGACCAGGTCTGGATCCAGGGTATACAGGTCACGCTCCAGGCGTTGTACAACTCCGGCAGAAGTATCACCACGCACCCCCAGGTTGACAAATCTGATTTTCCTGTCTGGATGCCTGCGAAAATAATAGGCCTCCACATACTCAGGGTAATAATCCTGCCAGGTTATGGAGTCACCCAGAAAAACAACTGTGTCACCATCTTTTGGGGCAGGAAAGACCTGGGCTGCATCGCCCCTTTTACCCCCTGCCTTTGCGGAACACAGGGAAAGAGCAAACAGCCCGACAAATAAAATTCGTTGGGTACTTACCATCTTAGCTCCCCCCTTTATCGTGACTCAGCGAAGCACCTTCCTTTACCTGCTTCAAAATGGATCTTGCAAGCCCATTGAAGGGCTCTTCGTCCAGGACCCTGCCGGCGTACTCGACGGCCCGTCTGAGGTCCCCGGACTGCAATGATACCTGGGCTGTCAACATAAGAGCATCCACGTTGTCCGCTTCTTCGCGCAATGTATCCCTGCAAATCTCCAGGGCATGTTCAAAATCTCCTGCAAGGTACAAGCTTCTGGCCAACAAGGCCTTTGCCTCAGGTCCCTGCACATGCTCAACAACACCCGCGGCCATCGCGTGCTCGTCAAGCTGATTCAGCAGGAGTCCCAGGTTGACAAATGCCTGTTCAAGGGCGTCTTCATCATCCTTGAATCGAAACGAGAGAAGGCCTGAAATTTTTTCTACCACCTTCTTGTCAGAGAGATCCACCGGCGCGATGTCTTGCCCGGTTCGTACGAACAATGTCTGTGTTCCATCGGTGAACACCAGAGTCCATAAAGGATCAGCGTACAGGGCACCAACGAGTTTTCTGTACCTGTTTGGCTGATTGACAGGCAGCATGACCATGGACAGGTGGTGTTCCATGCTGAAAGCATCAAAAAGTTCCGGATTATCCACAACACGCAGATAGTTTTCGAACTGCTCAGGAGTCCTGAGCACCAGGCGCCCATCTATGAATGGTCTCATCCCTGGATAGAGCTTCCAGATCAAAAAACCACCATAGCGCACCGAGTTGAATATTTGTCCTTTTTGTCTCAAACCTGCAGCCATCTCTGCAGCCTGTTGCGGAATACGAAAGGGCGATGGTTTTAATATGGAACCTTGTCGCACCACAATAAACACCAAGGGCACCGACATCAGGACAAGAGCACCGCAAGTCAACACAGGGCTTGTCAACATGCTATATAAAAATCCCATCTTGCCTGAGTCTCGCTTATGCACAAGCGCAGAGGCCATGTTCGAGATGATGGCAGGTCCCGCTACCCAGTAAAACAACAGCAGATTGCGGTTTGCCATTAGTGCCGGGATCGACATTGCCAGCACAAGAAAAAACATGCCGAGGTGTGCACGCCTCAGATTTATCAAAAAAGACAAGGCAGTCCATATCAAGACCATGGAAAATGTCAGTACCAGCTGAAAATTGCTCCGCCCCAATTCCCAGGGAGAAATGTTCTCCGATACATTTTGCCCGAACAGGGACGACGACTGTGATCCAATGCGGTAAAACAGCTTCAGAGCCACATTGATCCCGTCTGCTCCATAGGGTGTACACAGGGAGGCAAAGACAAGCAACACAAGGCATGATCCAAGAGCCACCAGGGATTTCTGCCCCACGGGCCCAGCGAATCTTCGTTTCCCCGACTTGGACGCCAGCACCTCAAATACCTGCCCGGCAAAAAAACCCCCCACAATCACTATTCCCAAGGGAAACAGAGCCTGGGTATTTGCCCATACGATCTGAATGACCAGCAGTGATGCCAGATAAGGCCACTTTTGATCTTTGAGGTACTTGGCGATGAAATACAGATACAGGCTCATGAAAAACAGGCTGAAGAGCACCGGTCTCATGAAAACGTATCCGTATTCGGCAAACACGAACATGGCCAGGACCACAGCCCCCATCGGCATTACAATGTCAGAGTATCCCCTTGAATCAACCCCATGGCTTGCGATGGGTGTGTCCAAGCTGACAATGGTCAAAGACGCCTTTAGAAGAACAAGCACAGATGAAGCAAACAAAACAGCCTTGAAAAGAACAAGGGCCGGTATTCCTCCCAGTTTCCACAGCAAAAAAACAAGAATCTGAAAAAACCAGTGCACATCCACCCACGCCCTGCCTGATGACGATACGGAAAAAAGATCCCTGTCGGGGATTGCATTGTTGCTGATGATTTCTCGTCCTGTGGCCAGATGCCACCATATGTCCGTGTTGACCAAGGGGAAGCACACCGCCACAAAAGCCAATGCAAACAACAGCCATGGTATCAGTCGCCTGGCAATAGAATTATTCTTGCCTATGCCGGGAATCATGGATGGAAGCATGGACGGAGACAGCGGTTGACTCAGGCCCAGAGTTTTCGCCTGCGTAAAAACCAGAGCAGCAGGATACCCACGACGGTCCAACTCCAGGAAAAATCACCGCCACAAAAACAGCCACCGCGATCTTCTAGACCCTGTTTTAACTCTGTTACACCCAGGGTGACAGTCTCGCTTACGGGTCCATTGAATCCTGTGGCAGTAAGCACATACTGTGTGGGCTCCACCGGACTGACCTCAAT
>JALVPF010000297.1 GCA_027031935.1 Myxococcales bacterium | reverse complement strand
GAGTAAAAACCAAGAGGGTGGAGTAAAAACCAAGAGGGTGGTGAACCAGGCCTGAACCAGCCCTAACCACAGGCACCTGAACCACAGCCAGAACCACACATGAGGAACCACACATGAGGGTGGCACATAAATGGCAGCCTAAATGGAGGGCCTAAATGGGGCCTAAATGGAAGCACCTAAATGGGCATGGCACCTAAATGGCATGTATGGGGATAACAGAAACTGGGGTACAGTCAGCAACCAAGCTTTCTTGACACCTGCAAGGCCAAGGTCGTATTTTGGAATGGATCATGAGTAGATCCATGAAAAGGTCCATTAGCCACATTATCTTCGTGGGGTCGATCACACTTGGTGGACTTGGCGCCCTTACAGGGCTGTCTGTGGGTTTCTGGTGCCTGCTTCAGGATACAAGTGCTGGATCCTACGCCATGAAAGCAGGCATTGTCTTGGTTTCAATACTTGTAGTATCCGGTATAAGCGGCTTGCTGCTCGCAAGATCCCTGTCCAAGCCTCTGAAATTTGTGCACGATATTATCACAGGAATATTTTCCGGCAAGACATCCAAGACACCTGAAAACACGGGCCCTCAGGAGATCTCTCAAATCATAGATTCTCTTGTAAAACTCAGTGACAAGCTGGAGCACGACAAAAAAGAATCCGAGGTCCTGTGCAGAGAACATGCAAGAGAAATGAGGACAGAATCACTGATTCGTCTATCCAGAGGTTTTGCTCGTGAAGTCCAGAACTCCCTGGCAGGCCTGATTGGCTTTGCCGAAATGGCTCTGAAACAAGCTGATCTGGATGGACAGGTAAAGAATTACCTGACCCTGATCGATCAGGAAGCAAGATCCGGGAGGCAATCCCTGGAGAGAATTCTCACCTATATTCAAACCGACGACTTCCCTACCGAACCCGTGGAACTCAATCGACTTCTTGTAGAAGCAAGCCAGACAGTATCCTCATCCAAGGGAGAAAACATCAGACTCAAAATGAACCTGGCTGATGATCTACCGAGGATCATGGGTGACCCGGGCCGCCTGTCCCAGGTTCTCAACGTCTTGATTCAAAATGCCAAGGAAGCCATCGGACACGAAGGCGAAGTTGAGTTGAACTCAACTACGGACCAGTCGGGCAACGTGGTGATAATGATCAAAGACACTGGTTGCGGTATCCCGGAAGAACTCCAGGAAAAAGTCTTCACACCCTTTTTTACGACCAAGGGCAATATAAGAGGCGCAGGACTCAGCTTGGCAGTGGCTGACAGCATCGTCCGTAGCCATGGAGGAAAACTGGAATTTTTTTCAAAGGAGAATGAAGGAACAACTTTCTTTATGAAAATCCCGATGGAAAAAAGCTAGGACGACGAGCTAACTCATCCCTATTTTTGTTTCTTTTTCAACTGCTTCAGTCTCAAGTACATCTGCAGACCTTCCTTTGCCCTAAGGTTGCCTGGGTCGAGGTGCAAAACCTTTTTATAATATGGAGCTGCGCTTTTCAGATCTTCCTTGGCAAAAAATTCCGACGCCGTCTTCAACCATTTTTCCACCAGTTTTTTTCTCACCGGTTCGAGTCGCCGTAAAGCAGCCATTGCCCCCTTGTGCCCGGGATTTAATTTAGAGGTTCGCAAAAACGCCATTAGCGCCTTTTCAGTATCGCCCTTCTTCTCCAACATCAAGCCCGTCCTGTAGGACTTTTCAGCCTTATCCAGGATACTGCTGCCTTGTTGCTTTTTTGGAGCAGCCCTTCTTTTTTTCAGATGCTGCCTTCTCCTTATTCGATCTTTCAAAGAGACCTTGTGTGCTTCATCTCCATGCTTTGGAGGTGAAGGAGGCAAAGCGGCTGAAACAGATACATCTTCCCGGCTCTCTCCCTCTGGCTTTTCAACTCCAGGCAGTCTCCTCTTGCATTCCTCCAACAGTCGCTGGCTTTCCAGCGGTAGCTCCAAATTCCACTTGCTTGCCTTTGCTTGTGCCAAAAGGATACTATCCCTTGCAGCAGAATAGTCTCCCGATGCAAATTTTCGTCTTGCAATACTAAGTAACTGGACATATTCCTTGCGAATGGATGCCTGTTTTTTTCTGACAGGTTCCGATTCCTTTTCTATTACCTTTCGAACTTCGTCCCCAGGAGGTAGATTTTTCAAAAGGTCATCGTAATATTTCAGTGCGTTCGAAATGTCCCCTTTTGCAAACGAATCCTCGGCTCTGCTCAGCCATTTTTCTATCAGGTACTCCAGTGCCGAGGTTACCTCTGAGTTGAGCTTTTCATAGCGGGCTCTCAAGGACGTTGGCACTCGATAAATCTCTTCCCCAGTCCTGGTTTTCAAAAGAGCATATGCCATGAGAACATCACCCTTTCCCAAAGCCTTCCTGCTCTCATCCATCTTTTTTTTCAATATGCTGGAATATGATGAGCAAGAGAACGCAAAAAAGGTCAAGCCAATGAAACAAGTCAAAATATATTTTTTTTTCATATCGCTGTTCTTCTAAAATGCAATCATCGGTATCAAACACGCCAACTGCAACCAAGTAGTAAAATCATCCTCAAGTCTGATTACCCATGCAGCCATTCTCACGGACTTGTTCGAATGACAGCAACTCGCCCAGACAATGCTTGGCCTGGTCAAGCCACCTGCAAATATAGCCAGGGACTCCAAATCCTTCAAGTCTGCATCGTCGGAATTCACCTTGCTTGATACACCCTGATCAGGAGCCACACAGGAGCGGTAGTTGGAATGTGCCTTGGACCAACGTTTTTCCTCATCAGCAAGCCAGCTCGTCAATCCGTTCAGGGAAATTTCAGATTTTTTCAGCCAAGGTCCGAAAAGCGACATGTAAGACGAGAAAACTTCTGGTTTTTCTGATGATGACTGGAAAACCTGCAGGGTTTGTTTCCAGATCCTCATCAGGCCACAAACCTGTCGTAAAGTCAGCCAGCCCCTGGCTGATTTTCCCACCTTTGCTCCAGTTGACCACTGGGTCATCCTCTGCTGCATGTATCTTTCTGAAACTTGGGAAAAATCCCGGGCAAGGCGGGCTGCGTCCTTTTTCCTACCAAGACGCATCGCCAGCAATACCGAGTCATGCAGAGCGAGCAGGTCCGGTTCTTCCACATCCCTGTTCAAGTGCTCGAGTTGGGCATATGCTGCAGAATCATCACCCAAGATCATAAAGACCACGGCATACTTGAAAAGAAGTGGTCCAAATTTTGCCTTGTCCCTCAGCTGCCTGAGTTTGCCTGCAAGCCAAATTCTGCTTCTCGTGGGTCCAAGAGATTTAACTTGGGCTGCCAATGCATCCTGGGCCCTTCTTCTTACTTCCAGAAAGGAGTCTCCCAGAAGCTCGAATAAAATTTCGGAAGCGCTTTCATCAACCACATCGGCCAAGTGATCTGCAGAAAGCCACCTGTTGAGCGGATCTGCGTCTTTCCACACGGGAGTTCCAAGTGATCCACGATATCTTTTAAGCCGCTTTGTTGCGCTGCTGAGCTTTTTCAGCAGTCGCTCGTTCTTTTGAAAATATCTCGCCATTGGTCTGGCTGATGGAACAAGGAACTCAAAGGACGCCAGATTCCATAGATCTTGTCTCTTTGATACCCGTCTGAGTAAAGTATCAATTCTCTCGGATCCACTCTTTTCTATGATGAGCTTTTTGGCACGGTCAAACAGGCCAGCATCCAGCAAAGCATCTACCTGCAGGTCAAGGATAAGATCCTTTACCTTTTTTACAGCAGGATCGTTTGGAAAATGATCGACTACTCCTTGCAGCATCACAAGATCATTTTTTTTCAATGCTTTTTTCACCTCGAGAATCTTGACCTTTTCTTTCAGACTCTCGACACATTGAAGAGTCTTGTAGGTTTTCAATGAGTTCCTGATTTCGTCAGGGTCATCGAGAGAGAGAATCTTGTTGCAAAGGAGCTTGTCCCTCAGTCTCCTTACTCTGTCCGCTTGCCTTCCCTTGGGGTGGAGTTTCAGAAAGCCATTCAGGGACTCGAGGCTTGGGTCACTGGTGCTGTTTTGAAAATCCATTTCTTCCAGTTTTCTTCTTGCATCCAGAGCCAGGCTAGATTCGGGGTGTCTCTCTATAAAAACCTGATAGGCATACCTTGTATTTGCCCTTTTTGCATTTCTAAACTCTATCTTGGTAACCCGTACCCTGGCCTCGTCGATCATTGGATCTTCCGGATTTTCCTGAATGAATTTTCTCAACTCATCCACATTGTTGCTGTCTTTCACAGCCTCCCAGGATGCAGGACATCCGAGTCCGGTAAACAATGTAAAAACCATCATTCCAACCAAACAAAGCTTGGTTAATGATGTAGGATAATGTAGTTGTTTTTTTGACATATCCCTACATTTTCGAGATCATGGGTTCAGGAGGTAGATCTCCATGAAATATCCAATTCTTTTCGCTGTCTCTTCCCTTTTTCTCGCAAGTGCCTGTGCAGGAATCAATACAGCGTCCACAATTGGAAATGGTTTCAGGCATCCAGTACTTCGCTCCGTGGGAAATCAAATTCGGCCTACTGTAGGTATCTCTTCTCGAAACCTTCTCATTGAACCAAGTGAACATCTGGAGCAAAGATGTACCGAAGGATTCAGACACCCCCTGCTCAATAGGTGCGAAAGTTGGATTCCCTCCAGGATCATACCCCATTCCCCTCTGGCCGGATGCCACTTGAAAGAAGGTTGCAGGCTCGCTTTTGCAAAAACGACCAGGGATCTCATGGCTCATCCCAGGTACAGATTCGGTAAAAGCACTTTCAGAAAAGACTGCTCCGGTTTCGTTTTCTCTGCCCTTCAGTCTGCCGGGGTGAAGGTGTGGTCCTACCTTCCCAAACGTAATCCAGGTGAAGGAGGAGTGTCGCTCCTGTACCGTCTTGCCAAACAACGAGGTCTTCTTCACAGGCACAAAGTGCCAGACATCGGAGACCTGGTGTTTTTCGACAACACCCATGACAGGAATAAAAACGGTCGAATGGACGATCCCCTCACACACGTGGGGATTGTCGAGAGAGTGGATCCCGATGGGACTGTCACGTTTATTCACAAGGTCAGACGTGGAATCTTGCGTTACAAGATGAACCTCTTCCATCCACACCTCAGAAGAGATCCCAAGACAGGCAAGGTCCTCAATCATTATATCCGCCGCGGAACAGGAGGAGCTGGACTGAGTGGAGAGCTTTTTGCCTCGTTTGCCTCGGTATTGCCCAAGTGAACATTCGGTGGCATCAGCACTGGGTGAAATTGAAAACACTTTCACTATGTTTCCAACTCCTCGATGGACGCATCCATTTTTTGGGTTTCCAACAGGACAACTGTGCTTGTTCCTGACAACCAAGCGCCAACCTCACCAGGGTTTATGACAAGAGTGTCCTTTATTTTCTCTATGCCAGGCTCATGGGAATGTCCAAACACAATTATCTCTGCACCGCTGTCAATGAGTTCGTTTGTATCGAATTCTTCAAGATCGTGCACCACAACCACCTTTTTTCCATCAAGGTTCAACTCGAAGGGCGGTGGCTGAATTCGTCCCTGGGATAATTTCGTAAGACCGGTTTGCTCTCCATCGTTGTTTCCAAACACCCCGATCCATGGACATCGCAGGTCCTCCAAGGGAGCAATTGAAAAAGGAGCAACGAAATCACCGGCATGAATTACAAAATCAGCCTTTTTTTCGTTAAAAAAAGATACCGCCTTTTCAATAAGTGGCAGATTGTCGTGGGTATCTGACATTACGCCGATGAGCATGCTCCACCTCTTTTGTTGCAGAACAAAATTTCGCTATCTCCCTATTTCACGATTATACCCAGGAAGTTCATTATTTCAATAGCCTCAGATTAGGCATTTATTTACTTGTTCTCAGCTATTAGCAGAAAACAAGACGCCTGTCCACCAAGACATGCCCAGTCCATGATTTTCCATCTCGCTTGCGCTATCTCTGTGTCGATGCTACAGAAACTTTTCATTTTATTATCTGTCCGAAATCGTCAGGAAAGGCCTGATCTTGGCGAGTGTTTTCTGCCCAATGCCCTTTACCTCGATCAGCTCTTGCAGTGATTGAAAAGCACCGAACTTCTTTCTGTAGGATACGATCCTTGCTGAAAGCACAGGACCGATTCTGGGAAGCACTTGAAGATCGTCCTCGTTAGCTTCGTTCAGATTCATCTTCATGCCAAACAGCAATCTCTGGAAGCCCGCAATTCCAACGACTTTGCCACTTTCCTTTTTTTCAGGCACACAGCTTACTGTTCTCTGGCCTCGGAGCATCATGATATGTGGATTTTCACACCCCCAATCATGGGGATCTGATGCTCGTCCAATGTTCTGTTCAAAAAATCCTGCTATGGTCATCAACACTGCCAGCACAACCAGTCCCCATTCCTGCCTGGTACCCATGGCCGATTCTCCATGAAGAAATTCTTTCCAAACGGAACTTCCAACATCAACCAGGGTCAAATGATAACAGTAAATGGTAAAAGTTTGAAAGTGTTGACCCGGGTAGAAATTACATGCTGAATTGTGGTACTGAAATCTTCGGAGGCTGCCATGAAGACCAAGGTTGAGGTGGTATTGAGAAACATCGGCCAACTGCTGACCATGGATTCTGGGGATGATGGTCTTGGTGACGAGGGCAAGGACCCCATAGCTGGTTTGGGTCTGACATTGGATGCAGCTTTGGCCATGGGCGGCGGGAAAGTGCTTTGGTCGGGAAAAGAATCCGAGTTGGAAAACCAATTAGACTTCAAGGGTGCAGAAATTGTGGATGTGGGCGGAAGGGTCGTGATGCCCGGTCTCGTGGATTGCCACACCCACAGCGTTTTCGCCGGTTCCAGGGCTCAGGAATTTTCAAGGAGAGTTGGAGGAGCATCCTACGAGGAAATCCTTGCTGCTGGAGGGGGGATACATTCTACGGTCAATGCCACCAGAGCTGCCGGAATAGAAATTCTTGTGGCCACGGCCAAGACCAGACTGGATCGTTTCCTGAGTTTTGGAGTAACCACTGTTGAAATCAAGAGTGGATACGGTCTCGAACTCGGCACTGAACTCAAGATGCTCAAGGCAGCACAAGAAGTGGATCGCATACATCCGGTGGATGTCATCCCGACCCTTTTGGCTGCCCATGTGATTCCCAAGGAATACAAAAAAGACAGGAACTCATATATAGGGCTGATCACAAAGGAGATACTCCCCAGGGTTGCACAGGATGGTCTCGCTAGGTTCTGCGATGTATTTTGTGACCAGGGCGCGTTTACCATAGAAGAGTCGCGATTGATTCTGCAGGAGGGTAAAAAACACGGACTTGTGCCGAGGATACATGGAGAGCAGCTTTCAAGATCCGGTTCGGTTGCCCTCGCCGTGGAATTGGACGCTTCTTCCATAGATCACCTGGAAAACGCCAGCGAACAGGACGCAAGGCTGCTCGCCTCGTCCAACACTGTGGCCGTACTGCTTCCTGGTGCCACTTATTTTCTGGGAAAAAAGGATTTTGCAGATGGCAGGACCCTGGCGGACGCAGGCTGCAAGGTCGCGGTCTCCACCGATTTCAACCCAGGCTCTTCACACACTGAAAACCTCCCCCTCATGATGAACATGGCTTGTCTATACAACCACCTCTACCCAAGAGAGGCTCTTTTGAGCACAACCAAGTGGGCCGCAGATGCGCTTCGCATGGGAGATTCCATAGGAACCCTGAGGCCCGGTGCCAAAGCGGATGTCCTGGTGCTGGACCTGAGAGACTATCGAACTTTCATTTACCACTTCGGTGTCAATCATACACACAAGGTCTACAAGAATGGAGCCCTAGTATACACCCGTCAAATCGCTTAGTCGAAATCTCGAACCGACTCTATCAGTTCCCGGCCCCTTGGTCCTAAAGCTTCAAAAGAAAGATTTCTGATTTTTTCGTCCACCAGCTCAAAATTTATGACGATCCCGTCTGCCCCCATGGCCTCGGGAAACTTGTCACACCATTCCACAGACAACACGCAACGATCCTCCAACAACTCCTCATAGCCGATCTCCACAAGCTCTGAATAGTTACCCAGTCTATAAAGGTCCAGATGGTTCAGGCACATCATGCGCCCATGATAGGTTTGCAAAATGGTAAATGTGGGGCTTGTGACAGGGATATTTTCATCCACACCCAATCCCAGAGCCAATCCCTTGGAAAAACAAGTTTTTCCTGCTCCAAGATCCCCGGTCAGACCTATCCAGTCGCCAGGCTTCAGGGCACCAGCGAGCATACGGGCAAGCTCCATGGTCCTTTTGGCGGATGATGTCTGAAGGCTAAGGTTTACATTGTCGGTGGTCATGAATCTCCATCTTCGCCAAAACCCTCACCCACTTTCATCACTTCAGGCAGGAGATCCACCAGGTCAGAAGCGGTCTGGCCCCTTTGCCCCCGGTAATTGGCAGCCAGGTCTCCTGCCGCACCATGAATGTATGCACCGACGCTAGCTGCCTCCACTGGCCCGAGGCCCTGGCATAAAAACGATCCGATGACTCCACACAACACATCACCAGAGCCACCAGATGCCATGCCTGGATTCCCCGTAGGAACTATAAAGGCTGCCTTTTGCTGGTCTGCCACGATGGTTGATGCCCCCTTGAGGACCACCGTACAAGCCGCCTCGGAAGCCAACTGCCTGGCTGTATCCAAACGATGGCTCTGGACCTCCGCTGTACTGAGCTTTACCAGTCTTGCCATCTCGCCTGGATGGGGTGTAAGTATCCTTTCACCTTTTGCCTTTTTTAAAACATCCAGATGTCCGGACAGTACATTCAAACCATCCGCGTCTATGACCAAGGGGATGGGCAAATTTTCCACGAGGTCCATGACCATTTCAGCGACCTCTTTATCCTGCCCAAGGCCTGGACCCACCACAGCTGCAGTCTTGTCCCCACACAAGCCGTATGCCTCCGTGAAAGATTGAATGGTAGATCCCATGAATTCCACAGCACCAACCAGGACCCTGTCCAGGACTTCCTTTTTTGCTCCAAGGGTCACCAGGCCCGCACCTGATCTACAAGCTGCACTACAACAAAGGCCAGCAGAGCCCGGCTTGTCCACGCTTCCAGCTATCACTGCAAGATGCCCGAAATTCCCCTTGTGTGCATCCTGCTTTCTCAATCCCAGATATGGTTGCATATCGTCATCAGTCAGCAGCCATGTCATTTCAGGACCTGAAGAATATAAAGATGGCGGAATTCCTATGTCAGCGACCACCAGGTCTCCTGCAATATCCGCACCTGGAAACACGAGCTGGCCGACCTTCGGTGCCCCAAAGGTCACCGTGACGGTAGCTTTCACAGCACAACCCATCACCTGTCCAGTGTCAGAACTGAGTCCCGATGGTATGTCCACCGACACCACGGGTTTGCCGGAAGCGTTTATTTTCTCGATGGCGGTTTCGTAAACGCCCCTGACTTGCTTTGATAGACCAGTACCGAAAATTGCATCCACCAGGACATGGAAAGACTTCAGGTCCATGTTGGACACGGACTCCTGACTTGCACGAACCTTTACAGGCACATCCAGGCTGTTGAGGATGTTTCTGTTGAGCAGAGCGTCACCTCGCAAGCTGTCTGAATGAGCCAGCATGAATATCTCCACTTCATGGCCGGCATTGTGGAGATACCGTGCAGCCACCAAGCCATCTCCACCGTTGTTTCCCTTTCCGCATATGACGGCTATTCTACCTGGCTGATTCTCTGGCAATAATGCTTCAGCCTCCTCTGCGCAAGCTCTGCCTGCTTGCTCCATCAGCACAGGACCAGGTATTCCAATTTCTTCAATTGTCTTTTTGTCCACCGCCATCATCTCGGATGAAGTCAACACGGGGATTGCCACAGCGACCTCCTTTTTTCGACCTGCGGTGCTGATTCTGATATCAGCCCTGCCGTCTCGCTTCTACGATAGCAGTCTTCATCTCCCGAACCGCTCGCTCCAAACCCACAAAGACCGCGTGGGCTATGATGCTGTGGCCAATGTTGAACTCGGTGATTTCCCTGATGGCAGCAACAGGAGCGATGTTGTTCAGGTTCAAGCCATGGCCGGCAAAAACAGGGAGTCCTATTTTTGAACATGTCTTGGCGGCGTTGAGAAGACGTTCGAATTCAGCGTCCCTGATGGCTTGGCTTTTTGCATCACAAAAGGTCCCGGTATGCAACTCTACGGCATCTGCACCCACCTTGTGGGCAGCTCGCACCTGGTCTATGTCTGGATCGATAAACAGGCTGACCTTGATGTCTCCATCCTTTAAAAACCGTACAGTCTCCTTGATGGTGTCACGATGCATGGCCACATCCAGACCACCTTCGGTTGTCAACTCCTCACGCTTTTCAGGCACCAGGGTTGCCATGTCAGGTTTATACTGGTAGGCGATCTTCGACATCTCCTTCGTGGGTGCCATCTCGAGGTTCAATCTCGTCTGAAGCGTCTCCCTGATTATCCTCAGATCTCTATCCTGAATATGCCTACGGTCTTCCCGAAGATGGATTGTTATCTGGTCAGCACCACCCAACTCGGCCATGACCGCGGCAGCCACAGGATCCGGGTAAGTCGTCCCCCTGGCCTGCCTCAGTGTTGCAACATGATCAATATTGACTCCAAGTCTGGTATCTTGCATTTTTCCTTTTCCTGTCTAGAAAGCCGCCGCAATGCTTTCGGCATAGGTTTTAATGGATTTTTTATCCGGGCCTTCGATCATGATACGGACCTTGTTCTCTGTACCAGAATACCTTACAAGCACTCTTCCCTTCTTGCCAAGGGCATCTGCAACTTTTCTAATGGCTTTCTGTACCTTGGGAAGATCCTGAATGGGACGCTTGTGTTCCACAGGCTTGTTCAGCATAACCTGTGGAACCGGATTCATAATGGCAGCAAGTTCGCTAAGGGGTCTTTGTTCCCTCGCCATCACCGTAAGGGTTGCCAAAGCAGCCACCACCCCGTCGCCAGTGGTGGCATGGTCAAGAAATATCAAATGGCCGGACTGCTCACCCCCAAGATTGTAACCACCCTTTCTCATGGCCTCCACCACGTACCTGTCCCCCACTGGGGTCCTCAGCAATTTTACTCCCATCTTCGCCAACGAGTTCTCCAGGCCCAGATTGCTCATGACGGTTGCAACCAGGGTTTTTTTCCGCAGGGTCTTGTTGCTCATCATATGCTTGGCACAGATTGCCATCAGATGGTCTCCATCGATGAGTTCACCTTTATCCGTGGCCATCACGACCCTGTCGGCATCACCATCGAGGGATATTCCCAGGTCCGCATTGTGTCTCTTGACAGCCTGTACCATGCTCTCCGGGTGCAGCGATCCACATTTCCTGTTTATATTTCTTCCGTTGGGTTTTACCCCCAGGGCAATTACCTTGGCTCCCAACTCCTCGAAAACTGACGGTGCAACCTTGTAAGCAGCTCCGTTCCCGCAATCTACCACGATCTTGACGCCTACGAGATTGAGATCCTTTGGCAATACATGCTTGAGCGAGACTATGTACCTGCCCACAGCATCATCTATGCGGAAGGCCTTGCCAATGGCCTGTGCGGTGGGCCTGAGATCGTCAATGGCGTTTTCGAACATGGTCTGTTCGAGGGTCTCTTCCATCTCGTCCGGCAGCTTGAAGCCATCTGCGGCAAAGAGCTTTATGCCATTGTCCTGAAAGGGATTGTGAGATGCCGATATCACCACACCAGCGTCAGCTCGCATGGTCTGTGTAAGCATGGCTATGCCTGGAGTGGGCAAGGGGCCCACCAATAGAACATCCACACCCATGGAGCATATGCCGGATGCCATGGCTGTCTCCAGCATGTACCCGGACAACCTCGTGTCTTTTCCAATGAGAATGCGATGCCGTCGCTTTCCATGACGGAACAGATGGGCTACCGCCCTACCCAGCTTCATGGCTGTCTCGGATGTCATGGGATATACGTTCGCCACACCACGTATTCCGTCAGTTCCAAAAATTCTCCTCAATTGCTTCATCCTCCACGGGTAAAATGGGCGCCTTCTAAATTCCCTCATCCCTGATCGCCGCTGCCACCATGGCTACATCCAACATCTGCGGTACGTCATGTACCCTCAGTATGTGTGCACCATTGAGGACACCGGCACAAACGGCTGCTGCTGTGCCGAACATCCTGTCATCCACTTCCTTGTCCAGGATTTTGCCAATAAAAGATTTCCTCGATGGACCAAGCACCAGTGCGAATCCATGCTTTGACAACTGTCTGAGACGATTGATGACCATCAGGTTGTGCTCAAGCGTCTTTCCAAATCCTATGCCGGGATCCCAGATTATCTTTTCTTTTGGCAGCCCTGCGTCCAAGAGTTTTCTTGTGCTCTCGGAAAGCTGTTGTGCGATCTCGCCAATGAGATCATCATAAACTATCTCGCCTTTCTGCATGGTCTTGGGCTTGCCCCTCATGTGCATGAGGATGACTCCACAGCCGGTCTTGGCAGCCAGGGGGATCATTTTCGCATCGAAGCGGCAGGCGCTTACATCATTTATCATGCAAGCCCCAGCCTCCAGCGCCTGTTCTGCCACCTGTGCTTTCGTGGTATCTACGCTGATGGCGACTGTGGCGTATTTTGCGATACCCTCGATGACAGGTACCACCCTTTTGATTTCTTCATGAACGCTGACAGGATCAGAGCCGGGTCTCGTGGATTCGCCACCCACATCGACAATCTGCGCCCCGGCTTCCGCCATGGACAGACCGTGATCTATTGCCTTTTGCGAATCTAGAAACTTTCCACCATCCGAAAAAGAATCCGGTGTGGTGTTTACGATACCCATTATTATCGGCCCCTTGTCAAAGCGTATGACAGAGCCAGCGCATCTCAGTGGAGCAGGGACCGAGCCGACCTTTGAATTTTCTCTTTTCATGGCCCATAGGAATGCCGCCAGAACGGAAAGATGTCAACTCCAGTTTTCAAAAAGACGATCAGAAAGGGCTGATGGCACCTGTTGTCCTCCTCCTGTTGTTGCAACAGCATGCGGTTCCGCACAAAGGTAATTTTTCAGCAAATCCATTTCCCTTTCATGAGTTCCGAAAAAACCAGCCTGTAGTCTTTTTGTCCGGACAGCAATTGCTCGACCCATGGGTTGATCCTCGCATTGACAACCCCCACTCTATAAAAAAGGCCCGGGACCCGATAAAAGACTCTGGAAATCAACCTAGCCCTCTGTAACTCTATGAGAAGTTCGGACCCTATCCTTCTGTCATATGCGGCCAAATCTTCGGAACTAACAGCTCCGCCAGCCAAAAATGCAGCCATGCTCTCTGCCGCCATTCTTCCGCTGACAACGGCCCGTCTGATTCCAGCTCCGGTAAGAGGATTTGCCAGACCCGCGGCATCTCCAGCCAACAGCACCGCCCCCCTTCGAAAAACCCTTCTTCCATACCAGACAGGGATCGGGTGGCGTCTCGGGGCTTGTCTCTTTTCACTTGCCAGGTTTTGGGATGAAAGGAATTTCTCAAGGTACGCTTTGAGATCCACACCTGGTTGGCTTACACAAACTCCCACATCGAGGCTGTCTTTCTTTGGAAAGACCCAGGCTATGCCTCCTGGTGGCATTCCAAAATCACAAGCCAAGCTCTTGACCCATTTATCCATGACAGCAGCCATGGGAGTGACCCTTAGCTGTATGGCCGACCACAGAC
>JALVPF010000296.1:1352-4716 GCA_027031935.1 Myxococcales bacterium | reverse complement strand
GGGGATATACTAGAGACGCGCTTGCTGCCCCGTCCGGAGATGCTGGTGTTTGCGCCGGGCGCATTCATTCTCCACCCGAGAAGTGCTGGTAAAAGCATTAGAATGGTAGTCGAACGAAGTAGACTGAAAGGACATCCCAAAGTCCAGGACCTCATAGTCAAACTCGAGGCCTTGACCTTTAGATATGTGGACCGCTACAGGGAAAGAGTCCCGGTGGAGAAGGTCTTTGGAGAGCTTGAAGAAAAACAGATTTGATCTGGATAGATTTGATTTGGCGGATCGTATTAGAGCTGGATATACAGGAAGATTCCCGAGTTACTTGGAGGCAGGAGCAGGAGCGTTTGGTGCAGGAGCGTTTGATATCTGAGCCAGGGACTGAATTGCCTTGCTTAGCTCTTCAAGATGTTGTGCTGGGAGGCGCATGGAACTGAACATTGTCCTGCCGTCTACTGAGAACTTCATGAACATTCCACTTTTGGCCTCAGGAATTTTATGCTGCATTTGTCCACCAATCTGTTTTGCAGTAGCATAAATCATATTGGAGAGCGACAGATACACAAACCCTCCTGTGTCGTATCCCAGTTTACCTGCGGCTGACTTATATGCTGCTGATTTGGTAAACCCATCAGAGTTCTTCAAAAGTCGGTCCATGGCTCCTTCTATATTTTTTTTGCCGTTGTTCCCCATGGCCAGGGCAATGGTCCTGTTGAAAACCGCTGTGTAAAAACGCATCTTTCCATCTTTATAGACCGCCTTGATGGCATCGGCCTGTACTGGCGTCAATGAGGTCAGATCCATGTTCACCGTTGTCTCCTGGATCTCGACTCCCTCGTATTTTTTAATGGTTTTTGGCCCTTCTACACTTGCCTTGATACCCATGATTCCAGACTTGGAAGAGTAAATTTTGCCCATGAAGGCCATCATTCTTTGCAGGAGATCTTTTGCGTTCTTCTCATTCGTGACCTGTATGAGTTCCACGATCTCAAAGGCCCCTTCTTTGGAGAGGTTTTCCACGAGGCAGAACTCGTTACCGGCCGTATCAAACCATTCATCGAGCAACTTGCTGGTTTCCTCCGAAATTTTTTCGTCCGTGAAGTTCTCGAAAGCCTCCTTGGTGAAATCCAGTATATCTTTTTTAAGAAACTTCCACTGGAGATTCATTCCCATGGCCAAAAATGCATCGTTTGGCAGTCCATTGGCCAGTTTCAAATCAGCATGTTTTTGCTTTTCGAGGAACTTGGCAAAAAATGAGCCAGCCTCAGCAACGATTCCTGTGTGAATTACGGCCTCTGTGGGACTTACGCCCACAGCCAGGGTGATCTCCTTGGTCTGCTGAATAAAGGCAAAACCCTTGTCAGAAAGCCATCCCAGTATCCACCTGGTGGCCTTTGGTGTCAGTGCCAACTGTGGAGGCAAGTCGTTGACCATTTTATCGATCTGCTGTCTTGCCAATTGAGGCATCATGGAAAGTTGAACCGAAAATGCGCTTCGCATGTTGTCCACGTGCAAGGCTGCATTCATACCATCTGATGGTGCATCCTTCAGCCTTTCTATCAGGGCATTTCCGGCGTCCTGAATGACCGATGGTGCCAATGCGATGAGTGCGGTGGCTCCTTCGAACTTTATGTACATGCTCTGCTTGGTCTTTTTTACGGGGGAATCCTTTCCTCCCTTGAAAACAGCGTAGGGGTCTACCACCTCACGGGAAAATTCATGTATGCCCTTTTTTTCTCCCTTGTGCTTCCACGCAGGCTTCAGAGAGGCCAGGACTGCTTTTTCTCCCTTTGTGCTCAACGCCACAAGAAATGGGATTGGATATTTCATGGTGTTCAGGATCAGTATGCCGGCCGGGGCCGAGAAGTCGATTACCGAGGTATCCTTTAATCCCATCTTCACCAGATAGTCGTTGATGGATTGTCCCATGGAGCCGCTCGGGATTGGACCAGCCTTGCTCGCAAGGGATTCGATGTTTTGAAGGAGATTTCTGGGTGTTCCCGCTACTGCCCAGGCAAAAACCTCAGCAGGCATCTTAACTTCATGAAGTGCTTCTACCGGACCTTGCTTTGCCTTGATGGTTTGTTGCTTTTCATCTTGCTTTTTATTACAGGCGCCTGAAATGAATGACAGAACAAGGCCAGCAAAAACGATGCTGAAGAGGTATTTGAATTTTTTATGCATGTAGTCCTCCTAAAAGGTTTGATTTTAGAAAGACCATATTTCATGAGATACGCCCTTGGCAAGGCTTGATCGAACAAACTGTGGGTGTAATATTCCAACCATGTTCTATCTGAGCATTTCAGGGTTCTTTCTCGGCGCGTACCTTCTTGGGTCAGTCAATTCATCAGTGTTGGTCTCCACCTTGCTGGGTAGGGGAGATCCACGCAAGTCTGGCTCGGGTAATCCGGGCGCCACCAATACACTAAGAACCCTTGGCAAGGGCTGGGCGATTGTGGTTCTTTTGCTGGATTCGGGCAGGGGCGCCTTGGTCTTGTTGGGTGCTGTCTATTTTTTGCCAGGTCAATGGGCTCCCTTTGTTGCTGCCTCGGGCGTCTTGATGGGCAATCTTTTCCCAATCTTTCATGGCTTCAGGGGTGGCAAGGGAGTTGCTACGACACTGGGTATTTACTTCGCCTTGTCTCCCTCGGCCGCAGGACTTGGTGTTCTTGTTTGGCTCCTGGTGGTTTCAGTCACGAGATACTCCTCTCTGGGCTCCTTGTGCATGGTTGTCTCCTATCCCATACTCCTGGAGCTTGTGGGGCAGAGGCCGTGGGGAGCTAGTGCGCTGGCCTGTGTCATAATTCCCGTGGTGGCTTTTACTCACAGGCAAAACATTGCCAGATTGTTCAAGGGTGAGGAACACAAGTTGGGTGGAAAAAAATAAAAAGAAGAGATAATCGAATCAGCCTATTACCTGGACGAGTACGGCCATCTGAGCATGTAGCCTGTTTTCAGCTTGATCGAACACTACGGAGTGGGGACCATCAATGACCTCATCTGTGATTTCCTCTCCCCTGTGTGCCGGCAGACAATGAAGAACGATTGAGTCATTATTAGCTTTTGCCAGAGCCTCCGCGTTTAGCTGGTATGGCATCATCACCTTAGCCCGCTGCGCTTTTTCTTCTTCCTGGCCCATGCTTGCCCAGACATCGGTATAGATCACGTCTGCGCCTTCCAGGGCAGTACTAAGGTCGTGGGTCACTTCCAGTGTGGCACCGGTGTGCTTTGCATCATCTCTGGCCTGGGCAAGGATATCCTCATCCGGATCGTATCCTTCGGGAACCGCGAGGGTCAGATCCATTCCCACCTTTGCACAACCGAAGAGCAGAGAATGAGCGACATTGTTACCGTCTCCAAGGAATGCCAT
>JALVPF010000296.1:0-1342 GCA_027031935.1 Myxococcales bacterium | reverse complement strand
GGTGCAATCTGTCAGTCAGGCCGTTTATGACAGGTACGGATGCCGCCTCGGCAAGATCTTCAATGATTTTGTGCTCAAAGGTTCTTGCCATGATCGCGTCAGAGTATCGTGAAAGGGTCCTGGCGATATCCTTGGTGGATTCCCGCTTTCCCAGTTGGATGTCGTTTGGCCCCAGGTAAACCGCATGTCCACCATATCTGTGCATGCCTGACTCGAAAGACACCCTGGTTCTCAGACTCGGTTTTTGAAAAATCATGGCGAGGGTTTTTCCACGGAGCAAGTCAATCTCCTGGCCACGAGTGTGCATTCTCTTGAGTTCTTGTGCCGTCGCCAATATCTGGTGCATCTGCTCGATACTCAGATCGGCGAGGCTCACAAGGTTGAGTCCCTTGAGGGATACAGTCATGGGCTACCTCCCTTGAATCTTACCTGCTTGTTGATCAGCAAACGGAAAAGATGATCAAGAAAACTTCTTGCGGATCAGTTCTGCCAGAGTGGGCGATCCGGTATCTTCCAGCTTGTAGAATACGCGCATGGATGGCTTGCCCACATCGATTACACGATTCAGATCTATGGGTGTTCCAAACAGAACCAGGTCACAATCGACAGCATCTATGGTCGCCTTGAGATCCTTGAGTTGCTCGTCACTGTATCCCATGGCAGGAAGCAGGTTGACCATGTGAGAGTATTTCTCGTACGTCGCCTTGATGGAGCCCACTGCCTTGGACCTTGGATCAACTATCTCCGAGGCGCCATATTTTTTCGCTGCCAACACTCCTGCTCCGTAGGCCATGGATCCATGTGTCAGGGTGGGGCCATCTTCTATAACCAGAACCCTCTTTCCCTTGACCTCGTCCGGACGCTCAACGGTAAACGGTGAGCTGCATCGAATAACAGTGGCATCAGGGTTGATGCTGGCGATGTTTTTTTCCACGGTCTCGATGTCTTCCGGTCTTGCCGAGTTGACCTTGTTGATGACCGCCACATCTGCCATTCGAAGATTTGCCTCGCCTGGATGGTAGGTCAGCTCATGACCGGGTCTGTGGGGGTCCACCAGCACGATATGAAAATCGGTCTGGTAGAATGGAAGATCGTTGTTGCCGCCATCCCAGATGATTACATCCGCTTCCTGCTCCGCCTGTCGCAGGATTTTTTCGTAGTCGACACCGGCATAGACAACCACGTCATTTTCAATGTGGGGTTCATACTCTTCCCGCTCTTCGATGGTGCAGTCGTGTTTGTCCAGATCGGGCAGCTCGGCAAATCGTTGCACTTCCTGTTTTGCCAGATCTCCGTAGGGCATTGGATGGCGTATGGCCACGACCTTCTTGCCCATCTCCTT
>JALVPF010000295.1:28854-35971 GCA_027031935.1 Myxococcales bacterium | reverse complement strand
ATCACCCTAAATCTCCCACCATCTGGAATCAGATTTCCCAGATCGCTTGTGAGGTCACGGAGATGCAAGGAATCGTCCGCAGTCGTGGATTGCCCACGTCGAGGCCTCACCTCACCGAAAAAGATTCCGCAGCATAGCCACAGAGATCGCAAGCGAGGTGGGAAATCAGCAGGGGCTCCGCCCCAGCCCTCCAACCAACCGAAATGAATAGAAAGTAGTGATGAGCAAGAGATCGCAAATTCCCGAATAAAATTTATGCTTGACATCTGGTATGAAATACACTATATGGCATACAAGATGACTTCTCGTACAAATGCCTCTGAGGCGCGCCAAGCGTTGCGTCAACTTGCACTGAAATTGCCGCAAGTACTCCAAGCTGCCATGAGCGTACGGGGAGAGGTCATGGCAGCATCCTTATCAAAGACGCAAAAGACCTGTGGCAAACCAAACTGCAAGTGCGCCCGCGGTCAGAAGCATGTCGTATATCAACTATCCTGGACCGAGAATGGCAAACGGCACAGCGCTCACATAAAAGCCGGAGAGTTGAACGAGATACGGGCCGTTGTTGGCCGCTACCGCCGACTCAGGCAATGCCGCGCCGAGTTGCTTAAAACTGCCTCTGAGGGAGCGGCGTTGATCGATGCACTTATTGATGCCTTGATTGTTGCCGCGCCGGGTAAAACCAGCGGCAGTAAGTCATAGACCACGACGGTGGTGTTGATGGGCGGCAAGGACATCATATGTAAGAAAACAGATCGTCAAGAGAGCTACGTAAATTCAGTTGGTCGCAATGAGCGTTGCCCCTGTGGCAGCGGTGCTAAGTACAAAAAGTGCTGCTTGTTGCGTAGACGCCGCCAGCCAGTTTCCGCATTGCCTCCATGGGTAGTCAACTCCCGCCGGAAGTTGTACCAGTTTGAAAAGTACGCCACCAATGTCTTCGGGTTGCCCCGCCTGCTTGGCAGTTTGCGCGACAGACGTCACAACCCGAACTACTCGACCTTTGATGTGACCAACGCTCTTGTTCACGCAGCCTTGCTTAGGCGTCCGAGTATTAACGCCACAGAGGGGGATTTGAAACAGGCGGACTTCCAAAAACTGATTGGCCGCAAACCAAAGCCTGGAGTCAAGGTGTTCAGCGCCGAGGTCATAAGCAGTGTCCTCGATACCCTGGAGCTCAACGCTATACGCAATGGAATCGAGGACGTTATGTGGATGGCGGAGCGCAACAAGGTATTCCGAGAAGGCTCCTACGGAACACTGCGCTGCGTTGCCCTTGACGGCTGGGAGACTTTCTGCTCCTACGACCGGCATTGTTGCCATTGCCTCACGCGTGAGGTGTCGGTGAAAAACCCGGCTACAGGTGAAATCGACAAGCGTACGCAGTACTACCACCGCTACGTTGTTGCCATGCTCGTCGGACCCGTGCTCGATGTGGTCCTCGACCTCGAACCGGTGCTCAACGCCGAGGCTCGGCGCGACCTTGGCGAGGATGCACACCACGAAGGGGAGTTGACCGCAGCCCATCGCCTCATCAGCCGCCTGCACCAAAACTACGCTACCTTCATCGACGCACTCGTTCTTGATGCCCTGTACGCAAACGGGCCGATAATGACAAAACTTGATGAGTGTAAATACGGCGCATTCATCGTCCTGAAGAAGGACGACAATGAACCGCTAAAGGAGGCCCTAGCCCTGTGGGAAGGCCAGGGTCCTTGCGCCCGCTTCTACGACGACAACAACAAGGAACATGTCGAAGTCTGGGATGTAGATGACATCAATACCCTTGATACCTACAAGGGCAAGGTCCGTGTTATCCGCGCCGTCATCACCAAGCAAGACGGAACCCGCAAGACCTGGTGCATCGGTATCGTTGGGGATCGAGCCCGGAAGATAGGTCGCCGTACCGCGATCAAGACCATCCGTGCACGGTGGCACTTGGAGAACACCGGGTTCTGTCAGTGGGTGAAGTACTGGAACCTCGGCCGGGTCTACCGCCACACCTCCAATGCCATCCAGGCCATCCTGCTGCTGTGGATGCTCGTGTTCAACCTTCTCCAGTTCTTCGTCTATCGTCGCCTCAAGCGTAAACGAAAACCGAAAGATCCCTGCGATACCATTATCAGTATCGTTGCCGAAATGTTCCGAGATGTCGGATCCATCCCCGAGCAGCTACCCTGGGTGGAACTGCTGGATACGAGCTGAGCGAAAGCGGAGGATCGTGAGGAACAGCCCCTCACGACCCTCCCAGCCCAGTCCACCCGGCTGTTTAGTTCGGAGGAACCAGACTTACTTACTACATTCTAGCACCTACAAGCCTTGCAGCAAGGTAGTTTTGCCCAGCGTTCCGACCGGCTTCGTGACGGGACGGCTGTGGTGCTGACCTCGGTTCCAGAAGCGGAGCCCCTGTGTCCTGCCTTCCTGATTGGCCAAAAAGCCTCCAGCAATGATATGATGATAAGGGAAAGTAATTCCCTTGTTGTGCATATCAATCAGGGGTAGCATGAGATGGAGTGAGGTAAAATCATGAAAACAAACTTCGACTGGACCAGAGTCACATGGAACGTATTGATTTCCTTTGCCATCGTCGCACTGCTTGGCTTATTGGGGTGCTCGAACAATCTCCCACCAGGCCCAGATCCTTGCACCACCGATAATGACTGCAAAAACGGCCAGACATGTTACCAAGGGGCATGTAGGGACCAATGCACCACGAGCACGGATTGCCCCGATGAACAGGTGTGTATTTCTGGTGCCTGCCTGACCCAGTGCACCACAGACAGCGACTGCGAATCAACTGAGGAATGTGTCGCTGGTTATTGCCAAATCAAGCAACAACAATCGGATGGTGGAGACGCGGATGGCGGAAACACCAAAGAATGCATAGATGAAGACAACGATGGATACGGGGAAAACTGCGAAGCAGGGCCTGACTGCAACGATTCGGACCGGACGATTCACCCCAACGCCAACGAGTGGTGTAACGACGGCATAGACAATGACTGTGATGGAGATACGGACGAGGCTGAGTGCGGATGTCAATACGGAGATCGCATGGCATGTTACACCGGCCCGGTGGGCACGGACGGCGTTGGAATATGCCACGCAGGTGTGGCCACCTGTCAACGGGACAAAACCTGGGGAGATTGCCAGGGTGAGCAACATCCGGAAGAAGAAATATGCGATGGGCTGGACAACAACTGCGATGGAGATGACGACGAAGACTTGTTGAATGCATGTGGTCTATGCTCTCCACCCGACGATCAATTGACGGAAATATGTGCCAACGGCCTGGATGACAACTGCAACGGGGAAGTCGATGAGGGTTGCTCGTGTGATCCCAATTGCCACTGTGAAGACAACGGGGCTGGACAGCAGTGCACATGCCATCCACCCACGGGCCAACCTTGTTACTCTGGCCCACCCA
The DNA here is from genome assembly GCA_027031935.1 of Myxococcales bacterium. GTDB lineage: Bacteria > Myxococcota > B64-G9 > B64-G9 > B64-G9 > JALVPF01. The sequence goes on along the minus strand of JALVPF010000295.1, from coordinate 32,547 downwards.
ACACCCTCGGGTTTGGTATCTGCAAAGGCGGGGTTCACGATTGCGTGCAGCAGGCAGATGAATCCTGGAGCTGGACCGAGTGCAGGGGTGAGGTTCTTCCGGCAACAGAATGCGAGTCAGGTGCAAACGGTTTGGATGACGACTGTGATGGTTTGACAGACGATGGCTGCCTACCTGATTCTGACAATGACGGATACGCCCCGCCTGAAGATTGTGATGATTCAAATCCTGACGTTCACCCTGGCGTATCCGAGACGTGCAACGGAAAAGATGACGACTGCAACGGCATTGTGGATGAAGGTGTTACAAATGCTTGCGGACTCTGCGGAGATGTCCCAGCTGAAGTATGTGGCGACGGAATAGACAACAACTGTGACGGTTCGGTGGACGAAGGCTGCGGTGGCTGCAACGGAAACGAGACGAGACAATGCTACAGTGGTCCTCCCAATACGGTGGGTGTTGGAACCTGTGCATGGGGCACCCAGACCTGCGACGGAGAATTCTGGGGCAACTGCGAGGGAGATATCCCACCTGCGCCCGAGATTTGCGATGGCAAGGATAACGACTGCGATAACGAGACCGATGAGCAATGGGCCATAGGATCCAACGCCTGTGGATTCTGTGACAACACCGAGATATGCGATGGCATAGACAACGATTGTGATGGCTTTACGGATGAAGGTCTGGTCAACGCTTGTGGTGATTGTCTACCAGTGCCTGACGAGACAGATTGCAACGGGATGGACGATGACTGTGACGGACTGACGGACGAGGGTCTGCTCAACGCTTGCGGAACCTGTGGAGATTCGTGTTACGAGATGAACTGGGGTGGTGAAGACGACTGGTCCTACGGTGACTCGGATGGCGTTTCCAACAGCGTGGACCCGGATGAACTGCGCCTGGATTCGTCTGTGCAGTCTCCCCATTATATCTGGATCGCCGGTACAAACATCGTTTGCAACGGTTCATCAGCTTGTGAGACAGATCCTCCATGCTACGCTGGTGACACCTGCCACACGGTGAAAAAATTCGACACACACACCGACTCCCTTATCGGAGTGTACTCGAGTTGGGGATGGAGTCCTTCGAGAACCGCTGTCGCAGTGGACAACACGGTGTGGGTCGGAAACAGGGGTTGTCAAAATAACCTGCAAGGTTGCGATGGAACAAACCCCAACCATGGAAATGCGGTTCATCTGGACGCGGATGGCAATCTCATCTGCCGCGCGGATGTTACAGGAGACAGTGTCGCGGTGCGGGCCGTCACCCTGGACAAGGATGGCAACGCGTGGATCGGCTCGTGGAACGGTGGTAAGATCTACAAGTACTCCGGCACAGAAGTGGACAACACCAATCCGGACGGCGTTCCCAGGTGTGTACAACTGTGTGAAGTGAACCTCTCCGATGGACAAGGTTCATCCCACGCCTATGGTGCTGCGGTTGACTCCAACGGATTTTTATGGATATCCACAATTGGATCCGGGCCCTTGCGCAAGATCAATACCGCCACCTGCCAGATATCCGACAGCGTTACATCCCCTCACCCGACCTATGGTATCGCCATCGATGCCAATGACAACCCTTGGTATGGGTGCTGGGAAGCGAACTGCCCTTGTGCTGCCATCAAAATTGACGCTCAGACCGGTGCTGCATCATGTATAGCCAGGACGGTAGGCGACACAAGTGGTGGAAGAACAAGGGGCGTGGCTGTTGATCAGGATGGCAACGTCTGGGTCTCTGAATGGGATCACAATACCATTGACAAGATTTCGCCCTCCGGTCAGCACTTGGGCCAGTGGTCGGTATCCGGTTTCGGCTACAGCGCATCAGGTCCATTGGGAATGGCAGTGGACTTTGACAACAACATCTGGGCCATTGATTACTCATCAGGTCATGCGAGCAAGTTTTCCTCTGATGGCACCCAACTGGATGTATTCCCCGTGGGCGGTGCTCCATACACATATTCCGACATGACCGGATATCAGCTTAGAAATATCACCCTGAAGCACGGCACCTGGACCATAGATTACGATACGGGCTACGACGATGCCCAGTGGGATAGCATACAGTGGAGCGGTTCCATGGCAGCAGACGACAAGATACGCATAAGGGCAAGGACAGCACCAGATGAAGGAGGCCTTGCCAGTGCGACCTGGACCAACTATTACGATTCGGACTGGACCCAGGCACCTCCATGGAGCGCGGATATCCACGGCCAGGTCCCGGACAATAGATGGATACAGATCCAGGTCACCCTCAATACAGATGACGATACCTCACCAGCTTTCTCTAACCTGCAGGTCTTCTGGCAACGCTAGGTAGTTTTCATCCCGAAACGGCCCTTTTCCGCAATTTCTGCGTCAAACTTCACACCTTGAAAAAAATTACTCGCTTCGGCATTGAAAACTCCAGCAGTCCCATCCTGAGTTTTGGGATGGGAACTAGGTATTTTCACTCAGTTGGCAGAGGCAGAAATTTGGCATCTGTCACCAAGGCCTGCGACATCAAGAACATGGAAGCACACACCTGCAAGGTGACAAGGGCAGATTCCTTGGCAGCAGGGCCTGCATGGAGTGATTTCACTTTCAACCCATGGCTCAGGATAGCTTGGATACTGTCTGTGGAATACCTCAGCTCACCGTCGACACTCTGCAAGGTGTGGACATCACCATGGTCTTTATATTGCATTTTCCAACCATCTTTTTGCAGGCTCAGTCGATAGGCTTTTTCCTCGGCAGCAAAGCTCTCGGCTGAAAAACACAGTCGTGGTTTATCCTTGTAAGGAGCACCTGAGGTGGGACAGAAGGTCTCGCAGTTTCCACACTCGTTGCACATGTCTGCCATGTTGAGCACCTGAAGACTCTGACCTATGCTGAAATGAGTATTTCCGTACTCCCGGAATTTTCCATCGATCATCTTCAGGGATGGAAGGTCCAGAGCCACCTCTTGAATCGTATAAGTCAAATTGGCCCTGTTTGGACAGACGGTTACGCACAAAGAGCAATACTCGTCACACCCAAGACACCTGGCAGCCTCATGCTCAGCCTGTGCAGTACTCATGGGGTGGCCCGAGTCTTGAGGGAAAATTCTCTTCATTCTTTGAATGAGGTGCTCTCGCTCATCCTTCTTCCTGCCCAAATCCGCATGAATTTTTATCTTGCCACCATGCATTTTGATGATCTGCTCTGCAGACCTTTTGCCATCTGCCACTGCCTGTATGATGGAACTCCCCCCCCTCGTGACATCACCGCCTGCATATATTCCCTGAATGTTAGTCTCACCTGTGTTCTCATCCACAAGCAGCCTGCCACGAGAGTCCACATCAAGTCCGGAGGCCAGCAGGAAATCTTTCTTTGGTTTTTGCCCCACTGCAACAACAAGGGAATCAGCTTCGAGCACAAAATCGGATCCTTTCACAGGAACCGGCCTTGGCCGACCAGATGCATCCACATCTCCCAGAGCCATCTTCACACACTTGATACCAGAGAGCTTGCCATTATCCTGTTCGATCCCCACCGGTTGCGTAAGCTCCATTATTCTTATTCCATCGTCCTTTGCACCCTGAAGCTCTTCATCATCGGCGGGCATCTGTCGCTGAGTCCTTCTATACACGATTGTGACCTGTCCACCCGGACCCACTACCCTGGAAGCAGCCCTGTCAGCATGCATCGCCAAATTACCACCACCTACCGC
>JALVPF010000295.1:0-28844 GCA_027031935.1 Myxococcales bacterium | reverse complement strand
CCCACTACCACTATGGATGCGCCAAGTACCAGATCATCATCCCGCTTTATCCTCTCCAAAAAGTCCAGACAATCGTAGACCCCGACACAATCCTCGTCATCCAAACCCAAATCCAGGCCATCAAGGGCTCCCATGCCTAAAAAGACCTGGTCATAGTCTGACCTCAATTGCTCCAGGGATACATCCTTGCCCAGTTCCACACCGAAACGGAACTCGACCCCGGCTTGTCGCAAGTAGTCCAAGTCACCGTGCAGGACTTCCCTTGGAAGACGAAACTCAGGGATGATCTTGGCAGGAACACCACCAGGTGCGTGTGCCATATCCAGGACCACCACATCCATACCTGCCCGGCTCAAAAACCATGCGGCGCTTAGACCAGCGGGACCCGAGCCTACCACTGCAACTCTTGCGCCTCTATGCCCTGTCCCACTTGAGACAGGAGGCCGTTTTGCTGTCCTTGCGATGTAACCCTTGATTCCCCTGATATCCAGGGCAGCGTCAAAATTTGTCCGCACACATTTTGAGGTGCAGGTGTGGTCACACACAGTACCGGTCACATGGGGCAAGGGGTTGTCCCGAAGAACCACACCCATGGCCTCGTCCAGCCTCTTGTTTGCCACCAGGTACATATAATCAGGAACATTTTGGGATGTTGGGCACTTATCCTGACACGGGGCGGATATACAATCGAACTGAGTCAATGGGCGCAAAGTCTTCGTGGCCGACATCCTGCGAGGCCTTTTGTACCTCTCATCGCTACGGATGGCCTTTGCATATGCATCAAGGTTTTTCTGCATAACGAGTCTTCGCACCTGTTCTGCAATATCCAGGCCTTCATCATGATTCAGTCCAACTTCTGCAAAGGCACCTTGGAGCTCATGGGTCAACGAAGTACTCTCATGATCGAGAACTCGGCTCAAAACCGGCCAAAGCTTTTTCAAAAGCGAAGGTCTGAAGAGCGTATCCAGACGACTTTTGAGTTGGCCGGAAAACCCGTCACGCAGGCCTGCTTCATGAGCCTCCGACCAGGCAAAATCGAGTTGGTTACCAGTTCCCAGGGATGTCATTTGTCCCGAGAGACTATCCATGTACTGAGCCAGGCGACCGTAACCTCCGGGCTTGAGAAGGTCCGAGCACATGGTTATGGGACCAAGACCAGCAGCGATCAGGTTTGGCAAGTTGAAAGCGTCCGCGCCTCCAGACAGAGAGATATCCAACTGGCCCTGAAATTGGTCCTGCAAGCTTGCAGCGAGCCTGACCGCCAAGGGATGTAAAGCTCTTCCTGACATGTAATGCATCTTCTCGTGGGCAGGCAGGATCTGTCGCAGGTTGACTGTCTCCAGGGTGTTGGTTAGCTTCACCCAGAAACTCACCCCAGCACCATTGGCCGCGGCTCTCAAAGAAGCGATGATATCCAGGGCATCCGAAAAGCCCGGATCGTGTTCGAAGGCTGTATCCGGAACTTCAACGTCGTCGAAGCCCAGCTCTCCGTTCAGGATTTCACGAAGCTGCTCTGGCCCAAGAAGGGTGGGATTCAGTTTTATGGCCGTATCCAGGCCCAGTTCCTCGATGAGATACAGACCTATGCGCTCGATTTCATCTGGGGGACATCCATGCATGGTGGACAAGGTAACGCTGTGGCTTATTTTCCCGGGAATGTCCACGTCTAACACTGAGGGATAAACCTTTGCTGCCTGCTCGAGGTGTCGTTCCAGGTACCGGAAAGAGTCTCTCATTATTCCCACGAACTCCTGCACCTTCTCTCCCTTGATACCTGCCAGGTCATATCCAACGCTCATGTTGAAAGCGAACCCATCCTCAGGCCCGGAACTCAGTCCCAGCCGCTCTCGCAGCAATCGTACAAGTATCCATGCCTTGATGTACTCATCCCAAGACTGATGAATACGAAGCTCCTGTGACCATTCGCAGTTGTATCCAAGATCCTGCATATCTATACATGGTTTGCTGACTTCGATAGAATCCAGGGGCTGTACCGTCTTCAGCTCGATAAATCGAGCGCCCATGAGATAGGCCGAAACGATGTTCTGTGCAAGTTGGGTATGGGGCCCTGCAGCAACCCCCACTGGCGTCTCGAGAAAATCACCTGCATGATGAATGGAAAAAGGATCACCGGGCCATGCTCTGAAAAAAAGCTCTCTGGGTAATCCGAAAACGGTACCATGGGAATCCAGTTCATTGAAGATCCATCCCGTAAGCTGATCCATTGGCATGGGGAACATTTTGTCGCTCATATTTTCTCCTCATGTTTTTGTAACAAGAAGAATATCTCTTGATCCGAACAAAAACAAAAGACAAAACATCATGCGGTTTGACTGTAGGGCCAAGCTGCGGTACCTTGCCCCCGTCGCTCAGGAGCCGGCCCATGAAGCCTGAAAACAAAAACAGCACAGATCTGGACAAGCATGAACAGCGATTGGTGGACACTTCCCCTGACGCTGACGATTTGCAGGAATTGCTGGAGAGCAGTGACGATTCGGTCATAAGGAGTTTCCTAAGGACTCTTCACCCTGCGGACTTGGCCTTGTTGTTTGAAAAGGTCGACGATGATTACTGGCCCAAGATAGCAAAAAACCTCTCCACTGAAGATCTCTCCGATCTCATGGAGGAGTTGGACGATCATCTTCGTGATGACCTTGCTGAATTGATGCACCGCGATCAGCTTGTAGATGCGCTGGAGGCCATGGACTCGGATGACGCTGCCGATGTCATAGCCGACCTGCCAGATGAGGTAGCCCAGGAGGTTTTGCAAGACCTGCCCACCGAAGACAGGCAGGAAGTCGAAAAACTCCTTGAGTACCCTGAAGACTCTGCCGGCGGAATAATGCAGGTAGAGTTGGTCTCTGTTCCGGAAGATGCAAGCGTGGAAGAAGTGATAGAGGCCATAAGAGACAATGCAGATGAAGTCCAGGCTGTTCATTTCGTCTACATGGTGGATTCCGACAACCGCTTGACCGGAGTGCTACCTCTGGACAGACTGATCCTTGCAAAACCTGAAACCCTTGCAGCGGATGTGGCAAAGCGTGAATTTTACACTGTCCTGCCTCGAACCGACCAGGAAGAGGTTGCGAGGATGTTCAAGCGTTATGACTTGATCTCCATGGCAGTCGTGGATGAAGACGGTGTTTTACTAGGGCGAATCACTCACGATGATGTCATTGACGTACTGGAAGAAGAAATCGAAGAAGACATCCTCCGAATGGAAGGTTTGGAAGAACCGGATCTCGTGTATACCAACAGGGTTTTCAAAATAGCTTCGGTTCGTTTGCCATGGTTGTTGGCAAACGTCCTGGGAGGCCTGGTAGCAGGACACCTTCTATGGAGTATAGATAAGTCTTTTCCTGCAATACTTGCCCTGGTCTCGTTTGCACCAGTGATTGCCGCCATGGGAGGAAATATCGGTTCACAAACCAACACCATTGTCGTTCGCGGCTTGGCCACAGGAAAAATAGATTTTACAAACTGGGAGCGATTCCTCGTAAGAGAGATAACCATTGGGGCCCTGCTTGGCGTTGCATGTGGTTCCCTGCTTGGTGTCCTGGCAGGCCTGTTGAAATCCAACTTGACAGTTGGGCTTACCGTTGGAACAGCCTTGGCAGTCGGGGTCATGGCATCTGCGATCATGGGCGTCATGGTCCCCTTGGTGTTCAGGCTTTTCCGTATCGATCCTGCAATAGCATCAGGACCCCTGGTAACATCCACCAATGACATAATAAGCCTGTCCGTATATTATGCGGTAGCTTACATTTTCCTTTCGTGAATCCTGCAAACAGCGATAAAAGTGGGGTGGAAAAATGAGCGATAAATTGACAAAAGACCACGTTCAGTTGCTGCTGGACCTGGACCAGATAAGGGACTCGATTGAGGATGTCCCGGAACTCTGCAAGGAGTTTTGCAACTACCTCTCCAGGGAAGCAGGCTTTGATGAAGCGGCCATTTTGCTCAAGGACGAAGAATCAGGTGGCTTGAGCAATCCAAACCCACATATCCCCATGTCCAACGAGGTCAGGGAGTTTGTTGCAAAAGCTGGTGAACTCCCCACGGAAAGCGAATATGAAAACTCGAACATGATAGCCTTCAGGCTTCAACCACGCGACTCCTACATTGGACTGCTGGTGCTGCGCACTGTAGAGTCTCTTGATGAGAAGATGAGACAGCGGGCGAACCTTGCAAGAGCAATAATTGATTCGGCTGTGGAGCACGCTTTGGATTTTTCTGAACTCAAGTGCCGTCGCCAGGAACTCGAAGCTGTTTTTGCCTTGGACCGATTGAGGGATTCTCATCTTGCCTTCGATGAGATGATCGACAAGTCAGCCAAAAAAATTCTACAGTTTGTTCCATCAGATGCATCCTGCGTATTGCTTTATAACGAAGTAACTGAAGCCATGGACATCAGGTTCCCTTCTTCTGCAGATTGCAGCCCATACGAAACTCAAGAAAACCTTAAAAAAATAGGTGAGTTGGCGGAGCATGCTTTCAAACTGAAAAACCTGGTTAGCGCTGAAAATATCTCTGAAGAGATCGGTTCTGCCTTATGCATTCCCCTGATCCTTGGACAAGACATAATTGGCGCTTTCCTGGCCCTTAGAAAAACCAAGGATGCGTTTTCCCTGCCTGCCAGGAGAATTCTTACCGCCATGGCGTCACAGATCGATACAGCCATCTTTGAGACTTTCGAACGAAAGAGAATAAAAGGCGTCTTTTCCCGATATGTTGCTGCCGATGTTGTAGATGAAATGCTTCGCACAGATCACGATTTTTTCAAGGGCTACCGTAAAGAACTCACTGTATTGTTCAGTGACCTGCGGGGTTTTACTTCCACGAGCGAAAAACTGGACACGGACACGGTAGTGGGAATGCTGAATGAACACCTCAGCATCATGACAGGAGTAGTTCTGAAAAACGGAGGAACTCTCGACAAGTTTATCGGCGATTGCGTGATGGCATTTTGGGGTGCGCCGGTGGAACGCAAAGATCATGCATTTTCTGCAGTAAAATGTGGCATAGAGATGACCCGCGAACACAAGGACTTGATGGAAAAATGGCAAACACAGGGTCTTCCTCCCATCAACATTGGCATTGGCATCAATACCGGTGACATGTTTGTGGGAAACATAGGTGATGAGAGAAAAAGCTCTTACACTGTAATCGGAGACAATGTGAACCTGGCCTCTCGCCTGGAAGGTGTAGCTCGCGGCGGTGAGGTGCTGGTAACCAAAAACACCATGGAGCATATTGGCAACTACTCCAAGGCAGTCGCCCTCGAACCTGTGCGGGTCAAAGGCAAACAGGATCCCATAGAATTATTCCGCATATTGGAAATAGAAAAGTAAAAAAAGTCCACATGGGTACTATTGGTACTGTTTCTTGCCCCTGGGTTGATTGGGAGTTTTAGGGCCACCGTGTCTTTCGATCCAGACATCCATGCGGTGAAAGATTCCTCTGAGCATCCTAAGCTCGCGCATATCCAGCATGGCCCTTGAAAAAACCTTTCGAATCTCATCCAGAATGAGCTGTGGATTTTGAGGGTCCAGGTAACCGATGACTGAAAGGGTTCTGCGCGCATGCTCCACCAGGCCATGGACTTGCTCAGCGCTCGCAATCTGTCTCTCCTGGTCCGCTTGTATGGATCCCATCTGCCCCGAGGCCCTGATTTCACCCAGATCCACCATTCTGATTGTCCACGCTACAGCCATGACGGCCTGAGCCAGGTTCATGCTTGGATAGGCAGGATCAGTAGGAAGGGTCAGAACATCCTGGCAAAGACCGAGTTGTTCATTGGTCAGGCCTGTGCGTTCAGTGCCGAACACCAGGGCGACCCTTGCGTTTTGAGGGATCTTCAAAAGTTTCTGGATGAAGTCGGATGGGCCCAGAGGTGCCTTTCTCTCCTTGTGCTTGCGGATTCTCGCAGAGATTCCCACGACCCAATGAACGTCATACAAAGCATGCATGAGAGAAGACACTCTGGGTGCGGCTTCTAGCAATGGAACAGCATGAACAGCCATTTTTTCCGCATCCTGCCAGTTGGAAATTTTAGGGTCAACCAGTACCGGGGCACCGAACCCGCAGTTCATCAGCGCTCGACATGCAGAACCAAGGTTCCCACCTTCTGTGGTCTCTACCAAAACCACACTGCATCGGTGAGCAAGGGTGATCACTTTACAGTACCCTTGAGATCAGATGGAATCCTGGCTGATCCTGATGACCGATTCATTTCTTTCAGAAGCTTCTCCAGGTCGTTACCCTGGGCACCATCCAGTCCCTTCAGAAGCCTCTCCAGATCATTGCCCCTGGCACCACCATCCAATCCCTTCAGAAGCTTGCTCAAATCCCCTCCATTGGCACCGCCCAGTCCCTTCAGGAGTTTACTCATATCTCCGCCATGTCCTCCACCGACCTCCTTGAGAACCTGGTCCAATTGTGTCTTGGCACCGTCCATCACATCTTCGTATTCTCCTACCACGGCACTGGCCACGAAAGCGTAAGTCGCCAGAAGAATACAAACAGAAAGAATCTGTATGGAGATATTCAGTCTATGCAGGAAGGTACTGTCCAGCAAAGATGCCTCCTGCTCCAAAGACTCTTCCAAACGCCCCACCCTCTCACCAGAAGAAACGCACAACAGCATCTCGTCATCCAAAAGTCCGGTGGAAGCGAGGGCATCATGAAGACTGCTGCCATTTTTAACCATGTTTTCGGCTCTGCTCATTCCGGCTATCCACGCCGGATCCGAAGTTGCGCTGGCAGCAAGCCTCAGGCAAGACACTATGGGCAGTCCAGAGGACAAACCAGCCCCGAGATGGCCCATGAACCTCGCCTTGGAAGACAACTTGAAAAGTCCCTTAAGGCCTGGAATGGACCTTAGCACACGGCCCGTCAACTCGCGGCCCATGAGCTTCGATGCAAGCATGGGTACAAACCAGACAAGAGCGATGAGAATTCCCAAACCGGTCAGGTATGGGATCAAGCACGCCATGAGATAAGCCCAAAACCCAACCGTAAACAACAAGTAGGCCTTTGGAATGAAAAACACGAGAGTAAACAGCACAAAGGGGTAAATAGATGCCCTAATGATTTGCCTTTTAATGTCCAGTCGCACCCTGGCAGATGAAGCCAGGGCGTCTAATGCCGCAGGGAGCCCTCCTGTGGATTCTCCAGCTTGTATGATGGCGATGCTGGATTCTGGAAAAAGCACGGGTTGATTGGCGGCGGCCTGGGCAAAAGAGGCACCCTGCTGGATGTCTGACCTCATGGCATCGGCCGCTGTTGCCAGCTTTCCCCTTGCAGATCGGGATATTAGATAAAGAGCCTCGGTTGGAGAAAGGCCCGCCTCCAACATTCTGCCCAACTGGCCATAAGCGCCTGCCATTTTTCTGTCCGAGAGTTTTCTCGCGGTCTCAACAGGTGCTTTGACTGGACCTCGTCCTGGGATAATTCCAGTATCCTTTTGAAAAGGCAACGTTTTTTGTTGAGACAGGCTTTCATTTCTTGTGTTTGAGGAAACTTCGCCCTTCTGGCGTGCAAGATACTTCCGTACAACCACGCCGCAAGCAGCACATTCAGGACCATCGGGAACTTCAGCTCCACACCTAGGACAAATCACTTCAAAATCCTCAATATTCAAGACCTTGCACGGTCACCTGCCGAACGCTTTTTTGGAAAAATGCCAAAACAGCCTACAGACAACAGCCTCCTTAGTCAAGGTCAATGCGCCCAAAGACGAGAGCCCGGGTTTCATTGAAGTTTCAAAAAAAAAGAAACCCGGTTTTTTTGTGGTTTCAGGTCTTGCAATGGTCTCAAAAATGTATATAAACTCACCGCCTTGCAGGGAATCGAGGGAGGTGGCAACATGATAATTCAGATCAACCCGGACCACCCGCAACCCAGGTTGGTTCGCAGAGTTGTCGAATCGCTGGCTCAGGGTGCAGTGATATCCTATCCGACGGATACTGTGTACGGCATTGGTTGTGATATCTTCTCCAAATCGGGAATCGAGAGGATCTATCAGCTCAAGGACCGCTCCAGAAAGAAGCCCTTGAGTTTTATCTGCTCAGATCTCAAAGACATCAGCCGTTACGCGCAACTGAACGACAACGCATATCGTATAATGCGCAAGTTTCTTCCGGGTCCATATACTTTCATCCTGGAAGCTACCAAGGAAGTTCCTCGCATCATGATGTCCAAGCGAAGAACTGTCGGTATCCGTATTCCGGACAACCCCATTTGCCTTGCCTTGGTAAAGGAGCTGATGCATCCTATCATCACCACAAGCGCCAACGTCAGTGATACATCGCCCATCTGTGATCCTGCTGATATTGACAAGAGTCTTGGAAAAGTCCTGGATCTGGTTGTGGATGGAGGGGCCTTGCCTAACGTGCCCTCCACCGTAATAGATCTCTCAGGTGATATGCCTTATGTGGTTCGGGAAGGAAAAGGCCCCGTGGACTGGCTGGCTGCATGACCATCACTTGGTAGTCTTCAGCAGCTTTTCCAAATCAAGCTTGGCATCCGACAAACCGGGAGACAACTTCAGCGCCTCTTCAAAGGATGCTTTTGCCTTGTCTTTTTCACCAAGCTCCACGTAGACCTTGCCCAGCTTGTGGTGTGCCTTGGCGAAATCGGGTTTCAACTTTATGGCAGTCTTGAACTCTTTTACCGAATCCTTTAGATACCTGGCCTTTTTCACCCTGGAGCTGAAGGCCTTCTGGTAATACATGATTGCCAGGTAGTAGTGGGCCTTGGGTTGATCAGCCTTTACAGAAACAGCCTTTTTCAACTCCTTTATGGCCTCATCCGTCTTGCTCTTGTTGTAGAGAGCAACACCCAGATCGCAGCGGGCTTCGGTCATCTTGGGATCGATTTTCAATGCATCTCGGAAATACTTTATGGCCTCATCCAGATTGCCCCGCTGGTCAAATATATTGCCGATGCGATGCAGGGCAATAGCGTTCTTTGCATCTAGATCCAAGGCGATCTTGTATTCGGAAGAAGCCAGGTCCGTCAATCCACGGCTTCTGTAAAGATCGCCCAAGGCCAGATGTGCCTCAGGTTTTTTGGGATCGAGCCTGATGACTTCTTTTGCATGGGCTATGGCCTTTTCATAATCAGCTTTCTTTGTATACAACTTGTACAGAGCCGTGTGTGCATCGATTAGGCTTGGGTCCAGACGAACGGCCTGGACGTATTCATCCAGAGCCTGATCCTCTTTGCCTTGGGCCAAAAGAGCCCTGGCCAGTCCAGCTCTGGATAATGCGTCCTCTGGGTTCATGGCCAAAGCCTGCTTGAGTGATTTCTCGGCCTTCTTCAGCTTTCCCTCTTCAATGTATATAATCCCCATGCGAGACCTGAACTCGGCCTTGCCAGGATTGATGCCTATGGCCTCCTTGAAATGTCTCATGGCCTCCTTGATGTTTCCCTTTTGATAAAGGGCCTCACCGAGATAAGCCTGGGCATCCGCATATTTTTTATCGATGAACAGGACTTCCCTGAACTTATCGATGGCCTCATTCCATCTTCCCTCATTGAAAAAGGCCAGCCCAAGATTGAAATGTGCTTCCACGTACTTTCTATTTATCTGACAGGCTTTTTCATACGCCTGTATCATCTCTTTATGTTTGCCTTTTTTCTCAAGGGCCACACCGAGATTATTGTAGGCCTCTGCATACTTGGGATCCAGTTCAATGGCCCTCTTGTATGATGCAATGGCCTCATCGATTCGGTTTGCCTTGAAGTAAGCGAGGCCCAGATTATAACGAAGTTCTGAATTGTGGGGATTTATTTCTATGGCCTTTTTATACATGAAAACCGCTTTTTTCAGTTTTCCCTGCTCATAATACAAATTGCCCAGATTGTTCATGGCATCTGAAAATCGCGGCTCTGCCTTGATGGCTGCGAGATATTCTTTTTCCGCGTTCTCGAAATCGAGCTTGCGGTGGTAAAGATCCGCAAGCTGAAAATGAGCCAAGGCAAATTTCGGATCCACTTCTGTGGCGGTAATGTATGACGCCATGGCCAGGTCAAGGCGTGCCATCTTGGTATATACCACCCCCAGGTTGAAGTAAGCCTCCACCACCTCAGGATGTTTGGCAATGGTGTCCTTGTACTGCGCTATTGCGCTCCTGTATTTTCCCTGTAACTGCAAAATTGCGCCAAGATTCAGCCTGGCATCAATCTCGTCCTCATTGATCTTTATGGTTCTTCTGTAATATTTTTCCGCCTTTTTCATATCCCCCATGGCATGGTAGGCAAGAGCCAAGGTAAAACAGGCCTCTGGATCATTCGGGTTTTCCTTTAGCTGGGCCTTGTAATCCCTTATGACCTCGTTGAGCGAGTCATCGACCTTCAGCTTGCCTGTGTCACGAATGACCACCTTGTCCTTGGCCCCCTTGTTCTTGACATCAGAGGCCGCCGATGCCGACTTCTTGCCCTTGTCTTTTGGCCCAGCCGACACAGGCAACACGATAAAAGAGAAAAGAACACAAAGGAAAAGAATCTTCCAGTGACTCCTCATTCCAACATTGCCATTCATGATCATTGTTCGGTCCACCATCCCTTGGATGATTCACCAATGGAAGAATAGTAACGTTTCTTTGCGGCCAGCCACTTTTGCTCTTCTGTCTTGAGTTGGGCGTCTGCCTTGGCAACATCCTTGCGCAAATCCTCCACGTCGGCCTTGATATCATTCACCTGCTGCACAAAGTCCTCCTCGTCACCGGAAAATGCTATGGAATGCCGTTTGACCAGACGAACCTTGGCCAGCTCGAATTGAGCCTTGGCCAGCACCAACTCCCACTGTGCCAGCTTCATCTTTATGTCCTGATGATCTATGACCTTGTGAAGATAATCCACCTTGGCTTCGAGCATTTCGATTTCAAGATCATACTGAGGCTGCTTCTTTGAACTTGCCCGATCCCTTTCGGCTTCTGCTTTTTTAATCTTTTCGAGAGTTCTATCAATCTCTCGCTCGGCATTGTCAACTGTTCTCTTTATGGCGCCTTTCCTGTCTATGGCTATGGTGACGACGGTTTCGGCCTGAAACACAGATCGCCGACTGCTCTTTGGCAGTCGCTTCAGAAGGTCTTCAGGTACTGTATAATGAAGTGACGGGCCACACCCGGAGAATAAAACAAAAGCGATCAGCGATATAAAAACCCCAGGCAGCAAGCTGTAGAGTTTCATGGCTCCTCCCATCACCTTATGCGCAAGACGCTTAGGGCGTCTTTTGCCGCAGGGTGGACATCAGCAGTGGAAAGGTCATAGGTGCGGGCCTGAGACATGACGTTCTTGAGAACCGCCCGTGCCCTGGCCTCGTCCTTGTATTTTGTAAACAAGCCGGCAGCATTCAGACGTGCCGGGACATTGCTGGAGTCAGACTTCCATGATTTCCTGTAGTAATCATAAGCATCCTGATCGTTTCCAAAGAATTGCTCCACCACTCCCATAAGATTAAGACTTGCTGCATGGTTGTTGTCGATCTCCAACGCCTTGCTGAGGATCAGTCTTGCATAGTGGAAATCCCCCGCAGTAATGGCAAGCCTGGCCAGCTCATCCAGCGTCTTGAGATCATTGGGATTCTTGAGGAGCTTTGCCTTTAGCTTGTCAGCAGCCTCGCCGGTCAGCTTCGCGCCTCTCCTGCGAGTGGTTTGTTCGGCCGTCGCGGAAAGTTCGCCAGTTATGCATGCCATGGCATATTTGCCAAAAATTTTCTTTGTGCGAACAGCCTGCTTGCAGGCATCCAGGTATTGTTTAGCTTGATCGTTCTGCGCCTTTACCTGTTGGGCGATCATCTGCTTGTACTGCTTCTTTTGATCGGCAGTGAGGTCTGCGGGCACGGGCGCCCCGGAAAGGAACTGGGCAAAATCCTTGTACAGTTCGTACAAGCTGAACAAGGCCGCGATGGCCCATTGGGGATCTTTCATATTGACGACGCCTGCAAAAAACTGGTCGATGGTCTGAATGAGTTGCATCTTGGTCTGCACCACGGTCGTATCATCCTGGCCAGCACCAAAACGCACCTTTCGATAATCAGTCATCAACATATCTGCCAGCCTGAACTGAGCTTCTGCAGACAGCGCTGTATCATCCGGTCCGCCAGAGGTTGCCGCTGCCATGAACGAGTTTTTGGCATCGTCCAACTTGCCAAGCTTTTCCTCCGCCTTTGCCAACAGCAACTGCCCCTTGACACTCGAAGGCAAGACTGCCACAGCTTTTGCAGCGATATTCTTGACCATACGCCAATCATTCATGTTGGCATAAGCGTCTGCCATATCCACCAAAATCATGCCCTTCTCGTCACCTGTGGCCTTATCGAGCAACAACTTGTAATCCTTGATGGCGTTTTGATAATTGCCAAGGTAAGTGTGGAACATGGCCGCCCCCTTCATGGCCTGCCTGGCCTCGGGTGCAGTTGGGAAATGTGCAAAGAAATCTTCGTATAATGCGGCCGCACGCTCGAAATCGGCCATCTGGGCCGAAAAGTTGCCCAGGGTTGCATAGACGTCTTTCAGATACTTCGACTTCTTGTACTGTGCAGCCAACTGGGCCCCGGCCTTGAAGGCCATTTCTATGGAACGCTTCTCCTTGGCCATGACAAAAGACCTGTAGATGGCATCCTCGGCCTGACCGCCTGAAACGGTGCCTGCATACTTGAGGAGAGCCTCTACAGCATCACCACCTTCCTTTGTAACCTCCAGGGTCTTCTTGTCCAGTTCCCTGCTTTCAGCAGCCTGAACGATGGCGGCAACTTCCTTCTTGAATTTCTCGTCCCTGATGGCCGGGTCAGACACAAAAGCACGTCCCTGTTTTGCCAAGCCGGTATAATCCTCTAGTTGCTTGTAACAATCCAGTACCAGATGACCTGCGATGGGTACGGTCTTGTGAGTTGGATACTGTTTGATGTATTCCAAGAAGGACTCTATGGCCTGTTTGTATTCACCCTGATCATAGAACATCCTGGCGACGTTGAACTTGATGGTAGGAACCTTGGAGTCCTTTGGATACTTTTTTACAAAATACGCACCTAGTTGTTTCAAACCCTGCCTGGCTTCAACGAGTTCGAATCGACTCAGATATTTGATATCACCAAGGGTGTACTGGTAGGACTGTATGGCTGAATAAAGGGCTTCTTTCCTGTCTTTGCTCTCCTTCATAATCCTTGCCACGTCTTCATATGCGCGACCAGCTTTCAGATACTGTTTCGAATGGAAGAGCGCCTCTGCATAATCAAACTTGACCTCGATGATCTTGTCGGAAAAATCGAAGAAAGAAAGGTAATTTTCATATGCCCTAGCGGCTATACGATACGCTCTCTTCTCGTCCCTCTTTTGCGCCAGAAGGTGCAGCTTGGTCACGATATCTCGAGCATATACTTCGTATTCCTTGGTGAGTTGTTTCTTCTCGCTGTCGGCGATACGCCACGAATAAGCATATTTTGCAGCAGCCTTGACCAGAGCCCTTACGTCCTCGTCCACCTTGTCCTTTTTCTTGGAAAAAGTAGATGCATCGTAGATACGCTGTGCATAATCCAGGTTTTTCTCGACGTCGTTGGAGAGATCGATGATACGCCGATAAATCAACGCAGCGTTGTCATACTGCTCCTTGATGAAATACCTGTTGGCAAGTTTTTCAAGCGCGTGCAGGTAGACGGTCTTGGAGCTGGCAAGCTTGCGGAAATACTCAAGGGCCATTTTGGGTCTATAAACTTCGGTATAGCAAAAGACTATTCCATTGAGTGCCTGAAGCTTGATGTCCACCGAACCCTGGGTATCCAGATCCAGCTTCTTTTCCTTGTTATTCTCCGACATGACTGCAGCCTCGAAAAGTTTCAAGGCCGCTTTCCAGTGTTTCTTGTCTTTCTTGTCGTTGTCGTCTTGCTTGGCCTTGTTGATTTCCACCCAGGCCAGTCTATATCGAGCCATGTCATGTATTGGTGACTCGCGATATTCCAGTATTCTCTTGTAGTACTTTTCTGCTTCGAAAATATTGTCCTCGGTAAAAAAGTAGTACTCGCCTATGATATACAACGACTCCAGAAGAAGCTGGCTCTTGGGGTATTCATCTACCAGTTTCTTGTAGGTTTTGATCATCTCTTCGTGCATGCCCAGTTCATGGTACTCGTGGCCCATGAAAAACAGCACCTTGTCTGCATACCTGTAATCTGGAAAATCTCGAAGCACATCGCCATAGATGGTGATAGCCTCGTTTTTCAGCAGCTTGGCTTCAGCTGATGAGGCATTTTCAAGACCGCGGGTCTCGATTTCCAGGTAGTAGACGAGTCTGGACTTTTCCACATAGAGTTCTGCAAGTCTGAAGACAATATCAGCCTGGAACTTTGCACCCTTGGATTTCTTGATAAGGTCCTTGGTGACCTCTATGGAGTGGTCTACCTTGATGATGTCACGTCTCAGGCTGTCGACCTGCTCGGCTTTTTCCTCGGCTCCATCGGTCAAGGAAAAACCGAGTATCCATGGACTGATCACAGCCAGCATCATGGCTGGCAGGAGGCTCTTGAAGGTCCCCTTCATGTTGGCTCCCTGTTTGACCTACTCCCAGCGTTCCTCGCTGAAGCAGCGGTCTTCGATGAAGAAACGGAAGGAATGAAGCTCATCGTTCCAAAACTCACCATCGAATTCAAAATAGGTTTTACTGTCCGAATAGGGTATTTTTTCCTCTTCGCCTTCCTTTTGAGTCGGCGTACCCTTGATTCGCTTGTAAATGGCCAATCCTATCTCATATTCCATCAGGTTCATCTGCTCTTCATACTCCAGGAGCTTTTCCGCAACACGCCTCAGAGAGCGGTCCAGCTTGGTCTTCAAACTCCTGTTGACTTCCTGTATTTTCAGGTTGTAGATCCGATTCAAATGTTCCAAGAGGCCGTTTTCGTCCCATGCAGATTCGAAATCACCAAGTGCTCCCAACTCTGTATCCAGCAGTCGCTGGAAACGCCCCATCTCAATCAGCTCAGGTGTCTGCAATGCTGCATCCAGAATAATCTCGTTCTTGTCCAAGTCAACCCTGTCGTACACCGCATCAACTGCGTCACCATACTGCTGGAAAAATTCTGCAACTGCGTCCTTGGCCACGTTGTAGTGACAGAGATTTTTATAAATCAAGGATTTAAGAATGTACTTTTCCGGATTGAAGTACCTGAAAAAGGATGGGGCTTCCAAGGAGTATAGCAAGCCCATGGCTCTCTGGTAGTTCTTCAGATAGTATTGTGTCCAGGCCTCCTCCATGAACACGGATGCCTGATCCTCGACAGGAGCATTGATGGTCTCGTACATGTCATATGCTTCTTTATATTTTTTCTGCTCGAAGAGAATCCGGGCAACACTCTGCCTCGCATTGTTTACAACATCAGCCTGGTCTATATCGGAAGCTAGGATCTCCTTGAAAATGCCCAGGGCCTCGTCCAGGTTGTATTTTACCAGCGAATACACAGCCTGAACGTAACGCGCCTTGTAGTAATAGTAGCTGCCCTTTGGCAACCTGGCGAAATGGGTGGTCCCCCAGCGGATAAAGCCGTTCCTGTAATCCATCAATCCCTGGTAATACTCCACAAACTCCCTGAGATCCTTTCGCAAAAAACCGAATTCACGATCATAAAGAAGATCCTTTATGATCAAGTCATGGTCGAAGGGTTTTTCCCTGCTTATGACCTCGATGGCAGAGAGAGCATCCGGCAATAACTCTGACTTTTTGGGATTCTTTGCGACATTGTAATAATACTCCATGGCCGCGTGACTCAAGCCAAGCTTGTCAAAACACAAAGCAAGAAAATATTCAGCATATCCATACTTGTCAGCACCCTGTTCATTTGCAGACATGTAGTCCCAAAGTCTCTTTGCAGCGCTGACGTAATTGCCCTCATAGTAAAGCTTCACACCCTCATCGAAGACCTCTGGCCCGACCTTGACCTCCTCCTCCACCTTACCCTCGAGCTCTTGCAGCTCTTGCTCGCTGAGGCCTTCTTCCGATGGTTTAGGTGCAGGAACAGGCTTGGTCTTGGATTCTGCGGACGGCTTGCTCGTGGACTCACCCGACGGTTCACCTTTTGCATCTTCACCACCGCCCTGCTGCGCATACCCGCTACTGGAAATGGTCAAGGCAAACGAAAGGGCGCAAATGGCATAAATCATCATGCGCATATCTCAGCTCTCCCTATAGGTCCGCAGAAATGGCCAGGCCAATCTCGGCCGAATTATCAAGTTGTACATCTCCACCCGCACTTCCCAATTCGATCAAAAAGACAGTATCCCGCAGGTCGACCCTGATAGACCAAGAGGGACTCAACCAGAACCTGAATCCAACTCCACCGTTGACCCCCATGTCGTACCTGGCGTTATCCATATCCAACTCAGTTACGTTGAATGGATTCAGGAATGCAAATGCAGCTCCGGCAGTCACGAAGATTTCGTAATGGAGTACAGCCCTGTTCAGAAAAGTCTGTTTACCATACAGCAATTTGAAGACGAGGTTCGTATTTTCGAAGAAAACCACCGCGGGAAATTCGGTAGGAGAAATATTCGGCATCTGATCTATGAGCTTGGTCTTGAGACTGGTGTCGGTATTCCATGAAAATCCTACACGAAACAGCTCCAGGGCCATAAGGTGGCCAAAGTGAATGGTATAGGACAAGGACGCACCGTATCCTTTGTAGTAAGGATCGAGAGGCAGATAAGCCCAGCCCAGGCTTACTTCATGATTCAGTTCGTAGCCCCTTTTTTGAATTGGACCATAGGCGCTCTTCTGCTCAAAGTCATCATCAGCAAAACTGTACCCACCGAATGTAATGGTCACCGACAGTGCCATCACAACGGACAACAGGCGCAGGGTGGATGTAGCCTGATTCATGGCTGTCCCTCCCTTGTTTCAGTGGTGGAGCCGGCAGAGACCTTATTGTCCTCGGCAAAGGCGTTGTATGAAAAACCCAGGCCAAAAACCAGAGTACCACCCACTTCCTCTCCGATGTGTATGTATTCCCTGACCTCGAGACGTGCCGAGATGGTATCGATTATAAAAATCCTTATACCAACTCCAAAATCGATGGCAGGATACCACGCTGTCTCGAACTTCTCGGCACCCAATCCCACCAGAAAATAGGTATCCGAATGGATCACCGAGTCATCAAACAGAACAGCCTTGCCAAACATGGGCTTGATCATCAGATTGGTGTCGATGGTAAAGTCGATCCTCTTCTCCTCCGGATCCGTAGGTTGGACATCCCATCTGTCATCCAACTCTCCCTTCAGGCCAGTGTCGATGCTTAGATATTTCGAGAAGGACAGGTGCACGGCCTCCCATGCCCAAAGCTCATCAAAATGCACAACGTAGTGGCCATTTACGGAAAACATCTTGTAAAAGGCATCCAGGGGCATAAATCCAAAAGACAGGGTAAATTCATGATTCATATGGTATGGCCGATCCTGGATTGAAAAAATCCTCCCCTGGTCCAGATCCTCTTCGGCAAATGCCCCCAAAGGCAATACCAGGCAAGCCAACACAAGGGCCGCAAAGACCAACGGTCGGAGCTTACAACATTCGGATTGCATCGAAGCCTCCCTAAACGGCAAACAATGACATATCCATGCCGCAATCATGGAGAATACCAGTCAATTCCCAAAGGGCTACTCCTGGAGTAAATCCAAGATCTCTCAACCAATCAAGAACAAAACCTTCCAGGATTCGTTGCAGTTTCAAAGTGAGTTCCCCTTGGATGAGAGCAAATCGTCAGAATCCAATAGAATTGAATATGAATGGATAGCTAACTACGACTATACCGCCCTTTGGTTTTGGAAATTTCCATTTCTTGATATTTGCAGATACGCACATGGCAACTGCGGGGGTTGCCATGGAGTTGATCTTGGTCTTTACCACACTGACGGATCCCGATGTGGAGATGGTCCACTCCATCATCAATTTACCCGCAAGCTTTGGATTTAGCAAAAGATTCTTTTCGTAACAGTATTGTATCTGCCTCAAGTGCTTTCGCACGACCTTGGCTATGGCCTCTCTGCTCAGGGTTCCCCGTACCCTCATTTTTCGTTTTGGCGCCTTGAACACTACGCCACCGACCTTGCGCCGCCCGGTCATTCCACCACCCAGGGCACCGGGCCCTATGCCGGCCCTTCCACCGCGGCCCTTTCCTCCCCTTAGTAACTCTATACCGCCCTTTACTCCAACACCGCGGCCTCGCGATGTCACCACCGAAGATGAAGGCAGCTTTGTCACCAGGCCAGAGACCTTGTAACGAGAGCGCCCACCAGGGACCCTGACAGCATCGAGGTTTGTCACGGCAGCGACGATATTCTGCGAGGACTTCTTCTGATTGAGATTACCCAGGGCAGCCATCATTCCTACGCCGCCTCCACTGGCCTTTTCTCCACCACCACCCTTTTTCTTGGAGCGCTTCCTGGAGCGTTTCTTTGGTTTTTCCTTCTTTGGCTTTTCCTTGGGCTTCTCCTCTTCCTTCTTCTCCTCTACCTTCTCCTCTTCCTTCTTTTCCGGTTCCGGAAGTTGATCCAGCGGGACCTCTATCTCCTCTTCCTTTTTCTCCATCTGTAAATCTTTGATATCTACTTTCGCAAACCTGTCCAAATCGGCGGAAGCGACGGCCTCTTTTCTGCCGCCAAACAGGCCCATCAAGACTATGACCAATACTGTCCCGAGAAATGATCCACCAAAAATTTTCAAATCCATGGGGTCCAGCCTGAATTTGAACTTGGGGGGTGGCAAAGACGGTGGATTGACGAACCTGACAAAAGAACCACCTGAAGAATGGATGACATTGGCATAATCACCCTTGAGAAGCTTGTATGCATAGATGGGTTTGCCCTTTTTCTTTCCGACCTGGTTGCTTGCGTTCTTCAGGTCATCCAGGGGCACTGTCTGATCTCCCGTGATCACCCCACCGGAGAACTCGTCGGTAAACAGTATCCTGCCACCTGCCCTGTCGTTATATTGAGCGAGGACGAAACGTTCCGGACCGATCCTGTATTTTTTACCCTTCGACACCTGATGATATCCGAGCACATCCTTGTCTGAAGAATAGTCGATGATCTCCATCACAGGGGTGGACAAGGTCGGCACCTGCGGCTGAGCAAAATTTTCCCGAATGATGTTGTTCAGCAAGGAGAAGGGCTCGACAAAATTGGGTTGAGCCTCTTCATCCTCCTCATCATAGTCCACTATGTCCGATGCACCTGACCATGACGAATCGCTGACGCCTGCAGCAAAAGCTTGTGAAGGGGGGGGCTCAGGCTGCATCCAGTCCGTCCGGGGCACCGGATCAGACACCATGCCTGAAGTGCTCATATGGGCAGTGGATGCAAGGGGTGGTTGAGACTGCACAATGGGAGCCGGTTGCTCCGGTTCCAACTCGTTGGCCAACTGTATACTAGGTCCGTCTGTGGGTTCCGGAGTCAACCACCTGGTTGAACTATCATGAAGCGGGATGCTTGGGTCCAAATTGGACTCCATCTTTGCTTTATCTTTTTTGGGTGATTGTGACTTGACCACTTCGGAGGGTCTTTGCAAGCGCTCAGTGGACAGAGAAACATCGGGTTCGCTTTCATCCTCCAACTGCTCATGCAGTGCTGCAGCTATCTCAGCCTTGCGATCCCTGACCTCCCTGACTCTTGCAGGCTCTTTTTGCTGATCGCGAACAGCCATCAATTGCTTGGCGCTCAGGACTTCGGTCTCATCACGAATAACAGGATCTTCGTCCAGGCCTTGTGCCAACTCCTCCTCCGAGGCCACTTCGGTCACATCGCCTTTTGCGACCACCCTGGTCTCGTCTGAAAACCGGGATGCCGGTTTTGACTGGCTCAGGAGCTTGAACTTGAGAGTAAAAGACCCGATGGAGACTTCATCCCTGGAGCTGACATAACACCTCTCGATGGGCTCTCCGTTGACGTAGGTTCCGTTGGAGCTTGCAAGATCCTCAAGTACCATACCCTCTGCCGTAACCTCCAGGGAGGCATGAGACCGGGATGTCATGTCATCATCGAGCAGGAGATCCACATCAGGGCTTCGTCCCATTATTATCTGGCCCTGAGCAAAACACTCCGTACCGAAGAATCTCCCTTGCCGGAAAATGAACACCTGAAGTACGTTCACAACAAAATACCCCTTTCCGGAAAGTTGCCCAGAACGACATAAGCCATGGGATCAACCCTGTGCATCTATTTCAATGCTCCAGCCTTGTCAGGAAAGACCGTCTCTATGATCTCCTCCCTGAAACTGGTACGACGCTTGACCATTGATTTAAGCTCGGTGTCTTTCCTTTCCAGTATCTGAACTTCACCAGACTTCGTGGTCTGACCTCTAATTTGCATGGCGTCAAAATCCACCCTGCTACGGCCTCCGGGTCCCAAGGGTATGGCATCCCCTCCGCCAGAAGCCCCCTCGGGAGCATCGGCGGGTGCGGATTTTGTTTCATCAGGTTGAGCACTTGGCTTTGGTTTTGGCTTTGGTTTTTTTCTTCGCCGCCTTTTGGTGCGGCGTTTACGCCTCGCCAACAAAACTCCCTCTGCACCCGGCGACCATACCGTACCATGCCGAAGAGGCATCTTGTACGACATGGCAAACGCTGCATCTCCAAACAGAAAGCTGGCGCAGACAGTCAAGAATAATGACCAAAGCAGTGTCCGTTTCACCATGCAGCTCCTTCCTATTTCTTCATGACCACAAACCGGAAGTTTGGATAGCCCGCCTGCGCAGAGGTTTTCATGATCAGGTCAATGAGTTCGAAGGGCAAATCCTTGTCCGCCTGGAATGCTATGACCGTCTCGTCGCCGGTAGGATTGACCTTCTCCTGAGCTTCCATCTCCTTGTACTTTTTAAGCAAGTTGTACATGGGCATGATACGCTTCTTTTCCTTGTCCACCTTGACTCCGGCGATACGTCCCTTTTTGATGGCAGCTATCTGGTTTTTTTCCACCTTGAGCTCAGTGGGTGTTGCGTTGACGTTGATGGCCCACTTGAATGGCAAGGCGGCAATTGATTCGGGAAGCGTGAGATCCGAATCCAAGGTCAGTCTCTGGTCTTCTGCGTTGAAAGAAAAGATCAAAAAGACAAGGATGATGGTAAACATGTCCATCATGGATGTGAGGTTCAACGATGCTTCTTTCATCTCCCGATTTCGTTTTCTCTCAAACATCGTTATATTCTTCTCCAGACACTTGTTCTACAGGATCGATGATACGACCGCATTGGTAAACAGGCCCACACGTCTATCCAGCTTGGTATCGACAATGCGCTCCCTGGTGGCATCCATGGTGTGGATCAATACGTCATAACGCACATCCTTGTCAGGCAAAATCACCACGGTGTCGCTCTTGTCGTACTTGTCATGCAGTTGTCGGCATTTTTCTGCCAGCTTTTCAAAATCGTATTCACCGTTCTTCTTTGGAATCTTGGTGGTGATGGCCTTCAGCTCTTCTTCCGGCTGGTCGCCATCAGCACTCAGCGTAAAGCCATCTTTGGATATCTGAAGATTCAGCGAGATCTTCTTCATCTCCTTTTTGGGCTCATCCTGCTGGTCATCTCCACCTTCACTCAAGGCAGGTACCGATGCATTGATAACCGAAGCCTGAAAGAAGGCGGCACAACTCAGCAAAAAAGGAATCATCGCCAGAAAAAGGTTCATGATAGGAACCATGTTCAGGTCGACTGGCTCTTCGGACACCCGTCCCTTCTTGCTGAACATGTCACACCTCCATCCATGCTCCCAAAGTTCCAGGAGCGGTGGCAGTGTTGCTAGCCCTAGCGCTTCACCTGACCGGCACGGTTCTTTGCCGAGAGGTGATTGAACAAGGTCATGGCACTATCCTCGATCATGTCAAGCAATGCTCCTTGCCTGGAGGACAACACCGCATGCGCTATGGACGTGGGGATTGCAACTATCAGCCCAAAAGCCGTCGTGTTCATGGCAACCGAAATACCTTTGGCCAGAACCTCCTGCTTTTTGGCAGCCGAGGCAGCACTGACACCCTCGAACGCCAGGATTAGACCGAAGATGGTCCCCAGAAGGCCTAGCAAGGTTGCCACGTTTGCCAAAGTGGCGAGAAAAGGTGTACGTTTCCCCACCTGGGCTCCCGCCTTCATGGTCATCTGCTCAAGCGCACGGCGTATCTCTATGTCCGTACGGTTTGCCTTGAGCAGGCCTGACTTCAACACTATGCAAAGAGGATGACTTTGCCTAGCGTTGCAGACCTCGATGGCCCTCGAGTAGTTGTTGGAATCGACGAAAGACAGAACACGGCTCAACATCTGGTTTGCGTCGATCTTGTACCTGAACCAAAGGGTATAAACACGCTCGATGATAATGGTGAGCGTATACACTGCGACCATCAGGATCAGGAACATCCAAATACCGGTTTTAGAGAATGGATTAAACTGCGCGATGAAGTTCATCGACGTTTCTCCTGGCCCGCCAGCTTCTCGACCCAAACAAGGTCGAGTCTGGCTTGAGAGGGTTTCATTCGACCGCACAGCCCTTGCAACCGTAAAAAGCATGGACTCTCTATATCAAAAGTCCATTGGTTTCCAAGGGATTTCACAAGGAAAGAATTATAGTTGGTCACATGAAGTGAGTCAAGAGTTCCGCCGCTTAAGATGCTATTTTCTTCTGGTGTAGTGTGCTTTGAAATCAACGATCCCTCCTGTAAAAATAAAGCCAGCCCATTCTCTGCTCCAGCAATAAAAGCAATGCCTGTGCCAATTTGACGTACGAGTTGCAATTACCGGTCTGCTAACAGAAAAACACTTTTACTGTATTAGAAATTATAGAAAAAACTGAAGCACAACTGTGCCACTATTGAAAGCATTGCGTAGTACCTAAATCTCCCACATTATTGAATCAGATTTTCCAGATCGCTTGTGAGGTCACGGAGATGCAAGGAATCGTCCGCAGTCGTGGATTCACCACGTCGAGGACAGATTCCGAAGCATCGACACAGAGATCGCAAGCGAGGTGGGAAATCCTGGTAGTAAAGGAAAATCTTCGAGAAGGAAAGCACTTGGCACAAAAAAGGCCGGCCGCCCATCAGGACGACCGACCCAAGCGAGGAAAGGAGTCAGTAAAACTACTACCGTTTATTTCCTGCGAAGCCGCAAGGCTACCAAGCCAAGCAACATTCCCAGCAGACCGAATGGCGCAGCGTTTCCACCTGCAGTCGAACAACCGGTGGAGACAGGGTCGCCCTCAGCGGAGAGAGTCATGACATGCTCATCGGTACGCTTTCCAGGGTAGAGGTCATCATCGAATACCAGGCGTGCCGTGATCTTGATCTTGTAGTCACCTGGCATATCAGGAGTAAATTCAACCAAGCGACCCTTCTTGTAGTGATAGTTATAAGGTGTCGACAATGTGGCCGATCCACGAGGGTTCTTGATGGTTGCGCTGGAGCCATCAGGCCTGTCGACAATGGTCCACTCGTACTCGATTCCGCGGTTCTTGCGGTTGGCCCAGAAGAGCATGGGAACTGTCTCGCCTGTGTTCACCAGCTTGTCTGCACCACCGTACACCGTGAAGGTGCTGGTGGGGTCGAGACAAGAGGTAACTTCGTCGGCTACGTAGCAGTAAGTCGGGTCACACACATCGCCTACACCGTCACGGTCATCATCACGCTGCTCTATATTGGACACGAACTTGCAATTGTCTACCTCGTTGAGGATGCCATCGTCATCAGCGTCAGCATCACAGGCATCTCCCATGATGTCGCCGTCTGCGTTTGCCTGGTCCGGGTTGTAAACCGTTGGGCAGTTATCCACATCATCATTGACAAAGTCGTTGTCTTCGTCCTTGTTGCAACCAGGCACCACGTCCGCAGGCTGCTGGGAAGGATTGGAGATAAACGGGCAGTTGTCTTCCAGATTGGGGATTTCGTCACCGTCGATGTCATCGTCACAGGCATCGCCAAAATTGTCCATGTCCACGTTGTTCTGCGTGGGATTGCGAACCTCGATGCAGTTGTCCACGTCGTTGAGGATTGTGTCACCATCGATGTCATCATCACACAGGTCACCAAGACCGTCACCATCCACATCACGCTGGAATTCGTTGGCCACATTGACGCAGTTGTCACAGGCATCACCGCGGTTGTCACCATCGGCATCCACCTGGTCGCGGTTTGCCAAGAACGGGCAATTGTCGAAATCGTCTTCGATTCCGTCCTCATCGTAGTCGTCTGCATACTGATAGGTGTCACCCAGATCCGTGTTGGCAATCAGGATGGAACCACAGCCGCAGCCACAACCACCGCCTGATTCATCAGGGGTTCCACACAGTCCACCAGTACACTCACCGGGAGCCGCATCATCCTGCGCAAAGGCAGGAAGAGCCAAAAACATGCCCATGGCCACTACCATCAAAATAACACTCTTTTTCATCACAAGCCTCCTTGTCTTTTTTTCTTTGTTATCAAAAAATTCTTTATTTTTCGCTTGTTGTTTCATCACCTGTTTCTTATGCCAGTTTCGGGCCAAAACCATCGGCGACATGTCTTGGTCGTTAATTTCCTTTTAATACAATTAGTTATTACCAAGTCGAACAGAAATTCCTCCAATCCTGAAGTTACAAAGTGGGGGGCCTAGTCTACAGACATGGTCATGAAAGAGCCGAAGTTTGAGGACAAAAGCCACAAAAAGACATTTATGTCATATTAACAGTAAGTTAGATTAGAAACAAAAGTCTACACTCCCTGTGAGCATTTCTTGAAAGTGGGGTATACACTCCACAGGTCCTGCCAAAGAATCATTTATTTTCGCTTAATTTCCATTGACGACGCGGCGCATCATGGCACGCTATACAATTTTTTCTATGCTCCTGCACCACCGGACAGCGGCCAGAAAACAAACTTGGTTTGGGAATGGAATACGAATGACACCTGGAGCATCGCAGTTCGTGGGCCCTTGCTTTAATATATGGGCAAGAATGGGAAGTTCTGCCCTGGGCCTTGCCTGCAGGACCATTGTGGCACCTGGAGCATTTCCACTGGACAATTCCCTTGAACCTGTCACGTGTTGCACAGGCAGGTTCCGTCTTCAGGGTCAGGCTCTGTATAAAGATCAACAGGTCCTCCAATGCATGGGGCCTGTGCTCGAAAGTTTTGCGAAAAGAGGGCATGGTGGATCCTGCAAAGTTTGCGGTCGGATCCAGGACGCTTTGTCGCAGATACTCCAAATCTTGTCTCCCCATGGCCCTCAGGTCAGGGCCATAGTCCGCGCTGCCTGCTCCCCCTGGCTCCAGGGGATGACAAACCATGCACCCTAGCTGTACGAACATCATGGCTCCGGATTCCAAGCGCTCGCTTCCTTCGACAGCACCGGGCACATGGCACTTGACGCACGAGGCCTGGATGTTCGGCTGGGTCATGAGAGGGTCCTTACCCCTTCCATTGGTCAAGGCATGGGCAACCGAAGGGTCCAATGCCCTGGGATTGCCACCATGGCACTGACTGCAACCAATGCCACTGGAAAAATGGTGGACCATGGATCCGGGATGAGCCCGGTAGATCTTTTCCACGTTCTGCCCCTCCAGGTCCTTGCGATTGACCATGAGATGGCAGGTAGTGCATCGATCCGTTTGCCCCGCACAATTTTTTTTCTGTCGAATTTCCCCCGTGAAACCAGCGGGTCCCAGCTTGGGCCCCTGATAATCGTCCTGTATACGCCTCCACTGAGGCTCGGATTTCCAGAAGAAGACAAAAGCCATGGCACAAAGCAGGGTCAACGAGGCCAAGAAAAAAATAAGGCGAACTCTTCGCACATCCGCTTCTAGATCAAAACCCATGGGGCCACTCCTGCCAGGGCCAATAAAAGATCCAGTCAGGCCCTCTGCAAACTCCCACCAGCATGAAGCCCACGAGTCCTATCACCAGGACGAACAGTGCACTGAGACAAGCTGTGCGTGTGGAGGCAGCCAGAATTCCTGATGTAAAAAAAACGAGCACGGAGAGAACCAGCATGCCGGTTGCCGGATTCAGGATATCAGTGCCTATCTCGGCCACATACAGGCCGGAAGATCGGGACATATACAAAAACTCGAACAGGATGAAGGCACCTGTGGCAAGCAGGATGCTGGACATGATCACCAGCTTTGCTTTCGGAGGACCAAACCACATCCCTACGCCGGACTTTTCGCGATCCAGCAGTGGAATTCCAATCAGCAAAAGCACAAGCGCTACAGGATACAGGACCCCACCTACCGGTACCGAGTAGGAGACCATCTCTTGAAGCCACAGGAAATACCAAGGGGCCTTCTCAGGATTCGAGGGATGATGAATGTCCGGTGCTCCTCCAAGTGATGCGCTGAAGATTGAGCTTATTACGAACATGACGGCTAAAAGTACCAAGACATAGGATGCTTCTCGCAGCACGAGATGAGGCCATGCCGGCACCTTTTCTACATCGGCGGACACATGGGAGCCTATTGCCAGGCCGCCGTCCTTGCGCAATCTCCACAGATGCAGGGCCATCAGGACCAGCACTGCGACGGGAAGCCATGCGACATGCAGGGCATAGAACCTGAGCAAGGTGGCGCCGCCCACGCTGCTGCCTCCCAGGAAAAGTTCCTTGAAGCTCTCGCCGATGAGAGGAAAATGATCCAGCATGCTGGCCGTTACGGTAACAGCCCAATAGGATCGTTGATCCCATGGAAGAAGATACCCGGTAAAAGCAAGCCCCATAGTCAAGACGAGCATGGACAAGCCTATGGTCCAGTTCAGTTGTCGTCCTGAATACGCTCCCTGTGATGCCACCCTGAACATGTGCATGACCACCACAAGCACCATGGCGTGTGCACTCCAACGGTGCAGAGACCTCAAGAATGCCCCCAAGGGTACAGCGTATTGAATATCCATCAGACTTGCGTGGGCACCCGTTGCAGATGGGTCGTAATAGACCATCAACAGTGCACCGCTTATACATAACAACACGAACAATGTGATCGAAGCCAAGCCGAGACCCATGGTTACAAAGGGCCTGAGGGCTCGTCGGGTGACGGTCATTGGGTGAAGGTGGTAAAAAAAAGCGCGTCTCATTCGCACCGAAGGCTTTGCGGGATCAGTCGGAAGAGGACGCAAGCCAGTGCGAATGTTTGATGGTATGGCGAGGAGGTTAGACCAAAGAGTGCGAAGAAAGCCGCTCATGATTCATCCTCGTCACCGGATTGTTGCTTCAGCTGCGACAGAGGTAAGGTTTTTGCTGCCACCTCCGAGGCAGAATCGACCCATATCATGCCATCGTTGTCTGCCCACAGATGGAACCATGGCAAGTCCCGCCTCGCCGGACCCGAAAGGACCTCACCCTCCGGGCCGAAACAGGCACCATGGCAAGGGCACTTGAAACCATCCGAAGTTCTCTGAACGATGCAGCCCAAGTGAGTACACTTTGCGGAAAATGCACCAAATCCAATTTTATCGTGTATGACGAATATGTCCCGATCCCGCAGCCATGAGAGGGTGTTTAGTTTGAAATCGGACGCCCGGCCCAGTGCAAAACTGGTAGGGGCACCGGTTGAAAAATCAGGTGAGGCAAAACGCACAACCGCTGCCATGGATGAAGCCGCAGACACTCCCAGCAAGATGGCTCCGCCGGTTACCAGAAAATCTCTTCTGGGCTTGGTATTGGAAGATTCTGAAGTCGATTCCTCGGAATTGTTTTTTTTCTTCTTTGCCATGTCAGATGCCCATCATATTAGGAGACGGTATCAGATCCAAGTCCGATGGAACTCAAAGCGGCAAAAACATAAAAAGCCACCCCAACCACCACAACGATTGTAAATCCCAAGGTCATGCCCAGCAGCACGGCGCTGATGGATCCGACCACAGACGCAAACCCGTTTACACCCCAGGCCCAGGGGATTCGCTCGGCGTTGTGCTCATCCACCATCCTGACAAGGAGAGGAAATGGCATACCCATGACAAATCCGGCAGGCAACAACAAGATCATTGAGAGTAAAACCCGAGCCCAGGCTGGCCAGGCAAGAGCGGCATCGATTATGATTGGGGCCCCTACAGCGGTTACCAGCCCGGCTGCCGATGCCACCAGCGATGCGACCATGAAAGCGCGGGGGCTTTTGAAACGCCTGGCAAATGCAGATCCAAGTCCAGAAGAAACCAGAAGCGTTCCAAGAACGGTGGCAAACACGACCACAGGCCTTCCAAGAAAAAGGTTGAATCTCTGAATCAGCCCCACCTCCACTACGATATAAGCCATGCCAAGGCATGCGAATGCCGCCAGTGTCCTGACGAGACCTTTGCCCACGAGAGACCTCCTGCGAAAGATCCACAGAGGCAGCAGGATGAATATCAATGCCACAATCACGGACTGCACCAGGAGCACCACCAGGGCACTCTCGGCCACCGGCCTGTCTTCCAGGGCCATGCGCCCGTGACTGCCGGGAGAAAACACCGCCAGGATATCATCCAGGCCTATCTTGGAAAACGCGACCCTCCTGTTGAAAAACGGCTCATCATCGGTGGCTGGCTCCAATATGCTTGCAAAGGGTACGGGAACTCGCTCCGGATCAGAGGATGTGAGCAAGGCTCTATATGGAGGACGTTCCACCAAGCCTGGCAGATAAAGGGGATCAAGTCTGCGCTTTTTCAGAACATTGTTCAGTTCTTCCAGTTCTGCCTTGCCAAATGGCCTGGTACGCAAGGCAAAGCCGGCATAGAAACTCAGGCCCTTTGATCGAGCCCTCCAGGCTACTACCGAAGACTCCAGGCCAGGCAGTTTACGTTTTTCAAAAATTTTCCTAGCGGTCACAAACAGCCTGGGCAGATGCGCCTCTGGCCTGGTGATGAACAGAACTCCTCCGGGAA
>JALVPF010000294.1 GCA_027031935.1 Myxococcales bacterium | reverse complement strand
TGCAGACCGATCTCTGCCAAAAACCGAACAATGGCCTGGGCATTTTTCTTGACCCAGGAAGGCACGTTGCACCCTGCATCCGAAATCTTTGCCACCGGATAGCCCACCAGTTGTCCAGGTCCATGATAGGTGACATCCCCGCCGCGTAAAATTCTCTGCACGTGGAAGCCATCTGCTGACAACTCGGACTCTGAGGCCAAGATGTTCGATGGTTTGGCTTGCCGTCCAAGGGTAATGGTAGGAGGATGTTCCATCAATAAAAGCAATGGGCTTTCCCCATCGGCCACCCGATGCGCATGCGCGTATTGAATTTCCAATGCGAGCCTGTATTCGACTCTTCCCAGAAATGACCACTGCAACTGCACCATCAAACGCCCAGGAACAAGCGCTTGGCAAAATTGACCGCGAGATCGGCGTCTAAAATCTTTTTGGCAGATTTTTCAATATCATACTCCGCACGGTGATATTCAAAAACCAGACTCTCCGTGTCAAACACGGTAAAGCACGCCCTGTTGTCGTAATCTCTTGGTTGACCAACGCTTCCATCGGTTATCACGTACTTGCGATGCTTTCTCAGTCCAAATCTCCTGGCAACCACCTCATTGACCTCTCCTTGCGCCAAGGCAAAAGATTTGGTCAAGTGAGAATGCCCAATGAAATTCACATCGGCGATTTGATCCAGTTCAGGCAACAATTCGGCAGCTTGTTCCAGAGTAAAAACATACTCGAACTCCTCTGGGACGAGGGGATTTCCATGGCTGAAAGACAAGTTATCCCAACGAACTACATATGGAACACCCTTGAGCCATTTCAAGTGTTTCGGGTCGAGCCTTGCCGAACACCAATCCAGGGCATTTCTGGCTGCATCATAATAATAACTATATTCCATGCGGCCAGACACGGCTGCATCGTGATTTCCAAGAACCATGACCGAAGCCAAATCCCGCACTATTTCGCAGCACTCGTTCGGGCTTGCACCATAGCCCACCACATCCCCAAGGCAGATATACTTATCCACCTCTAGTTTTTCATATGCATCCACAACAGCCTGAAGAGCCTCCAGGTTGGAGTGAACATCAGAGAATATGCCCAGCCGCATCTAGCCAAGCCTCCAGGAAGGCAGAAACTCAGATAATCTAGCACCCGAGAAAAAGGCTTGCAACAACAAACTAACCCTGATTTTCCACCTTGTTTGCGATCTCAGCGTCTATGCTGTATTAGCTTTTTCGGTAGGATGAGACCTCGACGTGGCGAATCCACGACTGCGATCGTTTCCTTGTGTCTGTGTATGATCACAAGTGATCTGCGAAAACTGACTCCAGGTGGCGGAACATATGGGACCAAATGGAAAACTGAGGGGAAAAAGCTAACTACCACCCAATTTTAACGGAAGAACCGGTACCTTGGATGGTCCCTGGGCTTTGGGAAAATGAATGGACTTGATTATATACGAAATACACCCAGCCACATATGTTCCATTGTGCTCCTTGGTCAGGACCCTGATACCCTTAACCCTTCCATTCGGTTGAATCGTAAACGAAACTTTCATCACTCCGGTGACGGTAGGGTCTCTGCGATGCTGGTCCTGAACACAAGTGCGCATGGACTGTACGTATTCCATCATGGTCTTGCCTATTTGAGCCTTTGAAAGCTTGTTGGGCAGACTGGAATCCACGACCGCAGATGCCGAGGCAGAGGAATTTTTCTTTGAAGCCGCTACGGAGGTTTTTTCAGTAGAATTCCTTTTCTTCTTCTTTTTTCGTCTTTTTCCCCGGTTCTTCTTTGTGGTGGATTGCCTGGTTTTGCCGATTTTGTTCTTTACTGGTTCGGAAGTGGCTTTGGCAACAACTATCTCACTAGATTTAGTATCTTTTTTCTCTTTTTTCTTTTTGTCTTTATCCTCTGTTTTTTTTACATCTTCTTTGGAATCGCTTTTTTTGTCTGCACTGGATTTTCCAGAATCGGAGCCTGCTTTTATATCAGCTGTATCTTTCTTGTCATTCTTGGAATCCACATGGATGTCAGGGGGGAGTACCGGATTCAGGTCTTCTCGATGCTCCTGCGGCAAGGACATGAAGTAGACTACAACCGCACCAGCTACCAAAACTATTGCACTTACAACCCCAATTACAATCCACTTGAACTTTGATTTTTTCTTGGGAGTACCGAGATAGGCAGGACCCGCAAGCACCCCAGAGCGACTATAGGTTCCACCAGTGCTGTCAGCAGAGGAAGCATCAAGAGTAGAGTCAAAAAAACTGTCGTCGGTTTTAGCAACCAGGCCAGAGGGTGGATCCTCCTGCTCCCAAGGCGGTACCTCTTCATCGTCGTTCAAAGCGCCACCGAGGATATCCCCTTCTTCCTTTTCTTCGGGAGGCGGAGAGCTTTCTACTGCGGCCATCTCCTCTTCAACCAGCGAAGCCAATTCGGAGCCCTGATAGGGAGCCCATATATCATTATTTTCCTCCCTTGGAGAATCTTCCCTCGACTTGACTGAATCTACATCTGTTTCATCCCTGGTCACCTGAGAGACGTCGCCCAGCAAGTTGCTTAAAGCTTCCACTTCCTGCAAAGGGAGCCAATTGTCCATCCCTGGGCACCAGGACAGCGTTTTGGGCCCGATCT
This sequence comes from Myxococcales bacterium, assembly GCA_027031935.1. GTDB lineage: Bacteria > Myxococcota > B64-G9 > B64-G9 > B64-G9 > JALVPF01. The sequence continues at coordinate 2,099 of JALVPF010000294.1, read as the reverse complement.
CCCCATCACGCCACCGTGCCTCGATTTCAGCCATGGAAATGGGTCCTACTTGCTCATCGCCTATGGCTACATACCACTCGGCCTTGTCGTCTGCATGTGATGAGTTTTTTCTTAGTTCCGTGGACTCTGCGCCAGCAAACACCTGGTCTATCTTGTCGCGATCATCAAAGGAAGGTTTGGATTTTTTTACATCATTCAGATTGAAGACCTCTGTAGCTCGCTCGTCGTCTTCATCATCTTCATCATCATCACCTCCGAGTCCACCAGCCAGGAGTTGATCAAATGCCTGCCCCACATCGTCTCCGTCTTCCTGCGCGAATGAATCAGAAGAACCAAATCCCTGAGCGGACGATCCGGGATCTGTCACCATCGGATCTTCAGTTTCGTCTTCCTCGGAGGAAGGCCGCACAATAATGACGTTTCCACAGCGTTTGCATCGGACCTTGACTCCCTTGGAGCCGACTTTGTCATCCGAAATAAGATACTGTGTCGAACAGTTGCTGCAGACAAACTTCATCGTCGCAATCCTGTCTCTTATGTTAGTTCGTGCATCTCATTAGACTCTTGTCACAATGCAATAGATCCACTAAAAGCACCGATACACCAGGAATTTTATCAAAGCAAGGCCTGAGGACACAAGATTCCTCAAATAAATATGCCATTTCATGCATCAACAGCAAGGCCCAACTCCTTTCGCAGCTTGAAATGTTCCTTGCTTGTCGAGAATTTCAACAGCTCTGTAACTTTAGTCACAGGCCTCATGGGCGTGATTCCGTGAGTCTCCCGCCTCAGTATGGCCAAGGAGGTGCTCAGATCGGCACAGGTAATCAAGCCTGCGCGGTTTACCGAATGCTCCACCGATTCAACCCAACGCTTCAGATTGTATGCTCTTTGCTTGCTCAAGTATTCATTTACGGATCGCTTGAGCATTCCCATGCCCTTTGGATCCAAATAACGCTTGAGACCCGACCTGGCACGGTCTATGCCCTTGGAATTTCCTTCGGCCTTGTAGTTGGCACTCGTCAGGATACAGGCGGCCTGCAAGAGATTGTTCAGCTCAACAATGGGCAACACGCTGCCTAAAATGAACTCCGGCCTGGTCATGGCGAGTTCTCTACCGATGTGGAACAAAAGGTACTTTTTCTTGTCCTGCCGGAACATTTCCTGATAGGCAATTATGGCCGTAGGTTTCGTCATGGCGATGGCAAGCCCTGGGGGTGTTTTTGCAGCCTGGTCCTTCAGAGCAAAGAGTTCTACATCAGGTCCTCCCAGAACTTTTGCAGCCAGCCTGAAATTATGAGCAAAAAGGCTGCGATCCCTGGCAAGATCTATCTGGTGCTCTTTTCTACGTATGCCCACATCGCGTAAATCCTTCAACACGAACATCTCAGGTGCCATACGATACATGATGCCAAATATCTTGGTGAAAGGCACTTTGACCCCGGGATGAGCCAGGGTCGTGTTCCAGATATGGTCCGTCACAGGTCTCGATGCTACAGAAGGTGCCCGTTTTGAAAAATAACTTACGATCTTTTGTTCTTCCGTATCTGCCTTTTTCAAATGACGCAATATGCTGGTCAACACATAAACCTGGTCATAGGCCTTTTTCTTGTTGTAAAGCTTCCAAAGAGACCGATAACTGTTGATCCGGTCAGCAGCCAAGGCTATCACCCTGTGATGGGCCGTCATGGCCTCTTCCGTGCCGCCCTGCTTTGCTGCCAATAGCTCACCCAGGATTCCGAGGGCGTCCACATCATCAGGATCCAGGGAGGTGATCATCTTGTATGCGTCAATGGACTCATTCAGGTTGCGCAACACTACCCTGCACAACTCTCCCAGGTCTTTCCATAGGGCCAGCTTTGTTTTATGGGCAGAGGCTGGCAAGCGCTTAATCATCTTTATGTAGTTTTCTTTCAGTGCTATCCAGTCCTTGCGATCGGACAGGATCTGAGAGATGGACATGAAAGCCTTCACAAACGAAGGGTCCGTATCCAAAGCCAGGTTCAAGTGTTCAACTGCACGCTTGTCATCACGCAACTCATCATGCAACAAATCCGCCACCTGAACATGCAGCTCCACGAGTTTACTCGGGCGCCCTT
>JALVPF010000293.1:4339-4728 GCA_027031935.1 Myxococcales bacterium | reverse complement strand
AACCAGGAAAGCACTGACACACAGCAGGAGTTGAAAAAGCGTCACAAACACCGTGATCCCCGCACGCAGGGCTGCACGCATCCGGCAATCCAGAACCATCAGCACCTGCACACGCGAGCAAGGAAAGACCAAGGGCCATGCTTCCTAAGAAAATCAGCATTTTCTTCACTGTCTACCTCCAGTACTTATCGTACGAAACTAACACAAAAGCACTGGCGTCGAAAGAGACATCTTCACTCCTTTAATCGCTGCCGAGGAAGAAATCCAAGGCGTTTGACAGTCGGCCCGTTGACTGGCATGGTCACGAATCGCCATGAAAGAGACCGACAATAAAAAACTCGAGTCCTTCATGCTCGACCATCGAGCCCAACATCTTCGCCAAGTGGCGT
>JALVPF010000293.1:0-4329 GCA_027031935.1 Myxococcales bacterium | reverse complement strand
GGACAAGCCTCTTGCGCTCGTGTTCGGCAACGAACATGAGGGGGCCAGCGCTCATATGAAAAACGCAGCCACCGGAACCTTCCACATACCCATGCACGGCTTTGCCGAAAGCTTCAACGTGTCCGTTGCGGTGGGTATCTCGTTGGCCATCGCCGTACGCGAAAGGACCAGGGTCCTCGGTCGACATGGAGATCTTTCACAAGATGAGCAGGAGGCCTTGGTAGATGAATGGTTCAGAAGATCGGTTCGAAGGTCGGACCTGATACTCCAGAGAATGTCATCGGGCCAGGACAAAGACGAGCATTGAGACAGCCTTAGTTGCCCAGCATGGCCTTTATACTGGCAAGGCGGGCCTTTGTATCATCCATAGACAAAGGTTCTGCAAGATCCTCCACCGACAGGATGTCATCCGGTACCTGCGCGACAAACCTGCTGGGAGCCCTGGCCCTGAGCTTGCCTTTCATCTGACGCCTCATGGCCCTTGTCAGGACGAGTTCATCCCTGGCCCTGGTGACACCCACATAAAACAGGCGCCGCTCCTCGGCGAGATCCGTACCTTCCACGTCGGTCACCTGAGGGTTCAAAACCCTGTCGTGGGGCAAAAGCCCCTCCTCCATGCCAATCAAAAACACGGTGTCCCACTCCAGTCCCTTGGATCCGTGAAGAGTACAAAGGGTTACCTTTCCACGCTGTCTGTCGTCTTGTGTGTCCTTGTCCATCTCCTGCAGAGCAAGCTGGGTGACAAATTGCCCCAGGTTGGGTCTTGGAGCATTTTGCTGGTATTCCCTTATACCATCTATGAAACCCTCCACCAGCGACCAGCGTTTTTCAAAGGCCTTTCCGGACGAGCAGCTCTTTAATATGTGTTCCTTCAGCCCAATATCTCGGATCAGTGTCTCGACAGACTCTGCCAATCGCCTTGAAGAGCGCAAAGAGCGCCTGGTACGCTCCAGCAGCTCAACAAAGTACGCTAAGTGTCCCACCGCCTTGTCACCCGTGGGCAAGATACTGCTGGCCATTTTTACTGCCACCCACAGGGGTTTGGACTCCGATTCGGACCAAAGGGACAGACGTTTCAAAGTCGTGGAACCTATACCCCTGGGGGGAAAGTTGATGATCCTTCTCAGGCTGATGGAGTCTGACTGGTTGAGGCAAAAACGAAGATATGCGATCAGGTCCTTGACCTCCTTGCGCTCGAAAAAAGACTTTCCACCCACAAGCCTGTATTCAATCTGCTGGGCGCGAAGTGCAGTCTCCATGGCCCTGGCGAGCAGGTTCGATCGATACAGTACCGCAACTTCCGAGGGCTCGACCTGCCTGGAGTCAATCCGGGCCTTGATCTGCTCAGCCACCCAATGTGCTTCTTTTTCTGCATCTTCGCAAACCACCATGCGAACATCCCGACCCTGACCACGTACCGCTTGCATCTGTTTGGGATGGCGGTCCTGGTTTTCAGCTATGACATGGTTTGCCAGCGTCAGGATTCTGGCGGTGGAACGATAGTTCTTGCTCAGGTGCACCTTCTTGCAAGCTGGAAAATCACGTCCAAAATTCAAGATGTTTTTCACCTGCGCACCACGCCAGGCATATATGGACTGATCGTCATCACCCACGACGCACAGGTTCCGATGTTGCCCGGCCAAGGCCCTAAGCATCCTGAGTTGGGCATCGTTGGTGTCCTGATACTCGTCCACCAGCACCCACCTGAACTTGTCACTCCATCTGTTCCTGCACTTTTCGGATTTTTCCATCATCCTCGTAGGTTTGACGATGAGATCATCAAAGTCTACCGCTTGCAGATTCTCCAAGGCATCTTCGTATGGTGCGTAAAATGCGCTCGCCGCCACGCGGTAGGGGTCGTCTCCCGTGTACTCCTGACCCGGCTCCACGAAAGACGTCTTCCACGAACTGAGGCGAGCAGCTATGGCGCCCAAGTCAAAGGAGCGGTCGAACCTCAGGGAAGACGCAAGTTCCCTGAGCAATGCCATCTGGTCCCCCGCATCATAAACCACGAATCTGGTAGATCGCTTCGAACGCTTCGCCTCCTGGCGCAGCATCATGAGTCCCAGGGAATGAAAGGTGCTCATGGTTACATCTGAAGCATCCTTGCCGACCATGGCACTGAGGCGTTCTCTCATCTCGGCCGCAGCCTTGTTGGTAAATGTCACAGCGAGGATGTTCGCGGCATCGATTCCCTGGTCGATCATGTAGGCGATTCGGTGGGTGATTACCCTGGTTTTTCCGCTACCTGCTCCTGCCAGCACCAGCAGTGGTCCCCGTATTGTCTGCACGGCTGTAGCCTGCTGCTCGTTCAGTCCCTTGAGCCATCGGTGCATGAGACATGCTCCCCGTCAACCGCCCATGCGTGGCTTTAACCACGGTGGCAACAAGGGTGTCTTTGTTCCCCAGGCAAGCAGCCACAGCTGATGCACGGCGCGGGTCAAGCCCACATGAAGCAGATGACGAGAGGCAGGAGTGTCCGGCCATGTCCGCCGGTCCAGGCCCACCAAGACAACATAGTCGAACTCCAGACCCTTGGTTTGCGCCACATCTGTAACCTCTATGCCAGGAGAAAAGGAAAACTCCTGGTCACGCACCCTGGCAAGCCTTGGCAAATCGCAACGAAGCAGGCTCGTGTATATTTCATCTGCCTGACCAGGCTCCCTGGCCAGCACGGCCACGGATGCATCAGGCTCTCGGCTGGATAAATCCAGAAGTGCGTCACCGAGAAAAGACACAGCCTGGCCCATTCCGCCAAACTCGAAAAGTTCCACAGGAGATCCCTCTCTCGTGGTGGTAAGCTTCTCGCCTTTTGCCAAGGGTCCCAATACCCATTGAGCCAATTCCATGATCTGCCTGGTGGAACGATAGGACACCTTGAGGGGGTTGACCTGCACATGAGCCCGCCCCAACATGTCGAGCACCTCCGACCAATTGGAAAAATCGTTTTCGGTGATCTTCTGCGCAGGATCGCCGGCCAGGGTGATGGAACCTCCACGGGCGGTCCCCATCAAGACCATGAGTTCGAGGGGACTGAAGTCCTGTACCTCGTCGATCATGATGTGATCATAAGACAGCCTTCTTCTTTGCCCGAACTTCAGCCGGCCGTATCTCAACTGGTAGAGATAGAGCAAGATCATGCTGTCCTCTTCATCGTAGCCGGGTGGCTCTTCATCCTCGTCGTGATCGTTTGGATCCACCCTGCGAAAATGCTGATCGGCACACCATCGATACACCTGCTCCAACTCAGCATCAGAAAACGCATCGGGAGCAAGCTTCTTCACCGAGTTCACAATCCATTCCCTGTCCGTAAAAAGTTCCTCGAACAGGCTCTCTGGCTTCATGTCAGGTGAGGCCTTGACCGCTTCCTGAAGCATGGGCAAGAGTATCCGGTGAGTCTTGAACCTGACCACGACCGCAGGGGTGTTGCTCAGGACATTGGGTGCCAGTTCTGGAAAATGTCGTTTCCTCATTGAAAGGGCCCAGTGTCCAAGAGTCTCTACTGCAACACCGGATACACCCAGGGCAGGAAGCACCCTCTCTATGTAACGAGCCAGCGCTCTACCAAAAACCATCACAAGCATACGCTTGGGTCGAAAACGTTCCGCGTCTTCATACACCAACCATGCCAGTCTATGAAGCCCAACCGTGGTCTTTCCCGAGCCTGCACCCCCTGCTACAACCAGAAGCGCTTCAGGGTCCCGGGTCAAAAGCGCGTATTGTTCGGAGTCCAGCAATGCAGCAATGGCAGGCAAACGCTTGTCGGAGCGAAGCCCCACATCTTCACCGCAACCCAATACCGCAGCAGCAGTGTCCGGCCTGGCTGCGCTCCTGGCTCCCCCTTTCAAGCGGCGCTGCCCATCACGAATTTTCTTCCAACCCTTGGGCGTATTCAAAAACGTGCCCTGTGGGCATGACACTCTCAAAAGTCTTCCAGCGACTATGGTCACTATCCGACGTTGCTCTACCTCGCCCTCCATCTGCCTGTCTGCAATTTCCTCGGCAAAGGCATCGCCCTCCCTGTAACGGTAAAACACCTTGGCTATGGGAGCATCACGCCAGTCCACTATGCGGACCCCATCTTTCAACAGCGCCTGCTGTCCCAGGAGGATATCCCTCATCCCCAGGCCGTCTATATTCAGTCGAAGGTGTGCAAAATACGGATTGTCCCTGTCAATCTTGACGGGATTGTATTTGGCTCTTGCTGCGGAGAGGGCAGCCACCCTGTCCATCTGATCCAGAAGAATCGCCTGATCATCAGGCAAATGTTCGTCTGCCAGAGCGTCCCGCAGTGAAATCAAGTCCTTGGAATAGTCCCAGTTGGATATG
>JALVPF010000292.1 GCA_027031935.1 Myxococcales bacterium | reverse complement strand
GATGTGATGCAGGAGAGTGCCCAGGCTGCCATGTCCTACGTGCGTTCTAGGGCAAAAAGACTCGGGCTGGATGAAAAGTTTTACGAAAAATATGATATACATGTTCATGTACCCGAGGGAGCGACCCCAAAGGACGGCCCTTCCGCTGGCATAACCATGGTGACCTGCCTGGTGTCTGCCTTGTTGGGGATTCCGGTCCGACGGGATATTGCCATGACTGGGGAGATAACGCTCAGAGGGCGAGTGTTGCCCATAGGTGGACTGAAGGAAAAGGTCTTGGCTGCTCATCGCGGCATGGTCAAGGAGGTGATAATTCCTGAGGAAAACCAGAAAGACCTGAAGGATATCCCCAAGGTGATCGCCAATGCCATGACTTTCCATACAGTGTCTCACGTGGATCAGGTCTTGAGACTGGCCCTGAGGCTGGACGATCCGGATTCGTTTTTCTCGGAACCCAAGGAAGTGGTGGACGATAACATGCCGCAGACTTCATCTGAAGAACCCCCCATGGACGAGCCAGCCACGGTGAACTGACTTTCGTGGTCGTACATTCCGGGGACCCCATCTGCTGCGATAATATCCAACTGAAATTTTGGATAAAAAATGTTTGACATACCATGGTGGGTTTGCTAATTCATGGCGTCCGGGTTTGATGAGGTTCGTTGAAAATTGAAGGATTTGCTGATGTGGCCGTGGGATTTGGGCGGGTAGCTCAGCTGGGAGAGCATCGGCTTTACACGCCGGAGGTCGCAGGTTCGAGCCCTGTCCCGCCCATAGCCTTATTTTCGCAGTCCACAAGCATTTTGGGGTGGTAGTTAAGCTGGTTATAACGCCGGCCTGTCACGCCGGAGGCCGCGGGTTCGAGTCCCGTCCACCCCGTAAGTATCAGAGCCGTTCCTGATTTCAGGAGCGGCTTTTTTTCATGCGGCGGGGGAGGGCCAAGACGAGCCCAAACAGCAAGATCAAGAGTCCTGAGGACTTGCGGTCGCCCTCGGTGGAACAATTGCAGCCGGACGAGGCATTCGGTGTACAGATTCCAGCCTGGCACGTGCCATCGCCATCATCACACGATGTGCCATCTTGCTTCTGGGGATTGGAGCAGGTGCCGTTCTGGGGGTCACACTCGCCTGCCTCGTGACACTCATCGCTGGCCTGGCAGACCACCGGCTGGCCACTTTCACACTGACCTGCCTGGCAGGTATCGCCCTGTGTGCACTTGTCCTGGTCATCACAGGCTGTGCCATCTTGCAGCGCCGATTGTTCGCACTGGCCACTTTGCGGGTCGCATACGGCTTCGTGGCAATCATCAGGAGCTTCGCATTCAATGGCATCACCGCCCGTGCAGACTCCTGCCTGACAGGTGTCGGTAGTTGTGCAAGCATCATGGTCGTCACAGGTGGTGCCATCCTGCTTTTGGGGGTCGGAGCAGACTCCTGTCTGCGGATCACATTGGCCTGCCTCGTGACATTGATCGCTGGCCTGGCAGACCACCGGCTGGCCACTTTCACACTGTCCGGCCTGGCATGTGTCGCCCTGTGTGCACTCATCCTGGTCATCGCAGGCTGTGCCATCTTCCAGGACAGGGTACTCACATTGACCGCTTTGCGGGTTGCACACAGCGCCGTGGCAATCATCACCAGCCTGGCATTCAATGGGTTCACCGCCCGTGCAAACTCCAGCCTGGCAAGTGTCGACGGTCGTACAGGCATCGCCGTCATCACAGAGGATTTGACCATTCTGGTCAGGCTCAGCACAGCTTCCATTGATACAGGCGCCGTCTTGTCCGCAAGGTGTGCAATCTGCAAGGACCGTGTGGGAACAGGATTCGCCGGAAAATGAGTCCGTGGTGCAACGGTTGCTGTCATCGCAGTTGTACACCGTCACGGTCACGCTGTCGGAGGAACTCACTGTGCCGTTGCTAACCTGCAGGTTGAAAACAAGATCTGCAGATCCCTCCACAACAGGTGCGGTAAAGGTGGGCATTGTCACTAATGGGTTGCTGAGGTCGACTGCGGGTCCTGATTCCTGACTCCAGACAAGCTGAATGTTGCCGCCATTGGGATCGTGACTCGCGCTACCATCCAACTGCACCAGATCGCCGGATTCAACGTTCTGATCAGGTCCTGCATCAGCCACTGGTGCTTGTATGCAGGCAAGCTGTTGGCAGATGGGGGTCTGCGCTTGGATGACCAGGTCATCGATCCACCAACCGGTGACATTGACAGATGCATCGCTGGCAAACCTGAAACGTATGACCACCTCGGCCGGGCCGAAGGAAGAAAGATCCACTGTCACCTGCTGCCAGCTGATGCTTCCGGCCCATGCAGCACGACCAGCCAGGACGGAATCCGTATACTCGTTGATGGTGTCGTTATAGCCGTTTTGAGTAATGTAGGCACCCAGATCCTGGAAATCCCCGCCGTTTACCGAAATCTCCACGATACCCCCGTCGTAGTTGGCTTCGCTTTGCATGCGATGCCAGAAGGTCATCTGGGCAGCGCCACCTATGGAAAGACTTGGAGTCAGGAGATACTTGTCAGACTTGCTCGAAATGTCAGCTGTATACCATGCGTGGGTTGGAGAATGTGATGATGTGTTTGTGTACCCCCAGTCATCGCTGCCAATGCTAGCCGAGTGTGACCAGCCATTGGGAGCAGCACCCTCCATGTCGTCTGAGAAATCGGACTGGATGAGATCGGCGTTTAGTGTCTCGGTGAAAGATGAGACTTCGGCCTGGGGTAGTTCTGCGCTCTGTACGCTTACGGTAAAGGGCCAGTTTATTGCAGGGCAGTCGATGTCGAGTGAGGGTGTAACAGTGAAGTCCGCAGTGGATGTACTGCCCGCAGGAATGACTCCCAGGGACACGGGCCCGGAGATGTCGCAATCAGGTGCGCTGAGGCTCACCACCACCCCGCTTGCGTCTATGCTGCCCTGGTTTTCTATGCTGACGGAGAATGTGCTTGCTTCCTGTGCGTCTGCTATGCCATCGGTATCACAGGCAGCAATAGAGTCGTCCACCATTTGTGCGATGTGAAGCAGGTGAGGGCTTTGCACCACTACGGGAAAGGCAAAGCTCCCCGAATATTCCCCGGATGCGGTCCAGTCCAGAGAGAACTCGATCCGGTCACCATTTTTGGCCTCGGGGCTGATGTCGAACTCGACATGGCTGGATGACCTTCCATTTTCGGACGCGGCTATATCAGAAAAGACAGGGGTGTCTTGAGTGATATTCACCAGGGGATTGCTGCTGTGCACATTGGCGGTGATCGTTGTTGCTGCGTCAGCGCCGTTGTTTTTTACAGTAATAGGCATGACCACATGCTGGCCCGGTAAAGCTGGAACAAAGCTTGTGCCGTCGGAGGTGATCTCGTGGTCGAAGTAAATGAGATAGGGGCCCTGCATGGGAAGTATTCCGTGAATGGCAAGCTCAGGATCTCCAAAGAGGTTGGCGACATAATATACCCACTGTATTCCGCCGTCTGTCCACACCCCGGAACTCATCTTCTCCTGGGAGTAGGCCTGCATGGGGCCAAGCTGGTCGATGTTCTCTCTGAATGCCGCATCCCAGAAAAAGCGTTGGAAGTAGTTAGACGACCAGCCCAATCCGTATCGTGTGTTCATCACTGCTGCAAAAGCGCCGTGAGCACCAAGCAGCAGGTACTCCACAAAGGAGTCCTGGTCGAAGACCTGGTAGTTGTATGAAGAATCCGTGCGATTATCGAACGCCGCCGGGTAACAGCCCTGGGAGTAGTCAAAGAATGGCAGGTCATTGGTCAGCCCGGAGCTAATGTCATCACAGTAAAGCCTCATGTTGTAATTGGTGTAGGAGTGACCCAGGTGGTTGATGATGTGATTGCCACCGTTTAGTACGTCCAACATATCCTGCGCTGACCAGCATGGGCTTGGCTGGTTATCACAGTCGGGACCGTCTTCGAACTTGTCGTCCATGACGGTGACCTGGTAAAAATCGCTTTCTGAAAAGCCCAGGGTATCGTATCCGTCTGCCATGGAGGAGTTTTGCACGTCGGTGAGAAAATCGATGCCAAACTCGTGATCTCCGCCGTTGTCCCACAGCCACTCGCCCACCATGTAGACATTACGCAACCAGTCACCGTTTGAGTTCTGGTATGCCAGTGTCTTTCTGACAAAGTTGCGCACCTCGGTACAGTTATCCGCAGGCACCCTGCCCACAAAGACCTCGGGCAGCAAGTCCGTGTTGTCATCCTGCTCTCCCCAGCAGGAATTTCCATTGGCGTTGAAGTCCCCGTCCAGGGCGGCATAGTAAAGATCGGAGGGGATGTTGTACTCGGTGCCAAGTCCATCGAGATAGCAACACAAGCCACGCACCGGAACAATGGGAGCCTGTGTCTCACCACCGACCACTTCAAGGTCGGCATCACCCACCAGCAGGACGTATTCTGTGGCATCGTTTTGATATTTGTCCTCGATGAAATTGCGCACCTTTTCCGCGTCATCCGCTCCAGGGTATTGGGAGGTGATGTCTTGTGTGGTGGCGATCAAGGGGCTAAGTCCGCGGCTGGCCTTGTCATCTGCCAGGGCCTGAAGGTTGTATGGGCCAGCGCAGGCGGACAAGCTCTGGTTGGTGATGATGAGATAACGGTGGGTGTCCCGGTCAGTCCTGGTCCGCAAGCCATAGGCCGCAAGCTCATCCGGGTTTGACACCAGGTTGCGTACCAGGTCGAAATCTGATGGCAAGCCGCGGTAGTTTTTCTGTATCCTGTTAGAAGTATCCATAGAGGTCCTGATTACCACTTTCATCTCCGGTACGTATGCCAGCTCACCAGAGCCTGGTTTATAGATCACGGGATGGACCAGAACAGGCAAGATCACAAAACCCCGCAGGTGCTGCAACTGTTGTTGCTCCACCATCTGACCGGGAAAGGAATCGGTGCGCGAATACACGGACTCGTCTGCAGGGGTGAAAGGAGGCTTGCCCCATGACAGCGGCCACGGAGCCTGTTTGGGGTATACTCTCGTGACCTTGCCAAGATTCAAGCTCTTTGCTGGTAATGCCTTGACAGACAACACCCTTTGGCCGGGCGGGATGAGCACCTGCTCGAAGCCCACCGGCAGCTCTGGTGCTCCTGCATGGCCTGCGTTTACAAAGCCTGGTATACGTACGTGGGTGAAGCCTGAGCCATCCTGCCAGACTGAGGGTTTCGGGATTTTTACCGATACCGTAATGGTCGCAGACCAGGCCGGCAAGGCAGTAAACAGCATCATCATCCCAAGGATCTTTGTCATCATTTTCATCTTCATCATCTCCTTCTGGTCACGGAAAACGAGCAGCCAATGGCAGTGCAAACTCTCATTTGATTGTATGACGCTAGCATCCTGGCTGAGTGCATAATGTGATTCAAATCACCAGTTGCGGCTCGTAGTCCACCTGGAGTATCAGCGCAGCCGATCCCAGGACCTTGAGCGGAATCCTGTCCGCGGCTGGCCACCGCCAGGCAGCGTCGAGCGCCTGGAAGAATGGCTCAAAGACTGACACGGGCGTCCCTCAAAGCGCGCGAGAAGTCTTCGGGCTGCAAGCTGGTGACGATGCCCCAGCGCTGCGAGATCGGCGAAGACGATGCCTTGACCTCATTGAGCGTCCGCTTGGAGCGGATACTCGGATCGAGGATGTCCAAGCTGACCATGTCAACCTGTCAACTCCGTGCTTGAAAGAAGAAGGTGCATCCGCGCTGCAGCTATATGGCACGCGCGGAGACCCAAAATTCCAGCTATTTGGAATTGTAGAAAAAGCATGGAGGCGGCGGGAATCGAAGTCTATCCTGCACAATCTCAAAACCCCAGACAGTCTGCTCTGTCAGACCACTTTTCCCAACAAGCACGCCAACATGCATTGTCCGGCTCGTCCATCGAACGTTCTCCGCGTCAGGTCAGTCGTGCCAAGAAAGCAGCCTCATGAAAGGCGGGACTTCCAGTGAAACCGTGGAAAGCCTTCATTTTTCTACATGCATGTTACATTTTACCGGGCGCTTGTAGTCAGTAGGTGACGGCTTTCACTGCATCAACTGCTTGATCAAAAATATAGCTTGGCGCCGACCCCCAGGGCCAGGGCCTTGTATGAAAATGCGTCATAGATGTTGGCGGTATAGGACATTTCAGCAAACGTTCCAAAAGACCCGAAAACCATCTCCACTCCGCCACCACCACCAATCCAGAATCCGCTGGACGAATCACCCTGGTTGGGAAGATACAGGCTGTAACCGGCAGCCAAGAATCCATACGGATTCAACGATGAAAGAGCGCCGGTCATGGAGATGGGATACAGCCCTGTAAACCTTGCACCCGTGTCTATCAGGCTGTCTCGGCTCGAAGCACCGTCGCCTTTTACAGAAAAGTATCCTGCATCCACCGAGACCTTGAAAAAATCTATTATTGCAAAATCAAGGGTCGCGGCAGCTCCAAACCCGAACGCTCCGTCTCCGCTGGCATTGAACCCACCTTCGCTCACGGAGTAGGTGCTCAGAGGTTGAAGGTCCATCCTGGCGCCTATGGCCACTTTGGCACTGGCAGCAGGTGCCGCCAAGAGCAGCGATAGCAGGGATAAAAAAGAAAGAGACATCAGTACGTTCGACCTTTTTACGATTGAATTGTTTTTCATGGTATTTCCTCCTTGCACGCTTCTATCGCAACAAGGATGCCAAGGGACCAGTCTGCATGTGAGCTTGGTAAAAAAAATTAAAATTCGCTTTCTGTTCGGTGTGATAGGCTGAAGTCCACCTGTTTGTTAAATGATGAGACGATTTTTCCGTGTCTTTTCTGTGTCACAGGCACGTGACAGGTAAAAGGAACGCAGCAAAAACTGTAACGCCAAGCTTACATGTTCTGTGTCAGAAAGTGACCTTCAACAAGGTTTACCAGGAGGGCTGCTTGAAAGGATTTACAATGCTGACACCCAGGATCTCCTGACCATGATTGAGATCGGGCGACTTTGCCAAAAGCCCATTTTTTTTCCGTCCCTTTCTTTTGGGAGACGATTGATCTGCTGCCCGGTCATGCTGGGCTACAAAAATAAAGGAGACCAGATGAAGAAAGAATCTCCGACCTTGGGATGCGCTGCGCCCTGGCCCTTGCCCGGTGCCAGTCATGTGTTTTTGCTGTCAGTCCTGTCAGGACTTATGCTCATGTCATGCGCCGCAGGAATGAAATACGAATCAGCGGACTCTTACTCCCCTGCTCCTGCCATGGCCAAGAAGAGGCCTGAAAAGAGCGGATGGAGTCAAGAATCCAAAGCAGACACGGAGCTGCAGCTCGCATACTCCCAGGAGCAATTCAAGGAAAAATCCAAGAGGGAATCTGCGAGCAAGCCTGAAACCCCTCCGGAAGACCAGGGAAAGATGCAAAACCCCCAGGAACAAAAAAAACCGCTGGTGGTCTACCAGGGCTTCTTGCGACTGAGGGTGAGGCGAACCATAGAGGCTGCAGATGCCATAAGCAAGATCACACAAAAGGCAGGAGGATACATCGAGTCCTTGACGGAAAAAGTGGTGGTGGTACGAATCCCGGCCGGTGATTTCGACGCCATAATGGACAAGCTCGCCTCCGTTGGAAAAGTGCTGGACAGGCAGATAAAGGCCTTGGATGTCACGGCACAGTTTACGGATCTAAGGGGGCGCCTGGCCGTGGCCGTGCGAACACGGATTCGGCTCATCAAGCTTTTCGCGCAAGCTCAAAAGGCGGAGGAACGACTGAAAATCCTTAAAGAGATCAAGCGATTGACCGAGAAAATAGAAAACCTCAAAGCTACCTTAGACAGCCTGAAAAACCTGGTTGACTATTTTACCATTACCATCGAACTGGAGCCGGTCATGGAATCCGGCATGGCACTTGTCCACCAGTCACCGTTCCCCTGGGTCAGATCATTGGAACCGCACTGGGGCAGCATCAGCGATGGCAAGGAAGATGTGGACATTTCACTACCTGCGGGTTTTGTATTGTTCGACGATGATGACACATATAGAGCACAGGCGGCGGACACAACAATCCTGCGTGCAGGATACGTGGAAAACGAACCCCGCGGTGACAACAAGTTCTGGATGGACGCGGTGGGCCACGAGATGGACGGACGGGATGAAGAAAAAGTCGAAGATGGAACCGCAGGAAAGCTAAGCTACAAGGTGTTCCGCAGCCGGGATGCACAGCCTCGCTACTACCTGGTGGCAGTGTACACAAAGGACGACAAGGTCTATGTGGTAGAGATCTTTTATCCAAACCCTAAAGCCTATACGAGACACCACAAGGCAGTGGTAAAAGCCCTTGCAACTTTCCGGACAAAGTGAGGCAAGCCATGATACGAAAACTGTCGAGTGTTTGTTGCTTGTTTGCCGTCGTACTAGTCTCTGGTCTGGTAAAAAGCTCGGAACCTGGCCGCCTTAATTCTCTTGCCGCCAGCATGGTGTTGAAAGTAGTCCACGTCGAAGACGTACGAAAAAAAATCATCGAGGACGCACAAAAGGCAGGAGGCTTCAAGGTACTGGTCACAGACACTCAGCTGCTCATAAAGATCCCTCCCCGGAAGCTCTCGGAGATGATGGATGCTATTGGCACCCAGGGGCTGGTCATGAAAAAGACCATAGAGCGAAAAGACCTCACGCAGGAGATAGCTCAACTCCAGGGTGCGCTTCGGTCCAAGCAGGAGATGTTCACACGGCTGGAAAAACTCATTGACCAGTCGGATCTGGCATCCACACTGAACATCGAAAAAACCATGGGTGAGTTGGTTGGCGAGATAGAGCAGACCAAGGGGATACTCACTGTAAAAAAGGATCAGGCTCGCTGGGCCGTGATCAATATATCTTTCCAGTTCAGGGCCCGTCAGGAGATCGTGTATGTCAGTTCGCCTTTCGATTGGCTAAACAGCGTAGACCTCACGCGTTTCGTGGAGGAGTTCTGATATGACTCATTTGCGCATTTTGTTGACAGTGGCTGTTTGCACCGCTGCATTCGCCTCCTGTACCTCGTACAAGATGACCGTACCGGACGGATTCAGACGATATGAGGACACCAGAGATTTCAAGATGATCACTGCAGACGGGGTAATGCTCAAGGCTAGGGAGGTTGACAACTACCCCAAGGCGGATCTCCCTTTCTGGACTGACGCCATGAAGCGGCACATGAAAGAGCGAGGCTACGAGTTGAAGTCCGAAGATTGTTTCAAGACCAAGGCGGGCCTGCCTGGCTGCGCCCTGGAGTTCATGTTACCCAACGGGGGTGAGGACTGGGTTCTTTCCGAATGCATGTTCGTGGTGGACGACAGGATTATTCTGCTGGAATCAGCGGGCCCCTTCGAGCGATACGCCAAGGTGGAAAAGGGCTTGCATGAGGCCTATAGAACCTTTGTGCCGGACCAATGATAATGTGCCTGAGCTGCATTATTTCTGCAGGCGCTCGTCATCCAGCGCAAAGCCTTTGACGATGTACTCCTTCAGGCGCTGAGTGGCCCAGATGCGGAAACGGGTGGCCACATGGCTTTTCACCCGGTAGCCCACCGAAATGATCATGTCCAGGTTGTAGAAGTCCAGGTTCCGCTGGACCTGGCGGGGGCCTTCCTGGCGAACCGACAAGAATTTCTTGTGAGTTGCCTCCCGTTCCAGTTCCCCCTCTTTGAAAATATTCTGAATGTGCAGACTGATGTTCTGCTGCGTGGTTTGAAAAAGCCCCGCCATTGCGGGTTGCGTCAGCCAGACGGTCTCATCCTCCAGCCGGACATCGATCTTGATCCGGCCGTCTCCTGCCTCGTAAACCAGGAACTGGCCCTTCTGCGGCAGATGCTCACTCATCCCGTCCCTCCGGTGCTGCCGGTCACCTCGGAGAGCATGGCTACAATTTCCTTTTCCAGCACTTTGATATCGGTCTCGGGCTTGGTCTTGATCTTCGAGTGTTTGGCGAGGACTTGGTCCTTGGTCGGGGCCAGGATGCAGTCGAACCGTCGCAGAACAGTAAGCGGCAGGATGACCTTACGGTATTCGTTCCTCTCGTATGGCCGTCCGGTGCAGCACCTTGTTAGTTGCTTTACTCTGGCAGACCATCGATCGCCACCTTTGCAAAGAAATGAACACTATCTTCTGACCCGTTTTTGAGACGCCTAAGCACCTTAGCTAGAGGGAAAACGAAATTATCAGGCTCAGCCCAAAGAATGGCAGCTGTACCAAGGCCAAACCCTAAACTTTTAATTTTTGGGTTTAGTTTCTCTGCTTCTTTGAACTTAAGCCAATTGTATTTGATGCTTGAATTTTTCCGGACTACCTCCCCGATGTATGAACCTGCTCTAAGCGTAACCTTTACTAGCTCTTCGTTTTCTGGAAGGTCAGAACGTAAGGATTCAAGATAGTCATCAATAATTTTTAAGCTCTCAACCGTGAAATCCATGGATTTATTATTAAAGAATCCGTGATTTCTAACAGGGTCATCTGTATTATCAAAGAGCATCACAGATAAATCCTGATTGGCTTCGTTATTTAATTTTGGCTTCTTCTTGAAGAACGAAAGCATGATCACTCCTAGGGCATCTAACAATGATTAGATTGATCCGTTTTTGATGCCACTGCATTGCTTTTTCGGCGGCTGGGATTCTTAAGATATCAAATCGTTGTGATGGTATTGCCTCTCTGTCTCGACCTGTTATACGGATCGGCATATGACTCTCCTCGATGGGCTTAGATACCATTTCCGGGACGACACATCCGTCCCATATTCAACAATGGACTGCAGGGGCCGACGAGTCGCCCCTGGCTCATCGTTCGTAGCAATATTGAAATTTCCGACACACTCACCCCCGTTATCCATGCCAATCTTCTACACGGTCGGAACGATTTTCCACAAGCTCAATATTAAAACAGGCCCCCACCAACATCAAGGCCTTTTCCCTTGGTTTTATCTTGAGCATTCCGCGCTGTACACAAATCCAACCCTGCCGGCCCAGTTTCAGGGCTGGCGCGCGGGTCTGCCTCTACGGGTTTTGCAGCTCGTACTGAATCGTGATTCGGATCTGGTCTTTCAGTTCCGATTTATCCAGGGCCATGCGTTGCAGGTTGCGTTGGAAAAGGACGACGCTTTTGGCTTTGCCCTGTGAATCGAAGGTTTTCATGCCCAATATCTGTGGGCTCATGGGTGTGGCAAATGCCAGCAGATCCTCTTCGTCAGGAAGAAGCTGAACTTCTATGGTGATGTTTTCCAATAGTTGAATGGCTTCCGGCGGAAGCTCCAGGGTTGCGGATTCCACAAGGGAGATAAACTCCTCGTCGTCCATCTGCACGGGCGGTGAAAATGACTCCGGGTCCAGCTCGGTCGCCTTTGCAAACCTTTTATTGGCCTCTACCCAATCGCCTTGGCGCTCGAGCACCAAGCCCAGGTAATAGTGTGCGTCAGCCATGCGATTGTCCAACTCCAGGGCAAATTCCAGTATGTCCCTGGCTGAGTCGAACCTGCAAAGCTCGAATGTGCAAATGCCGCGGTTGGTGACGATGAGCGGATCGTCAGGGCTGAGCACTTCTGCCTTGTCGAGAACATCGCTGGCCTCTGCAAACAGGCCCCCATCCATGAGCGCATTTGCATGAAGCAACAAGGCCTCCATTGATCCGGGCTTGAGCATTTGTGCTTCTGTTGCAAGAGCCACCGCAGTTTTCCAGGATCCCTCTGCAAGGGCGTCATGTGCATCCATGAGCAGCTGTTGATACTCGTCCAATTTCAGGCCTCTGTGATTACGATTTTTTACGTGTTATGCTTCTGCACCATTTTGGAACCTTGTTGGATTGTGTAGGCTTTGTTGCATTATTGTCAAATATGCAGACCATTGCATGGGAGGGTGATTATGAAGATCCTGGTAATAGGCGCATCAAGGGGCATAGGCCTCGAGACCTTGAAACTTGGCCTGGCCATGGGCCACGAGATGTCGGCCCTTGTGCGAAACCCGGAGAATATCTCCCTGGAGGACGAGCACCTGAGCATTGTCAGGGGAGATATCCTCGACAGGGAGTCTGTGGATAAAGCCGTAAGAGGTCAGGATGCTGTATGTATCTCCGTTGGTATCAAGCCCACTCGCAAGCCCACTTCCGTGTTTTCCGAAGGTACGAAAAACGTCGTGGACTCCATGAGGGCGCAGTCCTGCAAGGTGCTGTTGTGTGTGACCGGCATAGGAGCTGGTGAAAGCCGTGGTCATGGCGGCTTCATGTACGACAAGATTTTCAATCCCCTGTTTCTCAAGACCATATACGAGGACAAGGACCGTCAGGAGATGATCGTCAGGCAGTCGGGGCTAGACTGGACAATCGTCAGACCGGGTTTTTTGACCAATGGCCCCAAAACAGGAAAATACAGGGTCCTGAAGGATCTGAGCGGAGTGAAATCCGGGAAAGTATCCCGTGCAGACGTGGCCGAATTTATCCTGAAGGAGAGTTCGGAAAGAAAATACGCTGGCCATGCGATCTTGCTGACGTATTGAACGAGTCATGACAAGGTTTGCCACATTGGATGTAGGATCAAACTCGGTACTTCTCTATATTGCCGAGCGCAGGGCGGGTTCTTTCGAGCCGGTCATGGACAGGCTGCGTGTAAGCCGACTGGGCGAGGGGCTCAGGGCCGGTGGAGTTTTCAGCGAGGCTGCCATGGCCCGTACCGTCGAGGCCATTTGTGAATTGGTGCATATTGCCCATGCTCAAGGTGTACGGCACTTGGCCGCAGTGGGCACCATGGCCATGAGATCCTCTGCCAACTCGGATGAGTTTGTCTCAAGAGTTCAACAAAACTGTGGTGTGCACATAGAGGTCATCTCGGGACAGACAGAAGCCCGTCTTGCATATATGGGTGCGCTGGATGCGCTTTGCATGAACACAGAGCGTGTCGTCGTCATGGACGTGGGTGGTGGTTCCACCGAGTTGATTTACGGTACGGCAGAGCACGTGGGACATGGCGACAGCCTGGATGTTGGTGCCTTGCATATGACCGAAAAACACCTGAAACACGATCCTCCCGAGGCCGAGGATCTGGATGCCTTGATGCAAGAGCTTCATTCGGCCTTTTCCTCGCTTCAAAAACGAGATGCAACCACTCGACTAGTGGGTGTGGGGGGGACCATCACTACCATGAGCGCAGTGAAGCTCGGCTTGCTGAAGTACGATTCCGCTCTTGTCCACGCAAGTACCCTCAGCAGTGACGATGTAAAGACACAGGTTCAGCAGTACTCGTCTTTGAGCCTGAAACAGCGCTGTAGACTGCCGGGCTTGCCTGCGGATCGGGCTGACATCATCCTGGCTGGTGCCATCATTGTCTCCGGGCTCATGGACAGGCTCGGTTTTATGGAGATGGTCGTATCGGACCGCGGTGTGCGCCATGGTTTGATGCTTGAGCGTTTTGCTTGATGGAGGTGTTTATGGAACGGGTATCCCTGTTTTTGGCAGGTTTGTTTTTCCTGGCACCGGTTTTTACCGGGCCACTGACTTCTGCTGCCTCGGCAGGGCACGAAGAGAAATATCCTGCGGTCAATGAGCCGGTGTCCGTGCAGAGAGCTGCATTGAAGTTGCTCGATCTGCTTCGTGATGGAGACATGGACAGAGCAGCAAATGCCTTTGTGGATTTTGACTCCTGGCGGTCCTTTTCAAAACGCGCCCTGGATCAAAAAGAACACGAACGTAGACACATGGCTTTTTTGCGCAGCTTGTCACGAGAGCTTCAACATGGTGTAGAAGTGGTAAAACTGGAACTCAAGGATGTGCTGGTTTTGAAAAACGCTCGGAACCTCAGCAAGA
>JALVPF010000291.1 GCA_027031935.1 Myxococcales bacterium | reverse complement strand
TCGTATACTGCATAGTCAATTTTCTGGCCTTTCGCGCAATCGAGCAGATCAGGAACGACGTGGTGATACAGGGCCTGAACGTAAAGTTCATAGGAACGGGATGCAACGATTACTTCAAGTTCCTGGGTCCATCCCACTGCTGTGGAACTCAGGACGTGAACATCATGCAGATGGTGGGCATGAGCGTGTACGATCCTTACACGAGCCATGAGTCCTTCGGCTCTCTGGTCAACAGGTGGATTCTGAGCCCTGCTGCAGGATACATGCGCGTCTGATTCAGGAGGCAAAAGATGCAGGAGAGAATAATACTGGATTCACACAAACTGGCCTGGCAGCAGGAGCGGGTAAAGGCATGGCTCAAGGGTGAGCGGATAGCTCCCATAACGGTCGACATGGCCTTGACCCGAAGGTGTACGTATAAATGCGTCTATTGCTATGGGCAGTTTCAGATGAACGTGGGGCGGGAACCGGATCGTGATGCCATTTTCAGATTTCTGGATGATGCCGCCGAGGTGGGGGTCAAGGCCGTGAGCATAGTCAGCGATGGAGAGTCCACCTGCAGCCCTCACCTCGTCCCGGCCATCCTGCGAGGGAAGGCAAATGGTCTGGACATGGCCCTGGGAACCAACGGGTATTTGTTGAAGGACGAACAACTGGAAGAGATCCTTCCTGCGCTCACCTACCTCCGCTTCAACATATCTGCAGGGGAGCAGGATCGCTATGCAGAGATTCACGGCTGTGCGCCCAAGTGCTATTCCAAGGTGCTTGGAACCATAGCCAAGTGTGTTCAGATAAAAAAGACCTGGGACCTTCCGGTCACCCTGGGAATGCAGATGGTGCTCATGCCGGAGTTCGCAGATCAGATACTCCCCCTGTCGGATTTGGGGGCGCAGTTGGGAGTTGATTACCTGGTAATAAAACATTGCTCCGACGATGAAGAGGGCTCTTTGGGTATCGATTATTCTAAATACAAGGACCTGGAGGACCTGCTGCACCAGGCAGAGGCTCGCTCCACCGAGGATTATCTGGTACGCGTGAAGTGGTCGAAGATAATGGCAGGATCGACGCGATCCTATTCCAGGTGTTATGGACCACAGTTCATGTTGCAGATCTCCGGAACAGGGCTGGTTGCCCCATGTGGGATGCTCTTCAACGACAAGTTCTCCAGGTACCACATTGGAAACATCGCCGACCAGTCCTTTGCCGAGATGATCCGCTCAGAGCGATACTGGCGCATAATGGATGAGCTGGCCTCGGGGCGCTTCAATGTTCATACACAGTGCGGGACCCTGTGTCTGCAGCACAAGGTCAACGAGTTTCTCTGGGGACTCAAGCATGGCCATGAACAATTCGTCAAGCCAGCAGGCCCGCTGCCCATGCACAAGAATTTCATCTGATCTTCTGCCCCGGGGGCTTGAAAATGACAGATCCAGTCGCAAGCAAACATACGGCCTGTCCCGTATGTGAACGTGCACCCGGAGCCTATCGTCGTAAGCTGGATGAAAACTATTCGGTATGCAAATGCCCGGATTGTGGCCTGGAGTATGTGGATCCCATGCCTGGTGAAAAGGAGCTAAGAGATTTCTATTCGGATTATCTTGATGTCAGAGCCCAAAGAGAGGTGGTAGAGAAAAACTCCAGGTTGCACCTGGAGCTTTTGGAACGCTACGGGTGGAACAAGGCACAGCCCACCCTGGACTTTGGTTGTGGGCAGGGGGTGTTTGTGCGTATTGCAGGGGATGAATGCTATGGCGTGGAGTTCCAGGCCAGGGCTGGAGACAGAATAGTCAGCAGTCTGGATGAGCTTCCCGGACGCCACTGGCCTTTTGTGACCCTATGGGGAGTACTGGAGCATCTTGCGAATCCAAGGGAGATTCTCTGCAGGCTTTCGCAGGTCCAGCCGCCGGGAGGCATATTGGCGCTGAGCACAGTGGATGCAGAAGGACAAATCCCTTACCACTACAAGCCCCCGGAACATCTTACATACTGGACCAGGGCCGCCTTGGGTGTTCTCGCAGAAAAATGCGGATACCAGATCCTGGATGTACACCCTTATCATATGGTGCAGTTTTCAAGTGTTTATCTGGATAGACTGCTCGCAAGGACTCCTGCGCAATACCGGGACAAGATACACGCCACCTTGCCCAGACTGATCAATGTGCCCACCAACGAGTTCAGGGCCGTGCTGAAAAAGCCCTGATTACCCACCTCGCTTGCGATCTCTGACACTGGAGACCATAGGGCAAAGCACCCTGGGCCCAGCTTTTCCACACGAATCGTCTCTTCGGAGTATGGATCAATCCTGCTCGATTGCGTTTGTTTTTCTGTTTATCTATTCAAAATCTATTCTATAACTGGTCTATAAAAGAGCAAACACATTGAAATTGCATTATTAAATATATTCTGATATCTATTCAGATATGGGTCGTAATTTTAAGGAAACAGAGTTGTTCGAAGCCCTCCTTGGCTACCTCTCCGGCCTTGGGCCCACAAAGGCAAAAGATGCAATAATGCATCTTGGAATAAGCCAGCCGGTATTCTCCAGGCTCGTGAAAAAACATAAAGACGCCATCATCGTCATGGGCAGAGCCCGATCTACTCTCTATGCTGCCAGGCGACAAATTCCTCTTGTGGGTGAGCGCATACCCATCTACGAAATTGACCAAACGGGTCATGGTGTGCATGTGGCCATGATGCATTCGATCCAGCCAAGGGGGTTTCTTGTAGAGCCTTTGGTCAAGGGATTTCCCGGTGGATTTTTCGACGATCTCCCGTATTTTTTGTACGACATGATACCTGCTGGATTCCTCGGTCGATCAATCCCTGCACGTCATCCTGAGTTGGATCTCAAGCCTGATATCAAACAGTGGTCTTCAGATGAATGTCTGAGATATCTGACGAGATATGGCTGGAACTCGAGTGGCAATCTCATTGTAGGTGAAATTGCATTTCAGCTGTATTTGTCCAAGGCCGCCGCGGAACAAGACCTTGTTCGTCAGGAGGATAGGGACAGGCGATATCCCATGTTGGCGGAAACTGTCCTTTCGGGGGGCTCGGTGGGCTCTTCGACGGCAGGGGATCAGCCGAAGTTCCTTGCCACCACAATACCTGGTCCCGGGGCTGTCCTGGTGAAATTTTCACCACCTGCAGGTAGTGAGACCAGCCAGCGCATTGCGGACTTGCTGATCTGCGAACATCTCGCCCATGAATTCATGGCATCCCGAAGATTGCCTGCTGCAAGATCGGATCTGCTGTTTTTCCAGGACAGAGTCTTTCTGGAGGTGGAGAGATTCGACAGGACTCTATCCTTAGGCAGGCGAGGGATTTTATCGCTTACCGCCTTAGACCTTCAGTTCGTAGGGCAGATGAAGAGCTGGACCGACACCTGTGAAAAGCTGTTCGAACAGGGAAAGATCGATGATGAAATATTACGGCAGATCTCCTGGCTACAGGCCTTTGGACGACTCATGGGCAACACTGATATGCACTTGGGTAATATTTCGTTCTTTGTAACTGGAGGAAAAATTACGGCCTTGGCACCTGTTTACGACATGCTGCCCATGATGTACATGCCTATACATGGGCACATGACAGAGAAGAAATTTTCACCGAGCCCTCCTCGCTCCAGGGAGTTTTCCATCTGGGATGATGTCTGTGAAGCTGCAAGGCAATACTGGTCAATGGTGTCTGCACATCCGAAAATATCAGAATCTTTTCGTAAGATTGCCGCTTGTAATGCGGAGGTGATTGAATCATTGTTCGATGTCGGTCGTCTGCTCCCGCACTAGATTTTTTCCTGATGATGCCTTTTGGTTTACAGCTGTGGCGCGGGATTCCAGCCAATGGATGATTTCGGTATAGACCACCTTGGGGGCCAGTCTTCCCAGCAGTAAATCTCCGTGTCCGAAGTCGAATTCGTCCCCTGCGTCCTTGCCAAAGACTCTAAACTGCTTGTCCTTGACCCCGGCAAGTTCATAAGCAGGCATTACGCTCTTGGGCCTGGCCAAGCGATCTTTTTCCGCAGCAAGCACCAGTATGGGGATATCCACTTGCTCCAGGGATTTCAGGTAGTCGTGTTGACCATCCAGTGACCTGAAAGAGCCCTCCTGCTGCCAGAGTCCAAACTGTCGTACAAGGCTTGTTGGTTCATTTCCCAGCAGGTTGAACATTATGCGCTTTATCAGTCTCTGCTCGGTGGACCCAGGGAGGATGAAGGTCTTGGAAAAACTCTTTGGAGCCATACCGGAGAGAGGAGCAAAAAACTTGGATATGGGGGAGATGCGCACAACGCTTCCCAAGGCAGCAAGGCGAGCGAGAAAATTCAGTGGCGCTTTCCCGCTGGGTGAACGAAGGCTTACGGGAGAGCCTATGGCCACTACGCCTGCCAGGCCATGGTCCTTGGCTATGCCGGCGTGAGCGAGTCCAAGCATTCCTCCCATGGAGTGGCCCAACAAAAAAACCTTGTCATGGCCCGTAACCTGCTGAACCTTTTTCAAGGCAAGGGGTATATCGGTCATGAGAAAATCGTCAAAATTATAGTTCCAGCCAAAAGGTGTAAGCCAAGCCGGTCTGTCGCTCTGACCATGTCCCCGAAGTTCCAGTATCCACACATCGAAGCCAACAGCGGTCAGGGTTTTTGCAAGAGATCTGTCTTCTGCAATGTCGAAATTGAACCTGTTGGCCCCCATGCCGTGGCACATGAACACCGGCTGAGCCCAGAGAAGCTTGTCGGGTCTATAT
>JALVPF010000290.1 GCA_027031935.1 Myxococcales bacterium | reverse complement strand
CCTTCAAGGTCATATTCAACCTGGATGGTTCGACTTTTCTGATTGCGTACCTGGCCGTGGTCCTTGTGGCCTCGGTTTTCATAGGACGTGCTTTTTGCAGGTATCTTTGTCCCATCGGCGGCTTGTTGGGGCTTTTGGCCCTGCTGAGTCCTGTCAGAATGCGTATCAATCCATCTGCCTGCCACGCTTGCGGAAAATGTGAGGCAGTGTGCCAGGTGGACGCCATAAGCTTTCACAAAGGGCAGCCAAGTTCCATTGACAAGGCTGAATGTATACTGTGCAGGGAGTGTGAGACAGCCTGCAAGTGGGATTGCTTGACATATTCCGGGGGCTTTTCAAAACATGCCGAAGATGAGGCTGAGGTCAAAGCTGATTGATGTGAACAAGAATCGTGACACAATCGTCAAAATCATATATCGATAATTTCCACCTTGGATAAGGAGAAATCTGATGAAAAAATTGACTGCCATGCTTGGTGTTGTTGCTTTTATTCTGGTCGCTTATGCGTCTGATGCCAGGGCCTGTCATATAAGCTTTGATCCAGAAGAGGTGCAGGTTGGTGCTGATGGCAAGGGAAAGGTTACGGCCATAGTGAAATGGGAGCATCGAAAATGCGTCCTGGATGATGATGATGTGAATGTGGACACGAAATCGGTAAAGATCATCAAGAGCACTGGCTTCAAGAAAGTCAAAAGGGGACTGTTCAAGAACGAGATAGAGTTTCAGCTGGAAGGCAAGGAAGGCAGCATCAGGGTGTGGAGGGAATGCTCTAAAAAGGGCCTTAGTGAGGGCATAGTCAAGATCAAGAAAAAGTAGCATGAGACCGGGCAAGCCTTTGACCTTGCTTGGGTGCCGGCTGTAACCGCGCATTCGTGGACGCTGATGTGGAGGAGGACCATTGGCCAGATCATCTCTTTTGGGTCTGTTTTTGGTAGTGAGCGCATTTGCTTGTGAGCCTGCGGTGGATACACCTGCAAACAATGTCTGTTTTAACAAGTCAGTTTTACCTTTGATCGCCCGGGATTGTGCGTTTTGTCACTATCATGGTGAGTACGGTGTGAAGCTTCGTGGTAAACCCGGTGACTATCAAGAGATGCTCAGGTATTGTGTTCCTTATGATTCTTCTGGTAGCCCTTTTTTGCAGTGGGCATCCGGCAAGTTCATGCATCCTGTGCTGTGGCCGAAAGCAGGAGCCGAGTATACGGCCGTAGCTTCCTGGATAGACAGCGGCATGAAACGGGATTGTTTCGATATGACCTTCTTTGGTGATTGCAGATTCAACAGCGATTGTTTTCCGGTAAGCTGTCTGTGTCCTGACCATTCCATGGTTACAGGTCAGCTGTGTTACGTCGATGTATCAAGTCACAAGGGTCTGTGTGCCAGGAGCGATAATTGCACAAACCCTGAGTTTGGCATGTGCAAGGGGGATGAGCCGGATGGTGGCGTGGATGACGGTTTTGATGCAGGGGATGGCGGTGATTCTGGCGATGGTGGAACAGATGATGGTGGAACAGATGATGGTGGAGTGGATGACGGGAGCGATGGCTACGACGCCGGTCATGATGAAAGCTCTGATGAAGGTCCCCGGGTTTCTTTCTCGGCAAACATCGTCCCCATGCTCGGTTCTGATTGCCAAAGATGCCACTTTGCGGGACAGTACGGTATAAAGCTTACCGGTATGGTCAGTGATTACTCAGAGGTCATGCGGTATGTGGATGTGAATAATCCCGAGGGCTATGGCAGCTTCCTGTGGTGGGCCGCAGGCGGGGCCAGGCATCCTGTGTCGTGGCAAAAGGGTGGTCCCAGATACAATCTGTTTTTGACCTGGGTACAGCAGGGGGCTCAAAACAACTGAAGGGTGCTATTTCCATGAAAAATTGGATCGTCGCTTTTTTTACAGTATTCGCATGTGTATGGGTGGTTGATATTCCATCGACTGTGGCGCGTCAGTGTCCTTCCAAGCTGCCAAGTCACATGTTCCAGGTTCTGGATTCCCTGGAGTTGGGTGCGGAGTTCCGGGCATTCTATTTTGGCGCTTCCGTGGCAGAGGGACTTCCCTCGTCTTTGGATGATGGCACGGTTGATTTTCAGCATAACATGATGCTGGGCCTGAAGCCTGCCGCTGCTTGGTATCCTCTGGATGGTCTCACCTTTTCCGTTGAGGCCGAGGCACGTTTTGCAAAACCAGGTTGGGAGGAAAAGACGCCCAAGGGCTTCGATTTTAGACTTTCTCAAGCTATTGCCGAGTACGACCCTGGGGACTATCGCATTACTGCAGGTCTGCAGGCCTTCAGCTTCGGCACGGCTGCCTTGCTGGACCAGAGGTTCGTGGGCTTGTCCGCTGAGTACAGGACAAAGCTTTTCAATGTTTCGCTATTTTCGGGTGTGACGTCGAGAAAATTCATGCGCTCGGTGTCCAACTGCATGTGGATGAAATATGCCTCGGACAACATAGGCTGGAAGACCATGTCACCAAGAATCTGGAACAATATGGTCGCTGGACTGACTACGAGTTTCAAGGGCATACGTCCATTCCGATTGATGGCCATGTATTTGCTTTCCTATCCCAGGGAGCTGGAAACATTACAGAGCCATGCCTTTAGTGTGGAGTTCGCAGGCCCCATCGTCAAAAGGTATCTTTCGTTTACCTTTGATGCCATCGGATTCCTGGATCATGGAAATCAGTTCCTTCCTGGCTTCGTCATGGAGATGAGAGCGAGGGCAGGCAAGAAAGAGTCAGCTCCCAGGTTCAAGCTGGGCTTGGCAAGCTCTTTTGGGGAGTCCGACGAACATAGAATCATGAGCCCATATGAGAATCTTTCCTGGGGACTCATAAGGCGGTATTCATTGTACAACGGGCACGTGGCTTACGTGGGAGCAGCCTGGCCCTTTGTGGAGCATGTCAAACCTTTCGTCCATTATTATGCCCAGAGTTTCAAGCTCAGCTCGGATGACTTCGAGGATGAATTGGACATGGGGCTTGATTTGTCCATAGGTGATCTCTACAGGCTGAGGATGGCTTATGTGGCCATCAACCTGGCTTCGGACAGGCAGACTTCAAATGCTTTTTATGCGGAGCTTCGGATAGTAATCGGAGAGTAGCTCGTCGACCTCAGGCCTCCCTGGTGAACCTCTCCCTGGCTTTCTTTATGTCGGCAGGTCGGCCGACGAACACCACGTGGTCATCCACCTCGATTTTTGTGTTGCCTCGCGGTACAACGAAATTCTTGCCACGGATGACAGCCGCAACAACACATTGTTCTGGAATATCAATCTCGGATATTTGCTTGCCGGCGACCTGAGATTTCGGAGGTACGATCACACCCACCAGGCTTGCTACCCCTGTGCCTATTTCGAACAGCTCTGCCACTCCCGGCCTGTCCAGGTAGTTTTCCACCATGGCTGCCGTGGCCCATGGTGCGCTCATGGCTACCACTCCGCTTTCTTCCAGCAGGGGCAGGTAGTCCGGATCCTGTACTATGGCGATCACTTGCCCAAGGCCAAGACGCTTGGCCTGCAGCGCGACAATCACGTTCCTGCCGTCATCGTCCGATGCAGCGATAGCCACGTCCACACCACCGAGTCCCACCTGTTCCAGGATCTCTTTCTTGGATCCGTCACCCTTGAAAATCGGTGTGCTGAAACGTTTTTCAAGCTGCCGACACTTGGATTCGTCTTCTTCTATGAAGGTGATCTGGTGTTCTGCAGACCTGAACATCATCCTGTATTCGTCTTTTGCCAGCAGGCGGGTGGCGATGTTTACTCCCTGCTTGCCGCCTCCATCGATTATCAGCACATGCATGCGTTTCCTCCTCAGCAAGAATGCCAGCTTCAACCTGATGTCGTCCAGTGCCTTGGGAAGCTTTTTGAAAATGTGCCGGTTGCCGGGTCTCAAAAAGTAGACAACCGCCCCGACAATGGTCAGCGCTGCTCCCAAGACAAAACTTCTCATCTCCAGAAATGGCACAAACAGCCAGCATGACAGGATGCCCAGAATGGGAACCACGGGATAGAGCATAACCCTGAAAGGCCGCCTTAAGTTAGGCATCTTTTTGTGAAGAGTGATTACCGAGTAGTTTACAATTCCAAGTCCCATGAGATAGCCGAAATCACTCAACGATGCGACGAATTTGATTATTCCTGAAGAGCCAAAAACTATCACGATAAGCGAACATGTAAGAAGCGCCAGGTGCGGAGTCCGTCGCTTGGGATGCAGTCTTGCAAAAAAGGCGGGGAAGTGGCCATCACGACCCAGGGCATAAAGCACGCGAGCGCTGGCGCCCAGGGTGACACTGAATGCCGAGAGGCTCGCCATGATGGTGGCAATTATGGCTGCCCAACGTCCCCAGCCTCCAAAGAGCTCATCGGACATCATGATAAATGGTACGTCCGTTGTGGCAAGCTGCTTGTAATTGACAGTACCCATCATCACCAGGACCACGAAGACATAAATGGCTATGCCCACTCCAAGGGTAATCAAAATGGCCTGGGGGATGACCTTTCCAGGGTTGATGATCTCCTCGGAGGCTACGGTGATGAGCTCGAACCCCACAAAGGAGATATATATCAGTGCCATGGAGGGAACAAAGGGAGAAAGTCCCATGGGCGCCAGGGGCTCCAGGTTTGCGGGTTCCACATCGGCAATCCCCAGGGCGGCAATTCCCACGAGCACAAGAAGCTCTATGATGTTCATTATGGTAATGATTTTAAGAGCTTCGCTTATTCCCCGGTAGTTGACCGCC
>JALVPF010000289.1:3188-4743 GCA_027031935.1 Myxococcales bacterium | reverse complement strand
CCATGGTGTATGCCTATGCATGTCTGAAAAAGGGTATTCCGTATAACAACGGCGCACCGAATCTGACTACTGAAATTCCTGCTTTGCTGGAACTTGCGGACAAGACCAACACTCCTGTAACAGGCAAGGACTTCAAGACCGGCCAGACCTTGATGAAAACCATCATAGCCCCTGGACTCAAGGCTCGAATGCTTGGTCTCAACGGATGGTTTTCCACCAACATCCTTGGCAACAGGGACGGTGAAGTGCTCGACGATCCCGAGTCCTTCAAGACCAAGGAAGTGAGCAAGCTTGGAGTCTTGGACTACATACTTCAACCTGACAAGTACCCGGAACTCTACAAGGACTTCTATCACAAGGTGAGGATAAACTATTATCCGCCCAGGGGGGATTCGAAAGAGGGCTGGGACAATCTGGATATCTTTGGATGGCTGGGCTATCCCATGCAGATCAAAATCGATTTCCTTTGTCGTGATTCCATCCTTGCAGCCCCGGTTGCGCTGGATCTGGCTCTGTTTTCCGACCTTGCCAAGAGAGCAGGCCTCAAGGGCATACAGGAATGGATGAGCTTCTTCTTCAAGAGTCCAATCCACGCTGAAGGTCTATACCCCGAACACGATCTGTTCATACAGCAGACAAAACTCAAAAACACCCTCAGACACCTGATGGGTGAGGATCTGATCACTCATCTCGGAAACGAATACTACGATTTCTAGTACTTCATATCTCCCACTAAAGTAGTTCCAGTCCTGCCCTGCATATTTCCACTGCGGCATGACAATTGCATTATTTTTCCACCTAATATGAACCGGTTCATATGGACACGAGGCGTTCTAACTGTTATACAGCGCCCATAACCTTTTCCTGGAGGTGGAAAGGTGTTTCTCAACCCTATGAAGCTCAAAGACTATGTTACTCTGGGCAATGTGCTGGGAGGATTGGCATCCATGGCCTCGGCCATTCATGGCAACCTGGAGTGGGCCTGTTATTTCATGTTCATCGCATGGGCCTTCGACAGCATGGACGGGACGGTGGCCAGGCTCACGGGAGGCGGGAACAAGTTTGGAGTAGTGCTGGATAACACCGCTGATTTGGTGGCTTACTCACTGGCCCCTGCCCTTGTGGTTTACCTTGCTTATGTAAGCCCGCGAATTGCAGGAGGAGCAGGCTGGCCCCCTTGGGCAGCGTTCATCCTGGCTTCCATGCCGGCTGCCTTTGGCTGCATCCGCTTTGCCCGCAACGATGTCAA
Source organism: Myxococcales bacterium (assembly GCA_027031935.1). Classification (GTDB taxonomy): domain Bacteria; phylum Myxococcota; class B64-G9; order B64-G9; family B64-G9; genus JALVPF01. Next base: position 3,494 of record JALVPF010000289.1, on the reverse strand, counting down.
GGACATAATCATGCCCACCTTTCACATGGGTTTACCACGCACTGTCTATGGACTCTACATCGCCACATTGTTCACTTCTCACATTTTCAGAAATCCATGGATCATGGACAGTTCTTCCTGGTTCAACCCGCTTCTATACTCTGTGGCAGCCGTGTTCATTACGGCCACTAGTTTCCTTATCTTGACCCTGCTCCCCTATTATGCAAAGCCCAAGAGGGGATCGGGAACAAGACCATTCATCGTTTTCAGTGTCTGGTGGTTTTTGCTGACTACTGCAGGCAGTCTGGTCGCAGGTCTGATCGTAGA
>JALVPF010000289.1:0-3178 GCA_027031935.1 Myxococcales bacterium | reverse complement strand
GTAGACATGCGTATATTTCTTGATACAGCGTTTCTAAATTTCACGATTTATGTTTGGTTCCAGCACTTGGCCATTCCTCCGGAAAAACGCAGAGAAGCCAGGAGATATGTAAAGCAGCTTGCCAGGGAATGGAAATCCGAGATGGGTTGAGATTGGAGCGGGCATGTCTGAAAGAGTCCATCAAGCAGTGATCCTGGCGGCAGGACTGGGCAGCAGACTCAGAAAGGACGACGGCGATTATCTCAAGCCTTTGTACCCTCTTGCAGGAAAACCCCTGGTCACCTATGTAATGAACGCCTTGGCGCGTGCTGGTGTGAGACACTTTTTCGTAGTCGTGGGGTTCGAAAAAAATGAACTGGTGCCGGGCTTGGAAAAGGCCCTGCCTGAAAATACCTCTCTGGAATTCATCGACAACCCGGACTACCGCCTGTCGAATGGCATCTCCCTGCTCAAGGCCGCAGGCGCTGTAAAAGGACGATTCGTGCTGTCCATGTCAGACCATCTCTATCGCCACACCATGGTCAGCCGTCTCATGGATGGAGCGAAGGACGATGATTCGCTTTACCTGGCCGTAGACCGGAAACTCTCATCCATATTCGACATGGATGATGCCACAAAGGTAAAGACCATGGACGACAGGATAATCGACATCAACAAGGAGCTTGACGAGTTCGATGCGGTGGATACGGGCTTGTTCATCTGTCCTGAAACTATCTTTGGGCATTTGCAGAAAGCTTCGGAAATCCAGGGTGGAGACTGCTCTCTTTCAGACGGTGTTCGCACCATGGCAAAGACAGGCAAAAGTCGGGTCGTGGATATTGGAGATGCTTTTTGGCAGGACGTGGACACCCCGGAAATGTTCGAACATGCCGAACGCTGGCTCGCTTCACAATCCGCCGAAGACAAAAAAACAGATTTTGGAATGTCTCCTGCATACAGTACGTCAAAAAACCAAGGAGACTTGCCATGACCTACAATGAAATCCACTTGAAATTTGCGTTGGTGTTTTTCCTGGCCATGTTCATACCCAGGCTCTGTCCGGCGGCAGGAGACGTAAGCAGGTTTGGAAAACCCAGGCCTGTCGAGCTTGCAGATATTCGCCCCCATCTGAGCGATTCGGACTGGTACAAGGAAGAATGGAATTTCAACGCATGGACACCCAAGGGCGAATTTGTGGCGGTTGATTTTTTTATTACAAATATCGGCATAGGTACCCATAAAGGCGGCGTGAAAGCAAAGTACATCGATGCTTCCGGCAAAAGGACCACATGCAGTCAGGAGCTTGACTCTGACGAATGGAGTTCATCACGAGATGGCTTTTCCCTTTCCTTTGGAAAGGTCTCGGTATCAGGAGATTTGAAAAAATTTAATGTGCAGGTGAAGTGTTCGGAGCTCAAGATGGATCTCGACTTCGTCAACCAGGTGAAACCATATCAACCAGGCTCCGGGGTTCTGAAGTTTGGCGACCAGGGCGTGTTCATCAAAAACTTTCCAGCCGCAAGGGCTTTGGTAAAGGGTGAGATCATTGCCAAGGACAAGACGGTTTCCATAAACGCACCGGGGGCCATCGAGCACTCTGCCACGGATTTGGGTCCACACCAGATGGGCAAACGCTGGTTCAGATTCCGGGACATAACATCAGAACACACCATCATCCTTGCAGAGCTGCGCAGCAGCAAACAATGGGCCGGTGTTCGCAGGGGCTGGGTCATGATCTACGACAAGGAAGGAACTGTCCTGGCAACCAGCAAGGTCAACTTTGAATTCGACGGATTCATCATGGACAACAAGTCCAGGCTTGGCTACAAGATTCCCAGGAGAGTCAGAATAGCCGCAAGCGACGGGACGAATCATCTTACAGGCAAGCTGATCATGACAGGGCTGAAGGACGTTTATGACCCCACGGCCTCTTTAAACGCATTCATTCGGGCCATTGTCCGACGCTATACAAAGCCGATGGACTACAAGCTTTCCTGCAAATATGATCTGAGAATCAAGCATGGCGGGACTTTCAAAAACTTCAAGGGCGAAAGTGCATATCGATTCATTTACGTAAATCCATAACCGGCTACGGAATCAAGCATCCATGCACATGACATCCAACACACGACTAAATGTCCTGGCAAGCCTAGATTTCCCACCTCGCTTGCGATCTCTGTGTCGATGCTTCGGAATCTGTCCTCGACGTGGTGAATCCACGACTGCGGACGATTCCTTGCATCTTGGTGACCTCACAAGCGATCTGGGAAATCTGATCCTAAAGGGTGGGAGATTTTGGACAAGGATGAAGCAGAAAAAACTCCTCCTGTCTGTTCTCCTGCTGCTTTCGCTGAGTGGATGTGAAGGGGGAAGAAGGGCGACTGTGTTTTTTTCGTGGGAAAAAGTACAGACAGACACTGTTCCGCCATCACGCATGGATGCCGCCATGGTATACGATGCTTCTGCCGGCAGGGTGTACATGTTCGGGGGTCGTTCCAAAAACGGGTTCTTGAATGACCTCTGGTATTACTCCACCAGGGGGGAAAAACAGGCTTGGCATCTTTTGACCAGGCAGGACGGTCCATCTCCCCGCTCGGGTGCCTCCATGGTGATAGAGCCCACAGCCGGGCGTTTGGTTCTCTTTGGCGGATACCGTTCCAATGCAGAGGGCAAGCTGGAATTCAACAAGGAGATATGGTTCTACACCGAAAAAGATGGCTGGAACAGGGAGTACATCAAGGGCGGCCCAGCACCGAGGGCATGGCAATCCATGGCCACAGACAAGGATGGAGCACTGTTGCTCTTTGGAGGAGTAGCCGGCCCCCCGATTTATCACAGGAATGACATGTGGAGACTGGACCTGAAAGAACTGACATGGAGCCGGGCGGCCAACGATGGTGGACCCTTGATGGCTGGACGAAGCGCTCTGTGGAGCACAAAAAATCATCAACTGCTGGTTTTCGGAAGGATGGGAGTCCGCAAGGCAAAAAAAACGGGCACATTCAAACTCCAGGACATGGACTGGCGCGAAATTGAAAATGCCACCAGCTTGACTCCACCACCCAACTTTCAACTGGATTTCGTAGGTGATAAAGGCGAATCGATCCTGGTGCTTCGCGGCCCTGCCGAGCATGCAAAGGATAAATCCTGGGATCTTTGGCTGCTCCAAAAGCCATGGCAAGCGTCCAGCCAATGGCTC
>JALVPF010000288.1 GCA_027031935.1 Myxococcales bacterium | reverse complement strand
CACCAACTCCGACAGGAGGGCAGACCATGGGCCATATAGGCGTTCGATCAGTTTGTAGACCAGGATCAGGGCCAATGCATCCATGAAGATTGCCAGCCACTGGGCTCCATCAGTGCCTAGACCCAAGAACTGTATGATGCTGCGCATCTGGTGCCATGTGGCTCCCTGCAAAATATTGCCAAAGGAGACATATGCCCCATGAGTTGCACAGCTGTTATTCTCCAGGCATCGATGAATGAGCTTGTTGTCATTCAGGGTGTCGAGCCACAAAAGAGCCGAGGTGCCGTGTCGTCTCCACGCAGCCATAAAGGCTGCGAAGGGTATCAGGATGTTCATCAAAGTCAGGATTAGCGATTTGGGATTTTTCACCTGGCCTCCAGGATGAAAAGGTAATGGCTGGCCAAGATGCGTGTCAACGTGAATCTGGAATGAATGCGCTGTTTGGAATATTGTGTCATTGTAAAGCTCAGGGAGGTGACAAGGATTTCTCAAGACATGAACATCACGGCTCATGAGAAGAGACATTGGGTGAGACTCACTTATGCCTGCAACAACAGGTGTGTTTTTTGTCACGACAGCATTGTGCAAAGCGGAGAGATGGTTGCACCTGATATTCTCGAGAAACAAATCTCAGAGGGAATTGACTCAGGTGCCCGGCGATTGATTCTTTCCGGTGGCGAACCCACCATTCATCCTGATTTCCTGGACATGATAGCCCTGGGCAAGAAGCTGGGCTATCGTTGGGTACAGGTGGTTAGCAATGGAAGGATGTTCGCTTATAGTTCCTTTGCAAAATCTGCCATCGAAGCAGGATTGGACGAAGCTACCTTTTCCTTGCACGGTCACACAGCAGAGCTTCACGACAGCCTGGTGGGAACACGAGGTGCTTTCGCCCAGAGCCTCAAGGGTCTGGATAATTTGATAGGGTACAAAATTGCCGTGCTCTCGGTTGACATTGTCCTGACGTCCTTGAACTGCCCGCTTCTCCCCGAGATTTTGGATTTTTATCTCAAAAAGGGCATACGTGAATTCGATTTGCTGTGGCTTGTTCCTTTTGGCAGGGCCTGGGAAGACAGAAAAGACCTGTTTTTGTCACCTCATCGAGGCTCAGAGATTTTGCGGCGGGCTGTGGACTTGGCCCGCACACATGGAGCAGTCCTATGGACCAACCGCCTGCCTGCCTCCATGCTCGAGGGCATGGAAGATTTGATACAGGACCCTGGCAAGATTCACGACGAAGTCAGGGGGAGGCGTCCCAAGTTCCAGATGCTCATTGACGACGGAGTTGAACTGCCTTGCAAGCAGCTGGAGCGTTGCGAGCTTTGCTTCATGAATCAGTTTTGCAAGGAGTTGGACTCGTTACTATTGCAACATAGACAAGGTGTCTATGAAGTCTTGTCCCTCTATCTCGAAAAGGGCAAAATCCCCACGGGCCCCTGGAGCAAGGCCAAAAGGCTTTATATTCGTGGAGAAACATGCGAACAAGTCGCATCCTTTGTAAAAACCATGTCAAACTGGCATGGAGAGGTCATTTGTCAGCCATACGAAATACCGAAAAAGGATCCCATGGAATTGGACTGGGCAGGAGCCTCCCTGTTGAGGCTTGCCTCAGGTACCCCTGAAGTATTGGATCGCTTGCTGGAATTCCGGTCTGCAAGTGTCGAGATCATTGTAAACAAGGGCTCTGCCAAATGGCTGGAAACAAACGCCCGAAAGCTTGCCCCTTATCCCAAGCCTCTGTTTGTTTCTTTTCAGAGATTTTTGGACATGGAAGAAGCAGGGCTTCATGGAGTGGATCCCGTACACGCCTTGTCATGTTTGAAAGAGCTTGATTTTTCATTACTCAACGCTCCCATATGCTTTGCGCCATGGGCTTTGAATCACAAGGAGCCGGCTGCAGTGGACATGGGGGTGTTTTCTGAAGATGGCAGGCTTCAGATTGAAAATTTCACGGATCATTTCATCAGAGGTCTGTATTCAGTTTTTTCTGAAAGATGCGAGTCGTGCAGCAAAAGAAATCATTGTCCCGGTGTTGCCATCAACATGGCCAGAGCACTGGGCTTTGGCATCACAAGACCACAATCCTAAGGTAGAACGTCCATTACTCGCTTGAGCCCTTTGAAGGCTTCAGGTTTTTGCCTTTTGAGAATCAGGGCGCTTACGTTCGCTGCGCTTTTGACGGCCATGGGCAGTCCTCCTCCATACTCTGCCCATGTCCCTGCCAGCAGCAGTCCCTTCACCGGTGTTCTATAGTGGGCCAAGTGTGCCTTGATGTTTTTATCCGTGGGCTTGGCACCCATGATGCTTCCATCTCGATTCCAGGTGTATCTCCAGAAGGTTACGGGAGTTGCTATGGACAACTCCTCGATGGAGTTACGAAGATCCATGCCCATCTGGCGTTCAATGCGTTGAAGAAGAAGCTGTGCCAAGGCCTGTTTGTGGTCGTTGTATTCCTTACCCCGCTCAAGCCCTGGTCCGGTATGCCAGTGATCATGGTCTGAAATTCTCGCAGGGCACTGGATGGTCAGAGAGCCTTTTGACTCAGGCACGAGGCTGGCATCCCTTACCGAAGGAGCGAAAATGGAGACCGCAGCAGTCGTCACGTCTTGTGAATTCTGATCGTCGCAGGAGATACCATCACGCGTGAGTCTTATGATCTCCTCGCCGAATCCCAGCTCCTGTGCGGGGCGATTCAGCCCGCAAAACAGAGTGAAGCTGGAGTAATAGAGCTCAGCCGCGTGGAGTTTTGAAATCAGTTTTTGTGGCACAGCGAACTCCGGCAGCATGCGTTCATACAGACTTTCTACGTCACAGGCAGCGATTACCCATGGAGCCTTCGAAACTGTTCCGTCGTCGAGTTCAACGCCATGGACGCGACCCTTGGAACCCACCATCACACGCCTGGCCGGTTTGCCAAGATCAATCCTGACCCCCAACCGGCCCAATGTGTCCATCAGCCACGAGATAAACGCCTGGCTGCCTCCTGGGGGCGCTGCAAAAAAATCTCCCTCATAGGCCCACGCCAGCGGAACCATGAGTGAGGATAGTTTTTCCTCAGAGGAAAATATTTTGAAAAGACCCGGGTCCTTTATGTATCGGCCAAGACCGCTTTCCATGGATTTGCGCAGAATCGAACGAATGGGCAGGTACCACGCCAGCATTTTTAAACCGAAAATGGATTTTTCCGGTATGGACATGGTATCGGGGGCTCTCATTCGCGTTTTGAGAATGCGCATGCGGCGACCCAGGTCTTTTGCATGTTTGAACATCAATCGCAGGGATGCCTCTTCTGCCGGAAAATCGTGGATCAACGAATCACGTAGTTCGTCGGGGTTGTTTGTCAGCAGATATTCATAGGAATCACCCTTGAAACGCCAGATGTTTTTCAAGGGTTTGCAGACCGGTTGGTGTTTTCCTATATGCTTGAAAATTCTGGACACGAATCCATCCGGCCCCATTCCATTGAGCCACAATATGGCTGAATCAAACTGGAAGCCCTTTCGTGAAAATCCTTGCAGATAACCTCCAGGTCTCGGCTGGGCTTCAATCACATGTACCGACAGTCCCGATCGGGCAAGAAGTCCTGCAGCGCAAAGGCCAGAGATGCCAGCACCGATGACTATCACGTCGGAGCCTTGTCTGGAATCAGCAGTCATGGGTGCGGCCTTTCATGTTCCAGGTATTACCCCTTGCGCTTGTCGTCCAGCTCGGACCATCGAGAATAAAGCCTTTCCACTTCGGCTTCTGCCTCTGACAGCTCCTGCTGATATTCCATCAACTTTTGTGCATCGCTCGCTATGGCGGGATCCTCCATCGCCTTTTGGGCAAGCTCCAGACGCTCTTCGGCGGTGGTGATCGCTTGTTCAAGGCCATCGAACTCGCGTTGTTCCAGGTAGCCCAGGCCCTTTTTCTTTGCTCTTGGTTTGGCTGATGATTTTTTCTGTTTTTCTTTCTGCTTTTCTTTCTGCGGTTTGGTTCGGATCATCTGCTCCCATTGGCTCGAGTCCGCCAAAAATGTCTGCGAGCCTCGTCCATCCAGGGCCAGCAAGGCGGAACAGACCCGATCCAGCATGAGTCGGTCATGGGTGACTAGTACAATTGCCCCGGGAAATTCCAAAAGGCTCTCTTCCAGAACCTCGATGGTCTCCATGTCGAGGTCGTTGGTGGGTTCATCCAGCAGAAGAAGATCTGCCGGAATCAGCATCAGCTTCGCTATGGCGATCCTGGCCCTCTCTCCTCCAGAAAGACTGCCAACAGGGGTCTCCATCTGTTCCGGGCGAAAGCCGAACCTCTTTGCCCACGTGACAACATGTATGGAGTTCTGTCTGTAGATCACCGAGTCTCCCTGTTCTGCCAGGGTTCTTTTCAGGCTCAGGTTTTCATCGAAGCTCTGTCTGTGTTGTTCAAAATAGGCCACTCTCAGCCCTTCCACGTGGTGTATGCTTCCCTCGTCCGGCTGGATCTCCTTGGCCAGGATTTTCAGGAGAGTGCTTTTGCCCGAACCGTTTTCCCCCACTAAGCCGAGACGGGTTGCAGGTCTCATGAGAAGGTTCAGATCCGAAAATAGCGCCCTGCCTCCCAGGGACTTGGAGAGGTGCTCAGCCACGAGGAGGCGTCGCGATTTTCTGCCGGAAGCTGAAAAGTCGATGTCAGCAGGGCTGGTGGCCTTCTGCGTACGGAGCTTGGACAGATCCTCTATCATCTCCCTTGCTGCATCTATTCGCGCCTGGGACTTGGTGGTGCGTGCCTTTGGGCCGCGTCTGAGC
>JALVPF010000287.1:771-4766 GCA_027031935.1 Myxococcales bacterium | reverse complement strand
GTATTACACCGGCACCTGCTGGTCTTTTTCCACCACGTCTTTTCTGGAGTCCGAGGTGATAAGGCAGACGGGGCAGAAAATAAAGCTTGCGGAGATCGCACCCGTGTATTTCGAGTACCAGGCCAAGGCCCGCAGGTATTTCGACGAGAGGGGAGACTCGGTTTTCGGCGAGGGCTCTGAGGCAAACGCCGTATTGCGCATGATGAAGAGACATGGTGCGTGGCCCCTTTCTGCATATCCCGGCCTCACGGCAAAGGATGGCAGGCACGATCACCTGAGGTTGTTCCGTGAGGCCCAGGCCCTCTTGCAGTCCCTTGCAGCCAAGGATCTCTGGGATGCCGATTCGGGTGTGGCCATGTTGAAAGTGCTACTGGACAGAACCCTGGGTGTCCCACCCGGGACATTCCACTGGAAGGGAAAGCAGATGGACCCCAAGACCTTCCTTCACGAGGTGCTGAAGCTGGATACGGGCGCGTACGTGGAGTTCCTCTCCACCATCAAGAAGCCTTTCTACAAGAGGTGCGAGTTCGAGGTGCCGGACAACTGGTGGCATGACAAGTCCTATATCAACATACCACTGGACGATTTCTACAAAGCCTTTTCCGGGGCTGTAAAGGCTGGTTACAGTGTTGTCCTTGGCATCGATGTCTCGGGGCCGGGCAAGGACGGACTGCACGATGTAATGTTTGTGCCGGACTACGACATACCAGCCAACAGGATAGACCAGCTCTCCCGGGAGCTTCGTATCTATAACGGCACCACCACGGACGACCACGGCGTGCACGTGGTTGGATGGATGAATTACGCGGGCCACGAGTGGTTCCTGATAAAGGACTCGGGTCGCTCTGCCAGGCGCGGAAAGTTCAAGGGCTACTATTTCGTAAGGGACGACTATATCAAACTGAAGGTGCTTTCCTTCATGGTGCACAAGGATGCCGTAGCCGAATTGATGAAGAAGATCCACTAGTGTGTTTGCACGCCAATTCCATCCCCATTTCGAGCTTCATGATTTCCCTGCCTTGTCCATGCCCTGCGCAGGCAGATGATTGCCGGCCAGCCAGGATACCCTGTTTTCATCCATCGGCCTGATGAAAACCCAGGATTGTCGCCCTGAGTTCTTGTGCTGCCCTGCGGGGATCGCCTGCTGCTGTCACTGCGGTCACCACGGCAACGCGTCTTGCCCCTGCAGAGAGGACCTGTGCGATGTTTTCTTTCTTGATGCCCCCCATGACGGTAAATGGGATTGCGATGTTCGAGGATATCTCTTCTATGGCTCGGGGGCCCAGGAACTCGCTCGCCCCGACTTTGGTCTTCGTGGAGAAGATGGGGCCGATGTTTACGTAGTCAGCCCCGGCCTTTTGAGCTGAAAGGGCCTCAGCCACGTTGTGACTGGATGCACCTATCAGAAGATCCGGTGCAAGGGCTCTGGCTGCCTCTATGGGAAGATCGTCTTGTCCCAGGTGAACTCCGTCAGCGCCCACTGCAAGGGCTACGTCTATGTGGTCGTTGCAGAACATGAGAACATCATCGGGCGTCATGGCGCGGATTTTTTTTGCGAGCAGATGGTATTCCCGCTTGGAGAGGTTCTTTTCCCTGAGCTGAAAGATCCTGCAACCGGCTTTCAGTATGGCTTCGACGATGTGCTCGGTGCTTCTGCCCACCGAATGCTCACGGCCTGTGACCGGGTAGAGGTCTACCTGCTCAAAGAGCTTTTTTCTCTTCATTCGATGTTCGTTCATAACATGTCCGAATCCACGACGAGCGCTGGGTCGAAATCCTTGTAGACCACATCGTAACCTGCGGCGCGGATGGCAGAGGCCACCTCGAAGACGCTCCTCTGGTCTTCTGTTACAAACTGTCCTTTTTCGGCGTCGTCCGCGTGGCCGTAACCCCCAGGCGTCGTACGAGACCCTGCGCTCATGCGGGTTATGCCCAGGGGTATGAGCCTGTCTCTCAAGGGTGCAGGCTCACGTGTGGACATGACGAGTTCTGCGTCCGGGAACATGAGCCTCATGCCGACGATAAGCTGAGTCAGGTCTGCGTCGCTGACCGGATGAAGAACAGGAGTTCCTCCCGGCACGGGGCGAAGTCGCGGAAAGCTTATGGCAAGGCGCGCTTGTGGAAATCGCTTTTGCAAATACGCCCCGTGAGCCGCCATCATACAGGCTTCTACGGGTGCGTGTGCCAGGCCCAGCAGCGCACCTATGCCCAGAGTCCTGAAGCCCGCCTGTCCGCCATGCTCGATGGCACTCATGCGAAAATCGAAGTTCCTTTTGGGGCCTGCTTCGTGAATCCTGGCGTAAAGGTCCCGGTCGTATGTCTCCTGGTAGATGACCAGGCCGTCCACTCCGGCGCGGGCCAAGTTTTTGTAACCCGCAAGGTCGGTGGGGAATATCTCCACGGACAGGCTGGCAGCCTTGGGGCGCAAGAGCCGGGCGACTTTGCAGATGTCGTCCATGCCATAGACGGAGGGAGCCTCACCTGTCAGCAAAAGCCAATGGCGCAGACCCTGTTCGAAGAGAATCTCTGCCTGTTGCATGGCCTGTTCAGGGCTGAGCTTGATGCGTTCTATATCCCTGTGTGCAGCAAAGCCGCAGTATGAACACTGGTTGGTACAGGCAGAGGACAGGTATATGGGTGCGTATAGGGTCACCGCCCGCCCAAATCTCTCCAGGGTCAATCTCCTGGATTTTTGCGCGAGCTGCTCCAGGTATTTTCTCGCAGGAGGTGAAAATAGGACAGGAGCGTCTTCCGGTTTTATTCTTGACGAAGCAAGAACCCTCAGCACGGCTCCCTCGTCCACGCTCGCCATTTTTTCCGCCATCTGTCGAGGCAGGTCTGCAGATACATGATCTGAAAACGTGCTCAAGCCGTCTCCTCCAGAAAGCCCGTCAAGGGAGACGAGGCACTGGCTCGATGAGATTCTCCCGCTGGTCCTGCCAGGTATGCCATGCGTCCTGCGCGCACGCCAAGTTTGAATGCCTTGGCCATGGCAAGGGGATCTTCCGCTATGGCTATGGCGGTATTGACCAGGACCGCGTCTGCACCCAACTCCATGGCCTCGGATGCGTGAGATGGCAGGCCGATCCCGGCGTCCACCACTACCGGTATATTTGCCTGCTCGATAATAATACCGAGTTGATCTCTGGTCTTCAGTCCCCGTCCTGTGCCTATGGGCGCGGCCAAGGGCATTACGGTGGCGCAGCCGACATCCTCCAGGTGGCGAGCCAGGACCGGGTCTGCGTTGATATAGGGTAAGACCACGAAACCCTCCTTGACCAGGATTCGCGCAGCTTCGAGAGTCTCTACAGGATCCGGCAGGAGGTGGTTAGGCTCGGGAGTGACCTCCAGCTTTATCCAGTTGTTTCCTGTGGCTGCTTTTGCAAGCTTCGCGAGACGCACGGCTTCTGCAGCATCTCTCGCCCCGGAGGTGTTCGGCATCAGGCGATATCGCTCGGTGTCTATGGCCGAAAGGAGTGAATCCGAAGGGTCCGATATATCCACTCGCCTCAGGGCTGCTGTCACAAGTGCCGTTCCGGACGCTTCAAGAGCCTGGGCCATTATCTCAGGGGATGCGAATTTTCCGGTGCCTACAAAGAGCCTGGAAGAAAACTGCACACCCGCTATTGTCAGCACGTCGTTTTGCTCTTGGGCCATGTCATCCACCTCCCACCATTCTCACTATCTCCATGTGTTGCCCGTCAGCCAGTATTATCTGCGAGTATTTGTCCCTGGCAACGATCTCGCCGGACAACTCCACGGCAGTGCCCTCCGATGGAATGCCCATGCTGTCGAGCAAGGCGAGCAGACTGGTGCCAGGCTCTATGGCATGGGGCTTTCCGTTTACCACCACATTCAGCCTGGGTTCTTTGCTCTTGTCATGTTCCATCGAGGTCTTCCTCCTGAGGCTCTTGCATGTCCAAAAAAACCACAGTTGCAATACAACAGCAAGACGACATGCTAGATCGACGGGCTGCTTGGGTCCAGCCAAATAA
>JALVPF010000287.1:0-761 GCA_027031935.1 Myxococcales bacterium | reverse complement strand
GTCCCATATCCTCGTCGTCGTTGAGTTGCCCCGGAGCTAGCTTTGAAGACATCCACGCGTTTTCTCCCCCGGAATCTTTGGCTGCCTCGAAAACATTGACATCGAAGCCGTACAAGGTCCATTGGGGATCCTTGCCTGGAACTCGTGGAAAGCAAACGTAGAACAAGGGCAGAGAGTTTCCCAGCAGCGATTGACTGTCCGGAGAAAACACTGGGAGATTTTCCCAGCTCATGCAGTATTCAGGTGTATCCGCGGAGCAGCACTTGTTTTCGTCAATGCAACATCCAACACTGCTGTTCAGGTCGCAGGTGCCGCTTGGTGGAAGACAATAAGGTCCTCCGTCAGGACCCACCTGAAGCATGGTGCCCTGCTCCAGGTCTGTAAGCAGGATGTCCAGGATACGGTAGCTTTCCGACAGGACGAAGCCTGTGGATGCCACCAGGTGCCCGTCGTAAGATACCTCTGGACGGCCCGCAAGGACCGCTGCCATGGGAGGTGTGACCGGCTGTATTTCCCTGCTGTTCAGATCCATCCGATAGAGATTGGTGACGGAGAACATCATCATGAAGGGGGAGAGTATCTCCATGCCCAACCTGTCGGACAAAAAAAGCACACTGCCGCCATCAGCACTGAAAGAGCCAGGGCCGTTTTTAGGTGAGCCGCCTGCTGTAGATGGCCCTGCGAGCAGTACTGGAGGCTGTAGTCCATCTGCCGATACCAACCACAGATCCCTCGATTCCTGCTCTTGCCTGTCGTAGCGT
>JALVPF010000286.1 GCA_027031935.1 Myxococcales bacterium | reverse complement strand
TGGTAAGATAGACTTCGAGCCGGAATACGATTACAAAAAGCAGAGAGCTTTTAAATGAAGATATTGGTCGACACCTGTATCTGGTCCCTTGCTTTGAGACGGCAAAAATTTGAGGATGATATTTATGTCTCAGAACTGAAAGACCTCATAGATGGAATGCGTGCAGGCTTGATAGGTCCCATTCGACAGGAGCTGCTCAGCGGGGTAAGAAGCAAAAAGCAGTTTGCCCTGCTTAGAGATAAACTTGAACCATTTGATGACATTGAAATCATCAAAGGGGATTACGAGTTGGCAGCGGAGTTTTTCAATACTGCAAGGTCCAAGGGTATACAGGGATCAAATACCGATTTTCTTATCTGCGCAGTCTCTGCAAGGCGGCAAATGCCAATATTTACGATGGACAAGGACTTCACCAGCTATAGTTCGGTACTACCCATAGTTCTTCACAATTTCAAAATTACGAATTCTGCCTGAGGTCTGCGTAAATTTTTTCCTCGTTTGACTAAGAACGAAATCATGTGTATAGGATTTTTGGGTTTTGCAGCCGCAGTCGGTAAACAGGCTCTGGAGGATCGGTTCTAGTGGCAAGGAAAAAGAAAAAGGCCAAGAATTTTTTTCGTGTGATTTATAAAGATCCCGTTGAAGACAAGATCGTGACCTTGAGGGCAGAGTCCATACAGGATTCCAACCTGGGGCCCACCTTTATCAGGGTCTCGGAGTTCATCTTCGATGAGAACAATATCGTGGTTGATCCCTCTCAGGAAAACCTGAAGAAGCATTTTGAAGGGGTGGAGAGTATTCACCTTTCAATTTATTCCATCGTGTGTATCGAGGAGATGGGCGCAGATAACTCGGGTCTTCAGTTCGAACAGGACAGGTCAAATTTGATCGTCCTGCCAGGAAAAGATTCAACTACCACCTAGGGCATGGGGAAGAGATAATCCACGCTGGTGTCATCCTGCACTTCTTGTCCTTCGGGTGGGGTATCCCACGAACAGAAGAAGTCTGCTGACGCCTGCATGAAAGGGTATTCATCCTGTGCATAGTACTCGTACTGACCATCTGGAAGCACACTGGCATGGTTGGTAAAAGATATCACGCCTTGTCCATCACAGTATTGAGATGCCCTGACTGTTATTTCGTCCAACTCTATTTTTTTGGTTCCGGATGTCATGGAAAAACGCAAGCCAACATGGGGGTCCCTGTTGAAAGAAGGGTTCAGCTCTGAGAGGTTTACACAGATTTCACCTCTTTCACCGCTTTCACCGCAGGTCTTGTTGACTCCGGCATTTCCGTTCTGAAACCAGATGGTCTTCCATCCATCGCCATAACCCAGGTCGTACTCCACAAGTAGAGTTTCAGCAATAGACGCACCATCTTCGCCGTAATGGAAGCAGAGCATCACATCATGATAGTTGGTAAGATCGAGTGTTCGACTGAAACTTGCTGCCGCAGTTTCAGCGATGACTCGCTTCGAGTTGTCAAAACAGTCCCAGTCATCGGTATCGCACGCTAGATGGTCTATGTAGTCTTCAACTGTCCATCCGTTCCAGTCGACCATGGGATCATCACAGCCGGAGAAATTCTCTTCGAAAACAACAGTCCTTGTAGCAGGACAATGAACGGAAAGACCACGGAGGTTTATATTGTCGAGATACAGGATGTCGTCATCGTCATTGGAGTTGACGAAAATATGGATCTTCACCGATGGGTTGTCGTCAGCCCACTCAGGTAAAGCCACACATTGCCTGTACCACACGTCATTGACCTGTTCACGAGGTCCTCCAACGTCGCAGAAAATATTGTCGTTGAAATTTACGTTGTCGTCGTTTACCGAAATCTGTACAACCTCGTTGCCCGTTGCGTCCCTGGATGCATAGTCAAAGCAAAGCTCCATATCTGTAAGACCGCTTGTGTTAAAAGCCTTTCTGATGTGCCATTTTCTGCTATTTATGGAGCAGTCAGCACGGTTGACTACAAAGGCATGTTTGCCATCATTCGGTCCCCCTGAAATTGTACAGTTGGAATTCGGGCAACAGGCGCCATTTATGTTTCCACTCATCGGACACTGATCAGCGTTGTTGTAACAATGATTCCCTGTTCTAAGGTCCCACCCATCCATGGAGCAGGAATTGATATTGTCATCATCCGTAAAATCAGCATAGTCCAGAGTCACGACTTTGAGTTCGGCCCTGCAATCCAGACATGGAAGCTGGTTCGTGATAGTTCCGCCATCTGCCAGAGTCAGAGTGCAAGATGTGTTGTCCTGTGTGGATAGATCTACCTGGACTGGGTCACAGCTGACAACCAGGGAACCAGGTGGAACACCGCAACCGTTAGGTGAACCAGAAAAACAGGTCGGTCTGCAGAGTTCGGTGTTGCCGCAATTGGCGTCATCTTCCTGGTGGATGCAGTTTCCCGCGTCGTCACATACGTCCGAAGTGCATCCAGTGCCATCTTCCTCACAAGTTGTCCCGGGTGCTGCGAACAGGTGAGAACATCCATCTGTATCGTCACAGGAGTCTTCTGTGCAAAGTTGTGAATCATCGCAGTCCTCTATGAGGTTTGTGTTGGTGCAAGCACCGTTTTCACAAGAGTGTGAGACCAACTGAAGGCCCTGGCACTCGATGGATCCACAAATATTGCCAGTGTTGGGGGTAGATGAGCATCCACTGCCGGGGTCACAAAAATAATTGGTACATTCATCCCCTTGGTCGCATTCCTCAACCGTTTCTGTGCATTGCCCAGAGACACAAACATGTTTTGTCAATATTGTTGCATTTGGTCCAGTGCAAGTGCTCGTTCCACATTCGGTCCCGTCGTTGATAGGTGGATGTGTTGAGCAACCCGAAATTGGGTCACACGGATCCTGCGTGCATTCATTGCTATCATCGCAATTCAATGGACTGTCGCCAATACATGAATGCTCACTACAAGTCTCTGTGCCGTTGCACACATTTCTGTCATCACAATCAGAATCCTGGTCACAGTGGCCACATCCAGGATCATCCGAGTCCGTCAATTCATCGCAGTCGTTGTCTATGCCGTCGCCACAAATATCTTCGCCCTGTGGGCCTTCGTAACTCCCAGGATTGATTCCATTATCATCGTCGTTACAGTCATCACCGCCATCACATGCAGCATCTATAAACCCGTCTTCGTCTGTGTCCTTGTTCACCACGCCTGCAGTACACGTGCCGTCTATGCACTGATCCAGGTCTGAGCATGGATCAGTGTCATCGCACGAGGCCGTGTTGTTTGTGTGAGTGCATTGTATGCTTTGGGAATCACATGTGTCGTCTGTACAAGGGTTGCCGTCATCACATTCCTGTTTGACGGCGGTGTCGGTGCATGATCCTCCGAGGCATTTGTGTTCCATGACCTTGTCACCAGAACAGAAATCATCGCCGCAGGTGGTGCCATCCTCTACGTTCTGGTGGACACAGCCGGACTCGGCATCGCAGGAATCGATGGTGCACTCATGGGCATCGTCACAGTCAAGGGCTGTGCCCTCCTTGCAGTATCCATCGGAACAGGTCTCGTCTCCATTGCACACATCTCCATCGTTACAATCTTCATCGTCGAGACAACCCCTTGCCAGGATTCGAACCACATCTGGTCTTGATTCCAGTCCACCCGCAGAAACCACCAAACTTACGACATAGGTGCCTGGGATGACAGGGGTCATGCTTGCCGTGGCAGTATTGTCAGAGACGAGGATATCACTGGTCACACCTTCCGGTGCCGAGTTCAGCGTCCAGGCGTATGAGTCTATCTTGTCATTATCCGGGTCGAAGGACCCGGATCCGTCGAGGGTGATGCTTGTTCCAATGGGAGCATTGATGTCCGAGCCAGCTTTGGCAACAGGCGGGCGATCAGGCCCTGCCACATCACTGGAGCATGAAAGTACAGACAAGAGCAGGAAAAATGAGAAAAGGGATCCTAGAAAAAGTCTATTTTTGCTCATACCTGAATATATGCTTCGGTTCATGGAATACCTCCCAAGGGGCGTTTCAAGACCCTGATTCCACTTATTTCATTGTACGTTCTGTTGCACTTTTTCTATATTACTATGTATTCGATGAAAAAAGCATGTTGTTTTTTTATTCTCGGTGAGGAAGCTTGGCTGTTTTTAAATTTGAATCCAGGATGATCGGAGAAATATATGCTCTGGAAACGAAGAAGAACAAACGGTGGCCGTCTTTGTCTGGTGGCGCTCATTTTTTCCTGCTTTGTGTCTGGTGTGAGCTTTGCAGATACGGTTTTTCCCAATGCTTCATGGGAGGAGCGCACTGCAGCCCAGGTTGGTCTAGACCAAGGGACCATAGACTCCATCGCCGCGCAACTCGGGGGAGATGGGGTGATAGTTAGAAATGGTTACCTCGTGAAAAAATGGGGTAACTATTCAGGGAGGGGGGATTGGGCTTCAGCCATGAAACCCGTCATGACTACCATGCTGTTTTTTGCCATAGAGGAGGGGCGGATTCAGTCAGTGGATGACCTTGTAAGGCCTGTGGTCCAATCCCATCTTGGCCAGGACCTGATTGAGAAAGATCGCACCATGACTTGGCGACACCTGGCGGACATGACCAGCGGTTACACGAGGGGCGAGGCACCGGGCCAGGCGTGGGCATATAATGACTACGCCATAAATCTTTACAGCATATTGCTTTTTGACGGTGTTTTCGGAGACAGCCCTGATAGTGTCTCTACATCCAGGTTGGCGCAGATGCAGTTTCAGGACGGAGGTTTGTTCGGCTCGCGTGGCGGCAGGGGCTT
>JALVPF010000285.1 GCA_027031935.1 Myxococcales bacterium | reverse complement strand
CAGATCGCCGACTCTTGCGCGATCCTTGTTCAGCAGGGGCATGAACATGAAGACAAAAACCCACCCCGAAGCCAGGAGCAAGACGAATCCGGGAGCATCTCCATAGACGATGGAAGGCGCCAGCAGTAGACGGAGAGGCAAATACAACTCCAGCTCCCGCATGAGATTGCGCGCCATGACCGCGCCTGTGCTCAGAGGCCCACCATCGCGACTGACCACAACGAGATCCATGCTGCGTTTTCCAGGGGTGGACCCTCGCCAGCGTAGCTCGAAATACAAAAAATATCCGTTCCATATTACAAACGACACTAGCAAACCGACGATCATGGTCCCGAAGCCCATACCGGCCAGGGAGGCAAGCGCAAGCAGCACGAGTACCATCAATATGGTAGCCAAGAGCATGAATCCAAAATCCAGCATCAAGGCTGCAACTCGCCCCCCAAGAGGTGCCAGGGGTACGCAGAGTTCCACGCCCTCGGGAGTCAGCAGGTTGCGACTGGAGGAATCGTTTTTTGCCTGCAAACCCAAGACGTGAGTCATGTGTTTGGCCCCTTCGTGTACGGCCCCTTGTTGCCGGAAGACAGAGACTTGGGGCCGATGAAAAAATAACCCGCCCAAAAAACCGCACTGGCCAGAGCCATGACAAGCCTGGTGGGCACATCGGTAACGATCTGCCTGAAGACCCCCTCTATGACGCCGGCCAACAGCAGCATGATCACAGCGCCCAATACCACCAAGGCACCTGTTCTCCCCGCCTCCGACAGTCCCGCCATACGCCCGTGTCGGCCAGGCCTGACCAGCGCCGCAGCCAGCGCAAGCCCGGCTCCACCACACAGGCAAACTGCCAGGATCTCGGTTATCCCGTGGGGCAGGACCCACGCCCAGAAATCCAGGCCAAGGCCACGGGACATGTAAAGACCCCCCATCACTCCAAGCATCAAGCCGTTGTAAAACAGAAGAAGTATCACCGGGAGACCAAGGGCAAAGCCCAGCGCAAATGACAATAGTCCTACCCTGGTGTTGTGGGTAAAAAGATAAGCTGTAAAGAAAGAAAGCTCGTCTCCTTCGTGTTCTTCATCGGAATATAAAATCTTTCGCAACTCCTCGGTGGTGGAGGTGGGTCCACGCCCCTGGGCCAATTGCTCTGGAACCACCGCATAGTATGCTTCCGAATCTTCCAGCGCAAGGCCCACAAGCACACCGATCACAGTGATGACCACGGCAGAAAGAATACTCCAGCGAAGTTTTGTGACCACCCGGGGAAAGGAGTCCATAAGAAAGTTTTTTACGACGCTCGCAGGCCTGGGCTTGACCCCATAAACACAAAAATAGGCTCTCGCCGTCAATGACTCCAGGTACTCCAGGAGATTCTTGTCCAGAGAGATGGATCTTGCTACTGAAAGAGAAGACACAGCGGCCCTGTACAAGGCAGGCAGCTGATGAATTTCATCCGTATCAAGGGAACGAAAGCCCCTTTTCTCCACCTGTTCCACGATCAGCTCCAGGCGATTCCACTGGTTCTGCCTCTCCCTTCTGAAGTCCGCAGAGCGCAAGCTTAGCTCGCGCACTCCCTGGCGCAAGTCACTCATTAAAATGCCTCCCGTCTTTTTGCCGAAAGGTACTTGTCTATGAGGCTGGCGCTGACCGTCTTGGGAGTAGCGTCCACACACATGATCCCCATGCGTCTGAGTTTTTCTATTACCACCTGCCGGTCCTGTATCAGTCCCTGTGCCACCACAGACCTGTGCAGATCCAGCATGTGTTCAGGCAAACGGTTTGCCACTTCACCGAGGGTTGGATCCCTGAAAGCCACAAACAAAACCAAGTGCCTGGCAGCAAGACGCTGAAGGTTCTCCAACATGAGTTCAGCCGCGATGGTGTCTACAAAATCCGTCAGAACGACCACCAGTGCTCTACGCATATGTCGCCTGGCCAACTCCATCAGGCTCAAGGTAAAATTTGTTTCATTGGCGGAATAGTCGGTGCGTGCGGCCACCCGGCTTATGGCACCAAAGGCGTCCTGTCCCCTGACCGGGACGACATACTGATTCAGTCTTTGGTCAAAAGAAGCAAAACCCACCCGGTCTCCAACCCGCAGGGAAATATAAGCCAGGACCAGGGCAGAGTGGATGGCATGGTCGAGCTTTGGCGAGTCGTCGATGGGTTCCGACATCAATCGCCCCGAATCAACCGCCAGGATTACCTCCCTGTCCCCCTCTGCCCTGTATTCCCTGCACAACAGCTTTGCATTGCGGGCAGATGCCTTCCAGTCCATGGTTCGAATATCGAAGCCGGGAACATACTCACGAAGTTGGTCGAACTCCGTGCCGTCTCCCCTGTAGCGCTCTATGCGTGTGCCCGACTGCAGGCTCCTGCTGCTGACCAGCCTCGCAGCGTCACGGCTTATGGCGCTGAGATGAGGATCCACCTGTCTCGTTATTCCCAACAAAATCCTGCGCTTGATGTTCACCAGTCCCAAGGGCCCCTTGGCGCCGAACCAGACCGCTTCCACTTCGACCGTTCCACGCCTGAGTGGTTTCAAGACGAACTTCAAGCTGTTTTCACCCCTTGCCATAGGAACCGGACCCATAGCAGGGACCTGCTCCAGGTCTGCAGAGACATCCACTGCAATTCTCAGAGAAAACCTCAAGGGGCCCGTTCTTTCCACCACCAGGCGCACCTCGTGTTCATGCATGACCTGCAATCTCTTGGGAAGCTCCAGTCGTACCGCTAGGGATGACAAGCGTGGCGAAAACACCGCGTCAGCAAAAAGCAAAACCACAAAAACAGTCAAAAACGCCAACCACCACAACCAGATCTGAACGTTGACCGCAGCAGCGCCCACAGCCAATGCGCCTCCTGAGGCAAAGAGAATTACCGCTAACCTGGTGGGTCTCATGGCTTGGCCAACCTTTATCTTGGAGCAGGTACCAACTGCAAGACCTGTCTGAGAATATCATCGGGAGAGCTACCCTCTATATAGGCTGCCGGGGTCAGTATGACCCTGTGCCTGAGAGCGGGTAGAAACAGCTCCTTTATATCATCGGGGATCACATAATCACGTCCCCTCAAGGCTGCAAGCGCTCTGGAGGCTGTCGCCAACATGTTTGCAGCCCTGGGTGAAGCTCCGTGAGCAAGGTTGGGCTGGGCCCGGGTAGCACGCACCAGTGATACGATATAGGCGACTATCTCATCACTGAGATGCAAGTCAGCTACCACCTCTCTCATGGAAAGCACATCCTGTCTCGAGACCACAGGCTTTATGCCCAACTGGTCCAGGCTCGGCATGGCGCTTGTGTGCCCATGCAATCGAACCATATGCCGCTCCTGATCCTCTGAGGGAAAACCGACTTTCAATTTGAACATGAACCTGTCCAGTTGCGCTTCCGGTAGTGGATAAGTCCCTTCCTGCTCAATGGGGTTCTGTGTCGCCACCACCAGAAACAGCGGCGAAAGGGGATAGGTCTTTCCGTCTATGGTTATGCATCGCTCCTGCATTGACTCGAGCAGGGCAGCCTGGGTCTTGGGAGGAGTTCGGTTGATCTCGTCGGCCAACAGAAATTCGGTAAAGGCCGGTCCTTTGCGCAAGACGAACTCGTTTGACTGAAAATTGAATATATTCGTTCCCAGTATATCGGCTGGCATGATGTCGGGAGTGAACTGAATTCGCCTGAACTCCAGGCCGGTGGACATGGCAAAGGTTTTTGCAAGCAGCGTCTTTCCCGTTCCTGGCACACCCTCTAAAATAACGTGTCCCTCACACAGAAGAGCCACCATCAGGAGGTCGCTCACCCCCTCTGCCCCCATAACCACTCGCTGGCTTTGTGCTTTTATCATCTCGACCTGTTGTATCAGTTGCTCCATGAGCAGCTCCTCTCCTTGTTCCACGCCTTGCAAGCCCGGCACCCTTGTAACCCTGTACCGCTCTTGCCCAGAGATAAAACTTCCTTGCCAAACGGACTGCCTCGGCTTGTGTGAGGTGTGCAGATCTGCACCTGATCAAGAGTTTCTCCAGATCAATCTGAACACCTCTGCTCTTGCTCAATTCCTGCAGGGCTTCTACCCCTGGACTCGTTCCAAAGCCCCTTGCAACCTTTGTCATCACCATGGACGAGTATCTTTTCAGAGTATCAATTCTGTCTCCTCCGTCCAATAGCAACCTGGCAGTGTTGTCTATCAAAAGACTCTTGCCTGGACTGATGGCTGATGGTGTTGCAAGGGGTTTTCCGAAATATCCGCTCATGGCCCAGAACGCCAGGAACATGGCCAGCAAGAAATGGATGGACACCAGCACCAGAGGAAAGGTCAAGGCATATGCCAAAATACTTTTTTTAGCTTTGAACCCGTGAAAAGTCTCATCCACCACGATGCCCCTTGCGTTGAGATAATCCTCCAGCAGCGCCAACATGACCACCGGGTTGTCCGCCCTTGCCAGGGATCTATTGTTGAACAAATCCGGATCACTCACCAGGATCAGACCACAGTTCATGCT
Source organism: Myxococcales bacterium (assembly GCA_027031935.1). GTDB lineage: Bacteria > Myxococcota > B64-G9 > B64-G9 > B64-G9 > JALVPF01. The sequence continues at coordinate 9,382 of JALVPF010000285.1, read as the reverse complement.
TGCAAGCACGACTCCTTGATCAGAAAAAACCAGGGGCGTTGATTCAGGCAGGTTCGCCAAAAGCTGCATGGGGCCATCCACGTCTACATGTACAGATCCCAAGCCCAGGGCAGCCGCGGAAAACTCCCCCGGATTTTTCACACGCCTGACAAGTTCAGATCTTGGTTGCTCAGTCATGCATCCCACAGATAACAATGCGTCCGACAACATGCGCTGAACCACTTCAATCTTCATGCTCTTTTCTGAACCGATCCACCCCGTGGCTATTTCGGAAACCCTTGCCCACCTCTTGGGCAAGGCGAGTACCACCCTTGCGCCTGATTTCAATGCCGGGTCGATCCTTTGAGAAAATTCGTCCTGCCGGTTTTTGTCAGGCAAGGCCTCTTCTGATTCAGCGATATAATTACTTTTCAGAATATCGACGGGCTCGAGCAACATGACGCGAAAAAGCCTGTTTGCCCTGCTCGATTCTGCGTTTTTGCTAACAACCACGGCCAATCCGGAGCGTTTCACAAGATCCACAAAGGCCTTATGTCCGACCAGAGAACGACTGAAGGTATTGGCGCCGGCAGAAGTCCTGCCAAAAAGCTCCTGCCCGAATCCTGCCAGCAACAAGCCCAAAATGAACGTAGACAAACCGATCAGAAGCATGCCTGCTACCGTCTTTTGGGAAAAGGGGCTCAAGACTCACCCACCAGCTTCTGGTAATGGCGCAAGCATCTGTCGTAGTCCGACTTGTCCAACTCTTTACCAGCAAACAGACCCGTCTCCACCGTATTAACCAGGTCGGAAAACACCTTCCGTTCCTCTTTGCCTACGGGCAATACCATTTCCAACTCTCGGCTGGTCATCCAGGTGTATATGGTGCGGTCCCTTTTTTCCGCCATCCGTAAGACGGTAATCTGGAAAACACGATGTATTGCCTCTACGAACCTTTCGAGGGACGCCAGGTGCTGGGCTTGTGCAAGCTCCATTATTTCAGCAGAAAGCTCCTCTTTGTTTTCTGTCTCATGCTCCATGCGCTTGACGAGATTGTTCCTGTGTATGTAAGCAGCCAGCCATGTAGCCACCAATAAAAAAGCCAGGCCGGCACCAAGCCACCCCAGTAACATGAAGAAGGATATTCCTCGCGTGCCAGGTTTCTTTTTTTTCACGAGTTTTCCACCACCACAACCATCGGTATGCTCTTGTGGTTTGAGCTCATGCTCAGGGGATAAAAGAAGCTTTTTTTGATAAGAGGGATCTTTGAGAATTTCTTTAGCCTGTTGTCTGACAATCTCCGGGTCAAAAGCATGGGCAGCACTACACCAGACACTCAAAAGAACGAAGATCGTCCAGGAGATGTACTTATCGAACATCAAATCAAGTCAACCTCTGCAAAAGCACCCTGTGAAAACCATGGCCTGTCTGTCTGGTGTATCAGTCGAACAAAGCAGCAAGCTCCAGGTCGTTCAAACCCTCCAGCTTCGACCTTATTCGATGATACACCAATGCAACAGCTACTGCTCCCAGAGCGGCGAAAAAAACGGTGATGACAAGATTGACCCACATGCTCATTTCGGCCTGGTCCAGAATGCTCTCCATTGTTGGGGAAGCTCCTCCTCCCAGGACGGTACTGATAACATAATCTATGACCTTGTTCACGACACCAAAGACCAAGAGAATTGCAAAGATCTTCGACCTGTTCCCCCTCGTCAAATCAAAAGAACGCTTCAAAGACTCGAATATCCCCTTGGATTCCACCACCACGACCGCTGGAGCCAGGTAGCTTGCCGTCAAGAACATCAAGATGGGAATCAATCCGCCTATTATGATGAGTATGCCAAGGATTGGAATAAAGGCGCCTAATAAAAAAGGCAGATAGATTAGCACCGAAGCGATCAAAATCACGATCGTCACACCAATTAGCCTGTGCAGCTTGGAAAGAGCAACACCAAGGCACTGAAAAAATGAGGCCGATTGTGAAGATTTCTTCTTGAACACCCCGTAAATGATGGCTCCAACCGCAATACTCTGGAGAAAGGAAGAGAGTATCCCAATCGCAGTAATCTGGTAACCCAGGCTTTTGAAGCCCGATATGTCGTACATGTCCACATTTCGAAACAAGAAAAAGCCCCAGACGGCAAGGGGCAGGACTGCCAGAGCCGCAAGGAGTGAATATTTGAAAAAATTCCCGAAATAGGCGCTGATGCTTTCGCCCATCATCTCCCCAGCAGGGAGGTTGTAACTCATGGGCATATCATCGTATAAATCCTGACCTCCCGCTGATGGACCTTGCGCATAAGTACCAATTTCCTCTTGTTCCGGCATGATATCACCCTCCGTGATAAGCATCAGTGGACTTTTATCAGCTTCTATCACAGATAGTACGGATAAATCCGTCGAACTAAAATTAAAACCGGTATCGAAGAGCTTCCCCCATTCATCCGGATCCAGTGCGGAAGAATCAGTGCATATACAGCCTGGCGCTTATCTCCACCGCATGTTTTCTCAAAAAACCTTTGAAATCCAATGCGCCAAAGCGACCTAAGACCTGTTTGACGATGGGCCACATCATGCGGAAACGCATCCCCTCGTTACCTCCAATGCCCTTTGAGACAGCAGAGGACATGAGTTCCGAAAACGCTGGAAAGTCCATTCTAAACTCACCGATCATGTCTGCGCTGTCTGAGACTTTGCTCGAAGGGGCTTTCAGAAAAGGCCCAAAGGGATCTTGTCCAAAACCGATCATGATCTGCTTTCCGGATTGCGCCCAACTCACGACTGTCTTGTCCGTCTCCACAAGCTCTCGGACCGAAACACCCTGAACATTTAAATGTTTCAAATTTACACCATCTTTTTGTGCAAGCTCATCAAAGTGACTCAACAGTGCTTTTGCCTTTTCTGCATCAACAACATCCGATACAGCAAGGGTTCTGATCAGCGAGAATATCTGAGCACCCAAAGTTGCCCTTGTATCCAATCCATCGAGACTTGGCACCAATAAATATCCACTCACGGGACTCCTCAAGTTGTCTATGATATCGCCAAAGAGATCAACCGCAGCGTCCTCTTTCAACTCCCTGGCCGATCTCTCCATTTCCTCATGAAAGGTTATCCATGGAGCCGTTGGAAAATTGCCGACCCAATCCAGGAGAGCTCCTGGACGAACAGATACCCATCCTCCCATCAAGGATACCTTTATCACAGACTGATGCTGTCCGGGTTTGGACGCAGGAACAGGAAAAATCCTGGCCATGTTTTTTTGTCCCCTTGGTGTTGTCGTAAAAAGAACGCCGAAAGACAGCTCGGCCCGGCTTACCTTCCACCAGGCACCAATGCCACGGAAATCCTGCAGCACTCTGTCGAAACTCTTTTGAGTTTTTTGAGCGCCGGACAGCTCCTTGGAAAACATTTTCCTGGACGGGGAGTTTTTTGATTTTTTCAGCAATAAACGCATACTTTTCTGGAAGTCCTTCTGATGCAGTCTCCACGCCTTTCTGATGTACCCCATGGAAAAATAGACAAGGCCATCCCGATCACCGGGTGCTCCACTGATCACAGAGACAAAAGACCTATCCCTGCCGAGCTTCTTTCCACGTGAAAAAAATGCCTTTATACCATTATGGCCAGCCCCGTTCGGCTCCAACACCAGATAGCCGTTCTTGATACCGAAGCTTTCCCCATCCTTATTATAAATCTTCACACCAGCGCGAACCTTGGGTTTCGACAGTCCCTTGTCTTCTCCCTTGTCCTTCAACTGGCGAGAAAGCCTCTCTATGAATTTTTTCTGATCCAAGATGGGTACAAGCACGTATGGTTCATGATCGAAATCATCCGCCCACAGAGCTCCCGAGCCTTTGGGATCGATGCCATAAGCCATCATGCCCTCCGGACTCGCCAAATCTTCACCTGTGACGCTTTTGAGTTCCCTGGCTATCTTGTCGTTACCCAACTCGGGGTCCAGATCCTTGAAACCATCGAGCAAGGCCCGCACAACAGTGGATTGCTGTCCTATGTGATCTGCCACCACGACCCAGGCGGCACTCGCTGGAAGCGAATCGGTAACGGCAGCAGGCTTGGCAAAGGTCACCGAATCCAATGAAAGTACAAAAACTGCCAAAAAAATGAACTTACGAAGATTCGAGGCACTCATGATGGCTCCCTGTAATATCCCCATATCAAACCGGGAAAAATGGAATTGTGACAAGACAAAAAGGAGAAGAATCAGAGTCTCAAATGTCGTCCCTCATCCCTCCACCACTGCTCCCAACGCTTTATTGCCTTCTGCCGATCAGATTTGCTGGAATCAAAATAATATCCGAAGGATTCCTTTGTAATCCTGGATAATTCCTGGGATGAAGAAAACCTTATGTCTCTGTTTTTGGAACTGAGCCCTGTGATCAACCACTGTAACCTGCTCTCCCTCTTGTGAGCGTTCCACCACTTGAACCACTTCTTTTCCCTGGAACCGAAATCCTGTTTCGTGATGTAAGCGAGAGACTCCAGCGCTGCCCTCGAAACCATGCGATCCCTGTTTTTCACCAGGCCCACCAGCAGCGGAACCGCATCTACATCTTTCAGGTTGCCCAACAATGCAGCAGCAATGGCACGTTGTGCCGAGATATCGCTCGCCAGTCGCTTTCGTAAACCCGCCAGCACAGCATCATAGGACAACAAGCCTCTGTATGCCTGTAAGGACTCTATGGCGATTAGGCGAACCTTTGTATCCCTGTCGTACAATCTCGAAGACAGCCTGCCAACAGATTTTTCACACAAGATTCGACCCATGAAAAACGTCGCATAGAAACGTTTCACAGGGTTTATATCTTCGAGTAAATCTGCAACGTGCGCACAGGCATCCTGCCCAACATCCACCAACAAGGACAGCAGTGCAGAATGTTGTTCCACAGGAGGGAGAAGATCGAAAGGCCCGGATATTTCCAACAAAAGCTTACCCGGAAACTCCTTCATGACATGAACCATGGCTGCTTCGGCCTTGTCTCGTAAGAGCTCCCTGGCCCTGCTCGCCTCGTCAAAGTCATCCGAGACCAACTGCTGCACCAAACTCTTCAACTCAGGGTCATCCAGGGACGATTTTTCTTCCGGCTCGTCCTCCACCGGTGGCAAATCCCTTGCAGAGGCAGCAGCATCTTCCGACAGCTCCAACAATTGCATGGGTTCTATGGGGGTATCTTCCTGCGCCGTATCATCAGGAGCAAACTCTTCTAGCCCGTCCTCCACAACAATTGTCCCCTCATCCGTGTCAACGGAAACGGAACGCATGGGGTGAAGTTCATCCAGGTCTTCCACAACAACAGGAGTCTCACCAGGCTCGACCTGTGCAACAGGAATATCCACCCTGCTCGGGGTAACAGCAGGGGGTATTTTCATATACTCACCCGTGCTCATACCTGGAGCAAAGATTTCTTGCGGTTCAGGTTCCGGTTCTGGTTCCGGCTCAGGTTCAGGTTCTGGTTCCGGTTCTGGTTCCGGTTCTGGTTCCGGTTCTGGTTCCGGTTCCGGCTCTGGTTCCGGTTCCGGCTCTGGTTCCGGTTCCGGCTCCGGTTCTGGTTCTGGTTCTGGTTCTGGTTCCGGCTCTGGTTCTGGTTCTGGTTCTGGTTCTGGTTCCGGCTCTGGTTCCGGTTCCGGCTCTGGTTCCGGTTCCGGCTCTGGTTCCGGCTCTGGTTCTGATTCTGGTTCAGGTTCCGGTTCATATTCTGGTGCAAGTTCCGCTTCCTCGCGCCCCAAAACGCCCAAGGCAGCCTGTTCAGCCATGGAGACAGATTTTACAACTGAATCATCCTTGTCCCTTGCCTCCAGAGCCCTGGCCTTTACCCGATATATCAGTCCCTCAAAGGCAGTGGACAGGCCGCTGAGAAAGACCAGAACATCCTGTATCTTGTTGCCTTTTATAGCCCTTGCTCCACCATCTGCGTAAAGCAAACCCAGCAATCTTCCCCTTACCAAAATCGGTACTATGAGAACATTCCTGGGTCGACCTCTTCCAAGAATGTCCAGAAATTTCTTGTTCTCTTCCGTGTCCGGAACAGGTCCCAGATAGTATGACCGCGTGGCAATAACCGTGCCCAACACGCAATCGGTGTTTCCGTCCAATTGGACTTTCCTGATGCTCTTTGCCGCATCCTTGGCACCCACTGCATCCCAACCGAAAAGCCTGTCATCATTCATGACCAGCAAGCCAACAAACTGCATATATTGACGACAGAACCTGAGGATGATGTCTACCAGATCATCCCTGCTTTCCACCTCCAGGGACAGGGTGGTTGCATCCACGAGAGACAGGGCACCACTTCTGGCATGTTCGCGTCTTTCGCGGTTTTTCATATCCAGTTCTTCAGCCTTGCTTACAGCATCTTTTACTCTGTATGCAGGCAGGTTTTCTTGAGCAGGCTCTTTGCGACCCAATGCCTCTGTTGCAGCGATGGATTCCAGGGAATCGGATACAGATTTGGGCACATGTTCAGATGCTCCTGGAAACAGGCCGAGCTTCTTGTACAGGGCCTGGAATCTCGGTTCGATTTCCACATCCAGCCAATCATGCAACAAGCCCTTAAGCCTCGCCTCGCACACCAGATAGGTCTTTACAGAAAGGCTCAACATGAAGTTGATCTCATCCACCACCAGGGGATGAATCCTCTCCGATGCAAGAAGAATGAGAGAACGACCGCTCATGGATAATGGAAGCACCTGGTATTTTTGAGCCAGCTTCGAAGGAAAAAGCTTGGCCATCCTGGGATCACGCGATTCAAGCAAAAAAGCGTCTGCCCTTGGAAGCTTGTACACTTCAGACAGGGATTGTGTCAGCAGCTCTTCGTCCACCAGGTCCATTTCAAGCAGGTTCGTATCAAGAGAGCCACCGAACAGGACCTGGCGTTGCAACACGTCATCCATCTGTGTCGGAGACACGATGCTCTTTTCAACGAGATACCTTGCAAGAGCAATACTCATGGATGAGCTGACACCTCTGTTTTCAATTCCTGCCTTTTCGAATCAGCAGGAGGTGTCATCTTTACCACCAGGGTCTTTCCAATGCGGTCATGCCAGGCTCTTTTATTCAGATCAAATGCAGCCCACATGAAACCAGCCAAGCCGGGCAACGCTGACAAAAGCATGCCCAAGGCACGTAAAAGAGCATTGCTTGTTTTCAGAGAGTGACCATCCAAGCGTACTGTCCGCAAGCCAAAAAGTATTTTTCCGAGGGTCTGTCCTCCGAATCTGGCAAAAACCGTCGAATAGACCAGCAGGAAAAATACGAACAGCAAAAAAACCACAATGAGATTGGAGACACCAGCGGTAAGGGCCTCGATGAGATCCTCTTGTCCAAAACCGAGTACCAGCGATGACAACAGCACCATTACTGAAATCAGTACTGCCACCAACACGGTATCCACTGCAAATGCAGCGGCTCTGGACCAAAAAGATGCAACCCAGGCAAGTCGCCCATTTACAGATTGAACCACTGGTGCCTTGGCGACTGCTGCCTGTTGCGCTTGTACTTCTTGGTGTGAGTCCGGCTCTTGTTGTGCAAGCGGTTCTGGCTGTGGTTCTGGCTCGGCGTCGGCGTGCACAGCTGGCTCCGGTACCTGTACAGAAGCCGAGTCAGGTAGAGACCCGCCTGACAATGAAGCCTTATCCTCCGATTTGCCGGAGGGCGGATGAAGGGAAACGGACAGGGCTTGTTCCGGTTTACCCTGCTGAGAAGCAAGGAGTTGCTCTTGCATCAGCCGGTCCATGTCGGGGAGTGCTGGATCCAGGGACAAGGCTCTTTTCAGGTATTTTTCAGCACGTTGTTTCTTGTCCTGGGCAAGACTTATCCTGGCCATCATGTGATGGATCCTGGCGGAAAGCGAGTCTGAAAGATTATGAGAGTGATCTATGAGCACTGCCTGGCACTCGAGAAATGCTTTTCTCAGTTGCCCTTCGGACTTCAGTTCACTAGCCAAGTCCAGCGCCTTATGTGCAGCAGCCTCAGCCTGTGAGGCCTGCTTTTTCTCTCCATCGACGGAAGGTGTAGATTCCGGCATGGAATCCGGGCCTCTCAACCATTGTGGACTTTCGTCCAAATCGGAAGGTGCTGACGTAAGAGACCTTTTGCATTTTACACAGACGTCCGCGCCTGGTTCGTTCGGAAATGCACAGTGAGGACATATCATCGGCCAAGCATTACTCAAGGTCGCCTATCGTGTCAAGAGACACATAAACGCGGCAGCCACCACCATGGCTGTTCTCGCCCTTAGAACATTGTGTCCCAAGGAACATACAAAAAAACCGCGCGCCTTGGCTTCTTCCACCTCCCGGGGACTGAATCCACCCTCTGGTCCCACCAGCACGAACCTGTCCTGGTTTCGAATATCATGCAGCTTCTCCCCCAAGGAAGTCTGCCCTTCTGGATGCAAGAGGATTCCCTGGCCAGAATGCGGAAGGCTCGTGACATCCGCAAAAGTCCTGATGGGCTCTATACCCATGACCCTGCTGCGTCCTGATTGCCTGGCAGCCTCGGCGGCAATTTTTCGCCACCTGTCCATTCGCGCATCAAGCCTCGATCCCTTCAACTGCGGAACAACCCTCTCGGTGGTCATGGGCCAGATGGTATCCACTCCAATCTCCGATACCATACGCAGTACATCATCAAAAACCCGCCCCTTCAGGACAGCACAAGCCAAGCAGGTCCTCGGCCATTGCTCAAAAGCCTCCCGCCTGTGCCCCAATAAAACGACCCATGTCCCGTCAAGGAGTTCCAATGTGCCATCACACTCTCCCCCTTGACCGTCGAACACTTCAATTGTGGTTCCAGGCTCGAGACGAAGCACATCCACGAGATATCTCTTTTGCTGGTCTGCAAGAACGACCTTGGGAGCCCAGGATTCAGGCGCAAGATATAGTCGTCTTTCTGTCACGGATCAGCCCCGGCTCATTCTCAGCGAGCACCACTCCGCTTCATCTTCCCTGGCAACAAAGACCATCCCCTTGGCTTCGAAGGCCTCCCGCACCATTTCTCCCTCATCACCAAGGACACCTGAAAGAACAAGGTCTCCATCGGGCTCCACCAGGCTGATCAAATCATCTCGCAGCTCAACCAGAACACCGGAAAGAATGTTGGCAAGGACAAGAGAAAAGGATCCGGTTATGGCCTCAGGCCCCCCATGTATCACTTCAATTTCATCACCAACACCGTTGAAGTTGCTGTTCTCACGGGTTATACGACACGCTTCGACATCCGTATCCACAGCCATCACAAGACCTGCGCCTGCAAGAGCAGCACCGATTGCCAGCACACCCGAACCGCAGCCCACATCGATGACACTCTCCACTTGCCCTTGTGCCTGCATGATCCTGTCCATCCACTTCATGCACATCCTGGTGGAGGGATGAAGCCCTG
>JALVPF010000284.1 GCA_027031935.1 Myxococcales bacterium | reverse complement strand
TACGCCTACAACATCATGGCAAACCACGCCCACGAAGTCGACGAGGTCCGGGGCACTCTGAGGTCCTATTCAGAGCACATGCGCAGGGCTCATGGGCTATTCGGGCTGAGATTCAACAAGCGGCACAGGCGCATTGGAAAGGTGGCCCACGACAGGCCCAAGACGCTGAGCGTGCAGGATGACGACCGATTGAAGAACCTCATGTTCTACATCGACTGCAACCCTGTACGGGCAGGTATCACCGCCCATCCCACGGACATCAGGTGGAAGGAGTTTTCCAGCTGCAGGTTTTACAGCTTTGGCGAGAAGAACTCGTATACGGACATGCTGACCTTGCCCAAGTGGTACCTGAAGTTGGGCGACACAGCGCGCAAGCGGCAGAGGAAATACCGGTCCTTGCTGGACAGGTACATGATCGAGCGAGGACTGAAGCGAGATCCCAAAATGAGCCAGGGGTTTTTCATTGGGGGAGAACTCTGGATGGAAGAGATGAGGAAGAAGCTGGCCAAGGTGCTCAAGAACAAGAAGGCAGGGGGCAAGGACCCGCCAGAAGAAGCCGTGCCTGGCTGAAGAAGGCAAAAGAGAGAAGAAACAAAGTAAAGAAGAGCACAATATGAGCGTGCAAGGCAGGCCTGTGCCTGCCTGGTGGCCCATGATGGGCTGATAAGTGTTCAATTCGAAGATTTTCCGCAGACCTTTGAGAAAAGACTCCAGATACACACGGACCAAAAAGAAAAATCCGGCCTGAACAAGGGTGGTTGGCTAGATCCGGTCTGACCGACAAAGCAAGATCGCAGGATTTGAGGCTACAGGAGCGAAGGGAAGGAAAAAGTGCTTGGACCAGGCCAGGCTGGACCTCCGTCCCTGCCTTTTCTGGGCAGGAGTAACTTCGCAGTCTATTTTTGACTATTTACCGCATCAAATTTCTATTTTGACGTAGTGCATCCTTCGGGTGCTATATTCGTGAATAAGAAGGGATGAGCATGATGGAACCGAGAACGCCGATGAAAGTGCCTGAGAACGGACAGACAAGGTTTGTCGACTACGCTGCTTCCACCATCAAAGGTGCCTGCCGTGTTGTGAATGAAGACACGTTTGGTGTTATCAGTGAAGCGGACACGTTCTTGGTGGTCGACGGATGCGGCGGCGGTATGTCTTCTGGAGAGAACGCTGCGGCGTTGGTGGTCGCCTGTTTTAAAGAGGTCCTTGGGGAGCGTTCGGCACACCACAGCGACTTGACGACAGCCGACCCTCTTGCCGCGGCGGTCTTTCGTGCGAACGAGCGTGTTTTCAAGGAAGGCCTAACCAATCCCGAACGCAAAGGTCAGACTGCAACACTCTGTGCCCTCCGTGTTTTCAAGGGGTGGATAGCTATCGCGCACGTTGGAGATTGCCGCATCGGTCGATATCGGAACGTGGGCCTCTCTTGGTTGACCGAGGATCACTCCCTTGCGGCAGAGTATAGAAGGAACGACGCGCCGCCCGATAAGATCGAACGAATTGCTGAGAAGCACCCTACCGCCATCACGCGTTTTGTCGGATATGAGGAGGGTGTCCCCGTGGATCTGAGTTACCACCCGTGTCGCGCCGGTGACATCTACATTCTTTGTAGCGATGGCCTTACACGACAGGTGGTTCACCCCAAGATTTCAGAGTTGCTGGGTGATGGAAGCCGAGATCTTGGTGAGCGGTGTACTGCGCTGCTGGATGCTTCCGAGGCTGCGGGCGGGCATGACAACGCGACGGTGATTCTTGCTCTGATAAGCAGGTAGTACCTACTGAATCAGCTCGAAGAAATCGCATCCTGGCAGGTGCCCTGGTAGGTGCCATCCGATGTCCACTTGCTCGAAGCAAAAAGGTAATAGCGTAAGTGGGCTAGTAAGTAGGCTAGTAGAAGTGGGCTAGTAGCCAGCCGTGTCCAGATTGCCTTGTGGCCCTTGATGGGCTGAAGGTGTTCAATTCGAAGATTTTCCGCAGACCTTTGAGAAAAAATCCCAGATCCACATGGACCAAAAAGAGGAACCCGGCTTGAACAAGGATGTTGGGCTAGATCTGGCCTGACCGACGAAGCAAGATTGCAAGATTTGAGGCGACAGGAGCGAGGGGAAGGAAAAAGTGCTTGGACCAGGCCAGGCTAGACCTCCGTCCCTGACTTTCTCTTGGACCAGGCCAGGCTGGACCTCCGTCCCTGACTTTCTTTTGGATCACCTGTAAAAATTTGCCAGTCTTGCTGCTTTTGACAGTGAGCTGAAGTTGATTGACAGCGAACCTTCCATGGGTAATAAAGCCTTCGTGCATTGAACCACTGGGAAGCCACTGGGAGGTTTTCAATGGCCCATCGCATAGAGGTCGGTTTTGGTCCTTCATTTGATGACGCACCTGGTGAAAAGATTCGCAGACGGGCAGAGTCCGAGCTGGGCATGAACCTGGACCGGGTCAGGGTGCTGGATGTCTATACCATAGATGCAGAGCTTTCCATCGCGCAGTTGCAGGTCGCTGCTGGAGAACCCTTGTGCGACCCCATCGTGCAGCGCGCGTCAATAGACTCACCCCTGTGGAAAGATGACACATCATTCGACTGGGCCATCGAGGTAGGTGCACGACCGGGGGTTACCGACAACGTGGGCCGCACGGCCACAGAGGCCCTGAGCCTTGCGCTGGGAAGGAACTTTGGTCCCCGGGAGGGAGTGTACCACTCCAGGCAATACCTCGTATGGGGCGAGCTGGACAGGCAGCATGTCAAGCGCCTGTGCTCCGGGCTTTTGGCCAACGACTTGATACAGCAATACAGGATTTTGCATAGGGATGATTACAGCTGGCAGAAGGGCTTTACTCCCTTGGTACCACGTGTGCAGGGCAAGGGAAGGCCCGAAGTCCAGACAGTGGACATGGAACTGGATGACGAGGGGCTCAGGCGGCTGTCGCGGGAGCGTGTGCTGGCGCTCAATCTGGAGGAGTTACACACCATCAGAGACTACTTCAGAAAAGACAGTGTTGTACAACAAAGAAAGGCACATGGCCTTGGTATGCAGCCTACGGACGTCGAACTGGAGGCCTTGGCTCAGACCTGGTCGGAGCACTGCAAGCACAAGATCTTCAACGCGAAGATTCATTACATCGAATCCTGGGAACCAGAGCAGATCATAGATTCGCTTTTTGACACATATGTGCGTGGTGCCACCTCGAAGGTCAGGGAGGACAAGGGCGAGCAGGATCTGTGCCTGAGCGTGTTCGTGGATAACGCAGGCGTTGTGAAGTTTGATCAGGACTGGTCCCTGGTGTTCAAGGTCGAGACCCACAACAGCCCCTCTGCACTGGATCCCTATGGCGGAGCCCTGACAGGAATAGTGGGAGTGAACAGGGATCCATTTGGTACCGGCATGGGTGCAAGGCTCATATTCAATACCGATGTGTTCTGCCTGGCTGATCCGTTCAGGAGCGAGCCCGTGCCCAAGGGCCTTTTGCATCCCCGCAGGATATTGGAAGGTGTCAGAGAGGGCGTAGAGCACGGAGGAAACAAGAGCGGTATTCCCACCATCAACGGATCGGTGCTGTTCGACGAACGATACCTTGGCAAACCCCTGGTGTTCTGCGGAACGGGAGGTCTGCTGCCGGCAAGACTGGGCTCAAAGCCCGGTCACCACAAGGCTGCCATGCCGGGCGACAGGATAGTGATGGTCGGTGGCCGCATAGGCGCAGACGGCATTCACGGTGCCACTTTTTCTTCGGAAGAACTCCACGAGGGCTCTCCTTCCACAGCGGTACAGATAGGTGATCCCATCACACAGAAACGCATGACGGATTTTCTGCTCCGTGCCAGGGACGAGGGTTTGTACCGTGCCATTACGGACAATGGAGCAGGTGGCCTGAGTTCCTCGGTGGGAGAGATGGCAGAACAACCCGGTGGAGCAGACCTGGATCTCAGCAATGCTCCCTTGAAATACGAGGGGCTTTCCGCCTGGGAAATCCTTGTGAGCGAAGCACAGGAGCGCATGACTGTTGCAGTGCCTCCTGAGAATCTGAATAGCTTCATGGAACTGGCAGAAAGATTCCAGGTTGAAGCCACTGACCTGGGCGCCTTTACCTCCAGCGGGTGGTTCAGGGTGTTCGATCAGGGAAAAACCGTGGCGCTTCTGGATATGGACTTTTTTCATCACGGCCTGCCAAGGCTGGAGCTGCCCGCCAGGTGGTCACCTCCATCAGGAGAAGAGATACCACCACCGGAACCTTCGGACCATTCGGAGCTCTTACGAAAAATGCTGGGACGCTTGAATATATGCTCCAAGGAATACTGGGTACGTCAGTACGATCACGAGGTACAGGCAGGTACCGTGGTAAAGCCCTTGTGCGGTGTGGATAACGATGGGCCTTCCGACGCCTCTGTGTTCAGGCCCTTGCTCGATTCCAAGCGTGCGGTTGTGGTAAGCCACGGCATCTGTCCCCGCTATTCGGATTTGGATACATATGCCATGGCTCAGTGCGCGGTGGACGAAGCTGTACGCAACGCCGTGGCGGTGGGGGCTGATCCGGATCGCATGGTTGGACTGGACAATTTCTGTTGGTGCGATCCGGTACTGTCCGAGAACAATCCGGATGGAGATTTCAAGTTGGGCCAATTGGTGCGGGCAAATCGCGGACTGTACGACACCTGTGTAACCTATGGAGTTGCGTGCATCTCGGGCAAGGACAGCATGAAAAACGATGCCGTTATTGGACAGGAGAGGATCAGCATCCCCCCCACCTTGCTCTATTCGCTGATGGGAATAATGGATGACGCAGAGCAGGCCGTGACCATGGACCTGAAGCATGCCGATAGCCTCATCTATGTTTTGGGACAGACCAGGGGGGAGCTTGGCGCATCCGAATACTACCAACTGGCAGGGGGCAGGCATGGCCAGGTGCCTAGGCTTGCAGATCCCGGTCAGACCATGGAGATGTACAGGGCATTGCACAGGGCCATGACAGCAGGTTTGGTGTGTTCCTGTCACGATTGTTCGGACGGAGGCCTGGCAGTGGCTCTGGCCGAGTGTGCTTTTTCAGGGGCCCTGGGAATAGACGTGGATCTTGCAAAGGTGCCTGTGGACAAGCCTCTGAGAGACGATCTGGTGATGTACTCGGAGACCCCTGGCAGGCTGGTGGTGTCGGTAAGAAGACACCTGGCAGAACGCTTTGAGGAGGAGATGGGCGGAGTGATCATGGCATGCGTCGGGCGGGTTACAGAAGAACCAAACATGGTGCTGAGGGGGCTCGATGGCAAGGACTTGGTCAATGAATCCCTGGAAAATCTCAAGCAGGCCTGGAAAAAACCGCTGAGCTTTTGACGGGAGGTGCCTGGTGGCAAAGGTTAGAGCTTTAGTCATAGGTGGAAATGGAACCAACTGTGAGCGAGAGACAGCCCATGCCTGCACCGAGGCTGGAGCCGAGACATCCGTGGTTCCTATCTGGGATGTGGTGGCTGGCGATGTCAAGCTGGCCGACTACCAATTCTTGTGCCTTCCTGGTGGATTCATGGATGGCGATGACCTGGGAGCAGCCAGGGCCGGGGCAAACCGATACAGGTATGCTCGCATCGCTGGTGAACAGAGGCGCCTGTGGGATGATGTGCAGCGTTTCGTGTTCGATGAAAAATTGATAATCGGCATATGCAACGGATTCCAGCTGATGGTAAAGCTGGGACTACTGCCCCAATTGAACCCAAAAGGACCAAGTCAGACGGTCACACTGACCTTCAATGATTCCGGCAGGTTCGAGGACAGATGGGTGGACCTGGTGGTGGATCCTGATAGTCCCTGTGTGTTCACCAGGGGATTGCGACGCCTTCAGTTGCCGGTAAGGCACGGTGAGGGAAAGCTGGTAACCGCCACCGAGCGGGATTTCTGGGACCTTGAGCAAAGATGGCTCGTACCAGTACGTTATGCAGATCCGGATACTGCCATGCCCACCGAGCAATATCCAGCCAACCCCAATGGATCTGCCGGAGGAGCAGCAGGCCTGTGCGATCCTACCGGGCGACTGTTTGGGCTAATGCCTCACCCTGAGGCATACATCCACAGGACTCATCATCCACAGTGGACCAGGCTGGAGAACCTGCCGGAAAGAGGTAACGGTTTGGCTATGTTTGAAAATGCCGTCAGCTATCTGTCTTGAAAAAGCCCTCGATGACCTCTGCGGTCCATCTGGGTCTTTCTATCTGAGCGGCGGTACCACAGCCCTGTGCCACCAGCAACTCGGTGCCTGGAAGCAGGCTGATTATGGCCTCGCCGTGTGATACCGGGGCGTTTGAATCCATGTCTCCATAGATGAGCTTTAAAGGTACGTCGAGGGATTTTCCGGATTCCGCCAGGGCTTCGAGTTTTGCCATGGTTGATTTTACATAATCCTGCGACATGGTCGAGGCCAGAATTTTCGCCCGCTGGGCCGCATGCGGCAGGGTCGACCAGCCCTTTGCCAAAACCCTGAGTTCCTGCCGCGATACCACTGTCGGGTCCGAATAGTTGAGCATGCCGAGGGCTGCTTTGAAGGGTTGAGAGAATGCCGACTTTGCCCATGCCGAGGCTTCACTTCTCGCACGCCACCAACCTGATATCCTGGTGCCCATGCTGGACGAAGTCCTTGGGCTGATGCTTATGACTCCTGATATCAATTCAGGATGTTCAAGGGCCATCTCTATGGCAGCAAGGCCAGATTCTTCGTGCCCCACCACGAGGGGACTTTTCAGGTCGAGGGAAAGGCTCAAGTCTTTAATGAGCTGGGCGGTATCTGCAGGAGTAAAAGCACGTTCGTATTTGGATGGAAGGTCTTCATAGTCGACAAGCTCGGGAACAATGACATGATAAGAACCAGACAGGCTCGTCATCAGCGATCTGAAAGTGTAGCTGGTGGTCCACAGTCCATGGACGAGGATGATATCCGGTCCGCTTCCTTCTTCCCGGTATTTCAGCTTTTCGCCTGATGACAATTGAACGTCATGTACAGGTGACAGAAAAAACGAATGAGGTTCGGATGGAAGCTCCGGGATGTCGTTCATGTTCAAGCGCAAATCGTCAGCTCCAAGAAATTGCACTGATTTTCTATCACTTCAGTATTGACGTTGCAATGGTTTAGCTTCAGATGGTAGAAATTCATACAAGTGGTTCTTGGACCAGGACTCTTTTGTGGTTGGAGGTAAAAATGTACGCTGTGCGAACAAGGAATGTTTTGTATGCGGTTTTGAGCATCCTGGCGTTTTCGTGGGGATGTGACGAGACCAGGTTTATCGGAGTCGAGACACAGGTGGATACTTTCTCCCAGGATGGTGACGACATAAGCGATTTTTTCACACAGGGAGGATCTTCCCAGGTTGACATCTTTGAACAATCCGGCTTTCACCAGGTGGACAGCTTTACCCAGAAGGCTTCGGCAAAGGTTGACATTCTCTGGGTGGTGGATAACTCCGCGTCCATGCAGCAAGAGCAGATCAACCTGGGAAACAACTTCAACTCGTTCATCTCCTTTATCGAAACCAGCCTCATTGACTATCACATTGGTGTTGTGTCCACTGACATGGATGATCCTGCCTTCAGCGGGAAACTGCAGGGTAACCCAAAGGTCATAGATCCGGATACGCCAAACGCACAGGCCGCCTTTGCTTCCAACGTTCAGGTGGGTATCACGGGTGGCGGTAACGAGATGGGCTTGCTCGCCGCCCATGATGCGCTTACCGAACCACTTGTCAGTTCCGACAATGCCGGATTTCTGCGGGATGATGCTTCCCTGGCCATTATCTTCGTGTCTGACGAGGACGACCATTCGTACGGTGATGTGAAATTCTACGAAAGATTCTTTGGAACCCTCAAGGGAGTGGGCAACGAACGCAAGGTCATAATATCGGCTATCGTGGGCGATGCACCGGATGGTTGTTCCGGGGCGGACGGTCAGGCCTCGTATGGAGAGCGCTACCATGAGGTGGTGGAGGCCTGGGGCGAATCCACGGCATCCATTTGTTCCAGTAATTTTGCATCCGAGCTGGAACAGCTGGGATTGACCGTAGCGGGATTGTCCCGCAAGTTCACCCTGTCCAAGGAGCCGGATCCTGATACCGTCGAGGTGCGTGTAGACGCCCATGACGGCGCCGGCTTCCAGGTCATTCCCGAAGATCCGGATACTGGTTGGCGTTTGCAACTGGATGTAAAGACCATATTCTTCGATGGAGACTATGTGCCACCTCCTGAAGCCACCGTGGAGGTGGAGTACGGGAACGTGGAAAAGGTTTTCAGGCTTTCGAGCCGTGGTGATCCCACCACCATCAAGGTGAAGGTGGACGAGGACGGGGACGGACCAGGGGACTTTGTGGAAAAGGACGAAGGCACTGACTGGGTGTATGACGCCCAGAGCAATTCCGTTGTATTTGCATTTGATTACTTTCCTCCCCTCGACAGCCTGGTGGAGATAAGTTATTCGGACCTGAACCGTAGTTTTGCCCTGTCTCAAGAGGTGAAAAATCCTGAGACCATACGGGTCGAGATCGATCTACACGATGGCAATGGGTTCAGGCCTATCCTTAGGGATGACGTAAGCGGCTGGATTTTCAGTTCCGAGACCAACAGCATTCTTTTCCAGGGTCAGTACATACCCCCATTTGGAGCTGACCTGCGCATTACCTATTCGAACCTCCTGTGGCTTTTCCCGCTGTCCACACCTCCGCAGGTCAGTACCATTCAGGTGGTAATGGACTCGGATGGTGATGGCCCGGCCCAAAAACAATTGATTCCCAAATTTGATGAAGCCTCTTCGACTCCTGGCTGGTTATATTATCCACCGGATGAGGCAGCCCCATACAGCAACACCATCAGCTTCGAAAAGATGGACTGGCCGCCACTGGGTGCGGTGATCACCGTGACTTATGCTCCCGGTACCGGCAGCTGAGGCAGGGAGGAAATCATGAAGACTGTTTACAGACTATCCATAGCTTCTTTGTTCGTGACCGCTGTTTTCATGCTGCCTTCCGCTTGCAACCAGACAGAGGTGCAGGGTAACTGTTCGAGGGATTCTGACTGCGGCCATGGCTTCGTGTGTTCTGCAGACCACCTTTGCCTGTGCACCTCAGATGATGCATGCACCGAAGAAGGACAGTTTTGCAACTCTTCGGGCTTCTGCCAGAAGTACATGGGGTGCAGGACGGATGCCGACTGCGGTGACGTCAGCTCATGGCGCTGCATGATAGGCGAGTCCGGCAGTGGACAATGCTTGTGCAAGTCCGATGCTGCCTGTGAAAACGGCGAATTTTGCAATACGGCCGGATCGTGCCAGAAAAAGGCAGGCTGTATTCTGGATTCGGACTGTGGTGCAGAGCAAGACTGGCGCTGCAGGATCAATGCCGACACCGGCATAGGTGAATGTTTTTGCAATACGGACAATGCGTGTGAACAGGGAGAGTTTTGCAACGTGCATGGTTATTGTCAGCCCAACTCCACCTGTGACTCCAACGATGATTGTCCTGCCGGAAGATTTTGCAATGTTCAGACAGGAGAATGCCTTTGCAACCCTGATGCCCAGACAGGTTGCGCTGCCGATGAAGTCTGCAACAGCTCTGGATATTGTCAACCCAGACCGGGATGCTACGACAACACCGATTGCCAGGACCTGCCTGATACCTACTGTGATTTTTCGACCCGAACCTGCGTGGCAAATGGAACCTGTACATCGGATTCTCAGTGCCCATTGGCTCAGATCTGTCGCTTGGACCAGGGAAAATACAGGTGTATAGATGGTTGCAACTCCAGTGCCGATTGTCCACTGGATCAATATTGCTCGGCCAGTTACCAGTGCACACCAGGTTGTCAGGCTGATGATTTTTGTGATTTTACAGAGTTCTGTACAGGAGGAACATGTACCGCTGGATATTCCGAGCAGAGTCCCTATTGCAAGGCATGTGACGGACGGGATCTCACATCCTGTGGTCCATTGGAAAACTCCTGCCTTATTTATCCCTTTGAGTCTGACCCATTTTCTCAGACCAGTGATGAATACTGTGCTCCGGATTGTTCGGGCAATCAGCGCTGTCCCAATGGTTTCAAGTGCAGATCGGTCATAGGTATCAAGCAAACCGACCTTTGTCACACGGATTCTGATTGCCCTGCCGGCTTGCCTTGTCTGAAGAGCCCGGAAGAGGACCAGGGCTATTGTCCATGTCATGCCAGCAAAAATCCATGTATGGACAATTCGTGTTTAGCGGACACCTGCAGTGCGTTTAGCCACAAGTGTGCAGGGTTGAATTTTAGTGGCGTAACTCTTCCCTGTCAGACAGACGAGGATTGTCATGTTTGTATGGGGACGCTGAATCGCTGTGGTCCTGGTGACACGTGTCCTACCGTTCAATGCGAGACCTATGATGGTGTTGATTATGGTGGTTGTGTTGTTGCCAAGGCTTGTGGCCTGATGGAAGGCTTTCATTGTCCTGCCAATTGATGCCTTGTCCTAATGCTGCAAAGGATATGACCAACAGACGATAAAGATATGGATACGGAGGCCTGTACCATGGTTGACGACTTGAAGAAGCTGAGGGAAGAACAGGAAGAATGGGAGAAGGGCAGGGTCGGGAAGTTACTGGAAAAAAGACCCGAGAGAAAAAAGAGATTCGAGACCAGTTCAGGCCTGGAGGCAAAACGTCTATATACTCCTTTGGATGTAGCAGACCAGCAATACTCTCGAGATCTTGGATTTCCGGGACAGTATCCATACACACGAGGTGTTCAGCCTACCATGTTTCGTGGAAGGTTCTGGACCATGCGTCAATATGCGGGATTTGGAACTGCCGCAGAGACCAACGAGAGATTCAGATTTTTGCTGGATCAGGGTCAGACCGGTCTTAGCGTGGCTTTCGATCTGCCGACACAGATGGGCTACGATCCAGACGATCCCATGGCCCAGGGAGAGGTGGGAAAGGTCGGTGTGTCCATCGCCAGCATAGAGGACATGCGCAGGTTGTTTTACAGGATTCCCCTGGGCAAGGTCTCTACGTCCATGACCATAAACTCCACCGCTGCGATTATTCTCGCCATGTATGTAGCTGTTGCCGAGGAGCAGGGTGTTGATGCAAAGGATCTCAGAGGCACAATTCAGAACGATCTGCTCAAGGAATACATCGCAAGGGGTACTTATATTTATCCGCCAAGACAATCCTTGCGTATAACCACGGATCTCTTTGCCCATTGCAAGCAGAACATGCCCAAGTGGAACACCATCTCCATCTCCGGCTATCACATCAGGGAAGCTGGCTCCACCGCAGCCCAGGAGATTGCTTTCACCCTTGCCAACGGTGTTGCATACGTGCAGGCGGCCATCGACGCGGGCCTGGAGGTGGACGAGTTTGCTGGAAGGCTTTCGTTTTTCTTCTCATGTCACAACCTCTTCCTGGAAGAGATCGCCAAGTTCAGGGCTGCGAGGAGATTGTGGGCAAGGATAATGAAGGAACGCTTTGGCGCAAAAAATCCCCGCTCGTGGGCCATGCGTTTCCATACCCAGACAGCCGGTGTCACACTCATGGCTCAGCAGCCTGACAACAACGTGGTGAGGGTTACACTTCAAGCCTTGGCTGCGGTCTTGGGTGGCACCAACAGCTTGCATACGAACTCCAGGGATGAGGCCTTGGCCCTGCCCAGTGAGCAATCGGTGCAGATAGCACTGCGCACACAGCAAATAATCGCTCATGAAGCAGGGGTAGGGGATATAGTGGATCCTCTTGGTGGCTCATGGGCCATAGAATCCCTCACCGATGGCTTGGAAAAAGAAGCTAAAAAGCTCATTGACAAGATCGACGAGTTAGGCGGATCTGTCAAGGCCATAGAGGGTGGATTTCAGCAGCGTGCCATCGCCGACTCGGCCTATGATTATCAGAAACGGGTCGAGAGCGAGGAACAGGTGGTGGTTGGACTCAACAAATTTACCACTGACGAAGATCTTGCCTATGACAATCTTTTGAGAGTTTCTCCCGAGGTGGAAAAAGAAGCGCGCGCACAGATCGCAGAGTTGAGAGACAAACGCGACGGTGACAAGGCCCAAAAAACACTGGAGGCGGTGGCACAGGCGGCAAAAGGCTCCGATAATCTTTTTCCTCCTATCCTTGAAGCCGTAAAAGCAGGCTGTACCACCGGGGAGATCGCGCACACCCTGAGGGATGTGTTTGGTGTTTATCAGGAACATTGAATGGAGAATGTTTCCAAGCAGGAGGAGCTGAAGATGAGACTGGATCACATAGGAGTGGCAGTAAAGGACTTGGATGAGGCTCGTCGTTTTTATGGTGAACTAATGGGGCTTGAGCTGGGTGAAGTGGAGGAACTGCCCGAGCGGCAGCTGAAGGTGTGTTTTGTCAAGGTGGGTGATGCCAATGTGGAATTGCTCTGGCCCACCTCACCGGATTCTGCGGTGGGCAAGTTTATTGAAAAGAAAGGCCCCGGAATTCACCACCTGTGCTATAGGGTTGATGATATAAAGGCAAAATTGGAACAGCTAAAAGAGGCGGGTGTAAAACTCATCGACCAGGAGCCAAAGCCGGGTGCTCACAACACCTTGGTGGCTTTTGTGCATCCCAAGGCTACAGGTGGAGTGCTCACGGAACTGAGTCAGCCTGCTTCCTGATCCGAGTCGGGATCATTTTCTTTCTCTTTTTCCTTCTCTTTGCGTCTGACGACTATTCTTGCGGCCAAGACTCCCGCCTCATAAAGGATATACATGGGAAGGGCCATTATGGTCTGGTTGACTGCATCCGGAGTCGGGGTGAGTATGGCAGCTATGATGAATGAGACCAGCAGAACATATTTTCGATAACGGGCAAGGGTCTTGGGGTGAACCAGGCCAAGGACCGAAATCAGAAAAACGATGACCGGAGTTTCGAAAATTACACCAAAGGCAAGAATGAACATGGCCGCGTTGGACAGATATCTGTTGAGGGACAGGAGCATCCTGGTCTGGTCTGTCATCTGTCCCATGGAAAAGGCTATAGCTTTGGGCAGGACCAGAAAGTAACAGAAAGCCGCTCCACCCAGAAAGAACAAGGTGGATGAAAGTATGAATGGTATGGCCATGTGCCTTTCTCTGGGGGTGAGGCCAGGGGCAATAAACCACCACATCTGTTGAAAAACAATGGGGCTTGCCAGCAGCAATCCTCCTATGAGTCCCAGCTTCAGGGTGTAGAAGATTGGCTCGAAAACCCCCAGGAATACAGGCTCTGAGCCGCTGGGCAAAAGTCCTGCTACCGGTAGCATCAGAGCCTGGTGGATGTATCTCCAAAAGTAGACAGCTACACCGAAGCCTGCAACTATGGCGATTATTGATATTACAAGGGCTTGTCGCAGCTCTTTGAGGTGACCTGTAAATGTAAGTTTTTTTTCTTTCATGTGATGGATGGCGTCTAGAGTTTCAACTGCGCCATTTGCTCCCGCAGAGTATCTGACTGTTTGGCCACCAGAGTTACACTACGTCTCATGTCTTGCATGGACTGACTGTTTCTCTCCGCGATCTCCTTGATCCTTTCCACTGCTTTCATCACCTGCTCTGCGCCCTTGGTTTGCTCTCGTTGAGCCCGGTTCAGGTGGTTGACCATCTCGGAGATGTTTTCAATGGATTTGGTGATCTGCTTGGAACCTCGTGCCTGTTCCTGGCTGGAACCATGCACGTGCTTGGTGATTATGCGCATGCGTTCTGCCGAACCCATTATCTGCTCTGATCCGCGTGCCTGTTGGGCGGTTGCAGCAGCGATTTGCTGTACGGTGTCTGCAATACGCTGTATGGAAATGGTGACCTCTTTCGAACTTCTGGACTGTTCTACAGTAGCTCTGGCTATTTCCTGCACCATCTGGGTTGACTGAGAAGTAGACGAGAGAATCTTCTTCAGGGCTGCTTCCGCCTCGTCAGAGAGTTTTACTCCTTCTTTGACACTTCGTAATCCCCGCTCCATCGTGT
>JALVPF010000283.1 GCA_027031935.1 Myxococcales bacterium | reverse complement strand
TTTTCGGAGCCAAGGACCAATATTCAGATGAATCAGACATGGCCTGCAACAAGATGGCAGCAGCCATTGGCCCCGGTCGCTTTCTGCTGTCAGGTACATGTCTGATCCATACTCCAAGATCCTTCGGATATTTTTGTACAATCTTCTTCAGCGCCAAAAGAGTTCCCCCACAAAATGAGCAGGTGGCACTGACAAAGGCTATTATTCTGACTTTTGCTTGGTCTGACCCCAAATGTGGACCAATTCCAGGCTGTACAAAGAACGTCCTCTCCTTGGAATCTCCCGAATAACTGCCATGGGTCTTTCCCAGAACTCTTTTCGATCTTTTCAGATCCACTCCATTCAACCATGCACTGCGTCTGCCATGTTCTGTCAGGCTCTGATATAGACGCGAAGGCTCAACACCTTTTTCAAGAAGAAGACCTGCCCTGGAACTTTCCCGGTCCACCGCTTTTGACAGTTCAAGCTGCATATTGCCCTTCGGGTTTAGGGGTAGCGGTCTGCCATTGATGAATAAAAACGGAGTCCGTTTGACTCCAAGCCTTGCAGCGAGTCTTCGATCCGCCAGCACCATCTTCTTCCTTGACGTGCTTTGCACAGCTGCCAGCATGGATTTGTCGTCAAGGCCGATGTGAGCGGCAATATCGCCCAAAGCCTTGGCCGAGATTTTACCCTTGAGCGAAAAGACTTCCTTTACAAAGGCATCGAACCTGCCCGAGTCAAATGCATACAAGGCAGCCATAGATGCCATCATTCCAGGCCCATCGACACTATCATCGGGATAGAACTTGAAAACCCATCGAAATGATCTTTCTTTTTTTTCCTGTTCCATCAACAGGGCCAAGACCTTGCCGCTATCCTGGTCTGCAAGATCGCCGAACAACACAGAGGTAACCCTGGCATCATCCGGGCCAGAGCGGGGAGATGAACCGAGTGGCACCTGGAACAGGTCCGATTCAAGACTCCTCTTTCTCTGCCCTACAGCATTGACGTTCTTTTCGTGTTTGGAAGGAACGTGCTTTTGCATTTGCACATCAGATCGCATAGCGGCTCCTGCATCACTGGACGCTGATGTAGACTCTACGGATTGCTGGCACGAAAAGACAAACACAAGCATACAAAGGCTACCAGCAAGCTTTTTGACAAATCCCAATATTTCACATTTCCCGTATTTCATTTCCAACCTCGTCTGGATGAACTCTATGACAACTCTAGTGCCTTGTCTTATAGACAGCCAGGAACTTCTTTGCCCAAAGAACAAACTTGTCAATCTCCTTTGGTCCCTCCCCCACTTCGTGCTCAAAAGACGATATGCGCATGATCTTTCCACCACATGACAAGGAGAGTTCATGCAAGACACCAATGTGCACACCCCTGAGTTCCACATCCACATGGCCAAGCTTTGCGCTCTTGATATCCCTGAATGGTATCTCCACACTGTCCCTGCCCACCCGATAAACAAATCCCCACTGGAACAATTGAACGGAGCGTTTTCTGCGGTCTTGTAACTTGAACTTGTTGATGCCTAGAAACAACAGTACAAATCCCGCAAGCATCAGAGCAATACCCCAAAAAAATTCGTTGTGTACCAGATAAAACGCAATTGCAAGCAAGCCTCCCCCGGCGATCATCTCAATAATGGGTACCGATACCGTACCCGGTGCGGGTATAAGAACCTGCATCTGACTGGTGGCCTTACCTAAATCCTGCACTTCCCCCGGCTGGTGTCCACAAAAATTATCCCCTTCTTGCTCACCCAATACCTGTTCCTGTGCTTCCTTGTCCTCGTCGGGTTGGGGCATTTTCCAGACTCCCTAATCTATTGTGACGATCTTGGAAAAGAAATAGTACCCGAGGCATCGAGGAGGAGTTTGAATTTGCCGAGGAAAACATCACCCTGCAATTTATACGCGATCTCGGGCCTGGAGAGCATTTCCAATAGTTCCTTGTTGTCCCTGCTGATGAATATTGGAGGTGCAACGTCATAGGTAAACTCGGCCGAGGCTGGAATAATCTCTGCCAGAGGGATTTGGCCCTTTGTCACCTCTGAGCCATCGAGCAAAACTTTGTACACAATTTTATCCAGACGAATCTTGAACGGATTTTCGTTAAGCATGCTCAGTTCAAAATTGATCCTTACTTCGGAACCATCTCCAAAACGCTCTGCGTTGGCCTGGTTGACATCCATCTGCGGCAATTTGGGCAGTGGTATGGTGCCTGCGTCAGCACCATTAAGCACCAATGGCCCATCGATGGTGTCCAAACCACATTGCAGTTTGAACTTGTACGGCACCCTTTTTCTTTCCAAAAAGGCCATGACCTTCCCCTTGTCCTTTGGCCAGGGGATCGCCAGCTTTGACACCAACTTGATCTCTGCACCTGATGCCAGTTGCTCAGGGGTCTTTATCTTGCCATGTATTGTATCGGCACCCTCAAATTCGAAATCATAAGAGCAGGCCTTGATGCTTGCAGGCCTCTTGTCCTTTGGGATCAGCGCAAACTTGAAAATGACGCTCATACCGTCAAATGATTGCTCCTCAAAAGCAATCCCCCTGAATTCCAGAGATGGTTTAATGTATGGCTCGGTTTTAGTCTCTCTGACTACCTGCCTGTTCCCACATCCCCCCAAAACCATACCTGCCATGGTCAGACCTGCCAAAAGCACCACATTAATTCTATTGCGATTTACCATAGTCTCCTCCCACGACTTTGGCCCTTTTCAAAAACTCATGGAGAGTCTATTCCATTGAGAGATGATTTTGCAATAGACACCAAGCTTGTGATATTTGCAATATGACTCAGGAGGTGAGACGTGGCATGGGTCAGCTTTTGGTATCAGTATGCAGTGGGAGGGCTGCTTTTTTTCGTCGGAATGATATTTACCGTTCGACAGGGAGCGGTAGGTTGGACGTCAGGACCCAAGCGAAGAAATCTCTTCATGCTTGTTGGGGGATTTTTCGTCATGTTTTTCATGCATCTTTTCTTGATGATCATGGCCTCAGCATCATAAGGAGTAGTCGATGGACAAGGTCGTGGGTACACCGCTGGACTATGGGATTATAATTGCCTATTTCGTGATAGTACTTGGGTTTGGAGCACTATTTTCCAAGTTTACAAAATCTACAAAGGACTTTTTCTTTGGGGGACAGCGTTTTTCCTGGTGGCTCATAGCGTTTTCCTGTGTTGCCACGACCGTAGGATCGTATTCATTCTACAAGTACAGTTCAAAGGCTTTTTCCTATGGCTTATCCAGCACCATGACATACCTCAACGACTGGTTCTGGATGCCCCTGTGGATGTTCAGTTGGCTCCCCATCATTTTCTTCATGAGAATAACATCTGTTCCAGAATACTTCGACCGGAGATTCGACACCAGGGCCAGGGTCGCGGCAACCATAATCCTGCTCTTGTACATGGTTGGATATATAGGGATCAACCTTCTTACCTTGGGAAAAGCTCTTCATGTCCTGCTCGGATGGCCGGTTTTCGGTGCGGCCGCAGTGGTAGCCACCATCACTGGCATCTACGTAATGGCAGGAGGTCAGACCTCTGTCATCATGACAGATCTTCTCCAGGGAGTTTTACTCTTGATCGCGGGTTTTGCCTTGCTGGTACTTGGATTTTCCGCCCTCGGCGAAGGGCAGGGGGTTTTGCACGGCGCTGCGAGGTTCTGGGATCTGCTCCCGCCAGGTCATCGATTCGTCTTTTCTGATTTCAACAAACCGGCGGATTTCAATTCAGTGGGAATATTCTGGCAGGATGCTTTCGGCAATGGTGTTGCCTTCTATTTCATGAACCAGGGCCTGATCATGCGCTTTTTGTCCACCCGATCCGTGGCCGAGGGACGAAAAGCTGCCGTGGTAATCATCCTCGTCCTCATGCCCATTGCGGCAATTGCGGTTTCCAATGCAGGCTGGTTAGGGCAAGCCATGGTTTCGGCTGGCCTGATAAAAGCTCCGTCAGACCTGGATGATGTCTTCGTTGTGGTGGCAGACGCCCTGTGCAGGCCCGGAGTTTTCGGACTCATACTCGCCGCATTGACCGCAGCGCTGATGTCTACTGCCGATACCCTGATAAACGCCGTGTCTGCTGTAGCTATCAATGATGTCTACCGCCCGTACCTCAAACCCGGAAAGACCGACCAGCATTATCTGAAAGCCTCCAGGTGGGTATCCATTGGAACAGCGGGAATCGGACTGGCCCTGGTGCCCGTGTTTGGAGCCTTCGAGTCCATATATGTAGCCCATGGAACGTTCACGGCAGCAGTCACTCCCCCAATGGCTGTTGCCTTGCTACTGGGTGTATTCTGGCGCAGGTTTACACCAAGCGCGGCCCTGTGGACCATGGTCGGTGGTTCGCTGGCAGTTGGTGCATCATTTCTCTGGCCCGAGTTAATCACTCCCTTTGCCCACGGAACCCCCATGTTTGCGCATGGTGCCGCAGGTCCTTCGTACAAGGCCTATACCTATATCCGGGCCCTTTATGCACTGGTCGTATCAGCCGGCATTGGAGTGGTGGTGACATTCTTTACCAAAAAGCCCTCGGAGGTAAACCTCCTCGGCCTTACATGGAACACCATTGACGCTGCGAAGCGTTTTTTCAAGGGCAGCGAACCGAACGAAAGACGAGGCAAACCTGTCAAGGCTATCCTGGCACTAACGGATGAACCCATGGATGACTCTGGTGTAAATCCGGTACACATAGACGAGCAGGCCATGGCACAAATGAAAGCAAACTCAGGAGACCTGGTCCACGTCAGGGACAGGCGATGGTGGTTTGGAGGACTGAGGTCCTGTCACGCCAAGCTTGGCGTGACAGGACC
>JALVPF010000282.1 GCA_027031935.1 Myxococcales bacterium | reverse complement strand
AAGGAAAGCTGTGTTTCCTCATCAAGTCTTTCCGTCTCGTCGGAAGAGATATCTTTTGGTTCGTCACTCATGGAAGTTGTATAAACTGCTCCATGCGGTCTTGCCCTTTTCGTGAACTGATTTTTTTATTGATCCATAGCTCATATTATTCATTTTTTGTAGTCATCATACAAGGTTCGGTCCGGTGCAGGAAAAAGAAACGAACCCAAAAGTATACTTGTATCCTTGTAGTCGGGCATATCCAGCTTGTTCGGGCGACCGGCTCATGATAGATTGGTAGATGTGGTTGAAGGATTGTAAAGCGACAAGCTTCTTTGCTGGTCAATAAACACCAGCCAGCAATTAATGACTGTTGGAGAGGGGGTACTACGACGGAGGATTTTTCATGGCCTGGTTTGCTCGACTCCTT
Organism: Myxococcales bacterium; assembly: GCA_027031935.1. Lineage (GTDB taxonomy): Bacteria > Myxococcota > B64-G9 > B64-G9 > B64-G9 > JALVPF01. The sequence continues at coordinate 13,588 of JALVPF010000282.1, read as the reverse complement.
TCCTGCATTGGTTTTCTCGTTGTTTTATCTTTGAATGCCTGTGGACAAGGCTCGTCTGAATTGGATGGCGGCATGGATGGTGGTTCTGAACTGTCCGACAAGCCGCAGTGGGTGCTGGGAACAGTGCTTTCGGATGATCTGACGCCCATCGAGGGCGCCACTGTCACGCTGGATGATGAGCAGGTATCTTCCGACTCCAATGGACGCTTTGGTTTCGCCACAAGGGCCGGTTTGGTATCAAGGGCAGTGGTCGTGCGCGCCGATGGCTTCTTGCCCATGGATCGACAGGTCCTGCCTGGAGGGGCAGTACGGGTGGAGCTGGGTGCTGTGGTCTTGCGCCGGGCAAGTGGCACTGTTCACGTACAGGCGGACCAAGAGGCATACCTGGACGATACAGCCTCCGGCATGGAGATCGAGCTTGAGCCAGGGACTTTCCCGGAGGATGTGGATTTGACCACGGCGAGGATACCCTTGGGTGATCCTTTGCGCGATGACATCTTGCTCCCTTCTCCCTTGCCTGTGCCAGAAGGTGGTTTCATATCAGGCTTGTTCGCCATACAGATCGACGCAGGCGGTCTGCAGCCATCAAAGCCCTTGCAGGTAGCAGTAAGGGTGGAACTGACACTTCCCCCAGGCACGAAGGTGCCATATGCCAGGTTTGATACTTATACGGGAAAGTGGATGGACCAGGGCACCGCCTCGGTGGGTGATGACGGAAAATTGGTTTTTCAGGTCATGCACCTTTCTACCTTTGCAGCTGCCCTTCCGGCTCTTCCTGCAGACGATAGGGCGAAGGCGCCGGATTTGAGCATCCTCTCCAGGGCTCAATCGACCTTCAAGTCAGGCGATCCAAGAATCGATCCTGTTTCCGGCGCTCTGCAGGTTGGAATGTCCCTGCCGCCATTGATCCGGGGAGGAAAAACCCGAAGCATTTCACTCTTTCATGACAGCCGTACTGTAGAGCCCAAGCTTGTGGTGCCCGTGGCAGCCGCTGATGCATCGATGGGTGAAATATTGAACACTCATGTCAGCACCCCTGTGGGCAAGATGCAATTGGGTCTCGACGTGCAAGTCGAGGCAAAGGACGGAAAGGCACCTGCTGTGGTAGTAGACATGAAACCGAAACCCCTTCCCAAAAGCATGCAGGAGCAGCTGACCGAATCAAGTGAATCTCCAGCTGAAATCAAAAGCGGCAGCAGTCTCGTGGATATCGTCATGGAGCGCAGCACCCCGGGTGTTTTGATGGAATCACAAAACGGTCTTTTTTCTCACCCTGTCATGGGCTTGCCAATCGTGTCGTCTGGACAAGAAGCAATAAAAACAGCAAACCCTGTCAGACTCGGGACCCATCTCCAGCTTCCCCTTGCGGTGGACAAGCGTACAGATTCACCTTTTGGGCTGGGGTGGCATCTGAGCGGTCTGACAAGGCTGGTTCAACCCTTTTGTTCCGATGAGCAGGCAACCGTGGTGGGGGAGGTGAAAAAGCCAGCCATATCATACGGCAAGCTGGGTGAACTGATCAGCAAGCCAATGGCGGACCGATTTGTAACCCTGGGTAAGAAAAGAGAGCAAGTGCTGGACACTCAGGTGGCGGTGGTGGGAGGGACGCTCTATGTCAGCATCGGTTCCGAAGGAGAAGTCTATCGTATTGGCTCTGACGGTAATCCGGTACTGGTGGCAGGGGGAGGCTTCAGCACGGACCCTCCCGGTCAAGGCATGGGTACTGACCTGAACCTGGGAGAGATCAAGGCCATTGCTACAGGACCCAATGGTAAAGGCCTGCTCATCGTAACCAGCAGTTATATCAGCATCATGGGTGAAGACGGAAGTGTAACCAGAGTGGTAGGTACCGGTGCTTCCACAGGTGCAGATGACGTACGAACAGGGCAGCCAGCGCTGGAGTCTTCGTTTGACGAGGATCTTGGACCGACCATTGCGGCTGACCCCACGTCCGATAGATTCGTTTTTTCCAAGATTAGCGATGGGGCATTTGAAGTCAGTGACGGTGTGCTGAAGCGATTGAGATTACGTGTGAGCAGCCCTCATTGGCATCATTTTGCCTTCGATCCAAATGGGCAGCTCCTTTATTCCAGCGATAGTGGAGAGTGCATATACAAGCATGTGGACGGATTGACTGATCCGGAGATTTTTCCCTTGTGTCGAGGGGAGCTTGGGGCCGTATTGAAGGATGGCCCTGCGGATGAAGCTTTGGTTGGAGGCGCGAGGGCCATGGCTTTCGACCCCAATGGGAATCTCTGGTTTTTCGATGGTCACTTTGGAGTGCTTCGCAAGTATGACACGCAAGGAAGTGTTGTAAGTCTAAGTGCTCAGCCTAAAGCCGGAGTAAGTGCAAGGCCGACCGTATCGGGACTCTTGCAAGAAAGTGTATTGGGTTTTATGGAAGCATTGGCTATTCTGGATGCCCGGCATCTTTGGATGGGGGGAAGCCTTCCTGACGACCTTATAGAGATATCACCTGCTTCTCAAGGAACCTTGATCGGCTTGTCTGCCGGTGACGGCTCGGTGTTGAGGCACAATCCGGATGGGAACTGGTTGAGGGTCTTGGCAGATGGACAGCAGGAGACCTACGACCAGAGGGGACTGTTGCTGACACGTGGTCCTGCTGGTGAAACGCCGATGGAATACGTATATGATGGTGATTGGGAAAAGCCACAGGAAGATGAAGTCTGTGGTCTGCCCATGGCACCGCCGAAATTGAAACAGATTGAGTTTGCCGGAGAAGTGCTGTGGAGCTTCGAGTACAGGGATGAAAAGCTGGTCGCAATAATCGATGCAGCGTCCAGGAGATTGGACAAGGTCACGTCTCAGGGTATGGATAGATTTGACCTGCCGGGGGATGTCTCAGTGGAGTTCAGGTACGACGATGAAGGTCGCGTCATAGATCAAAGAAAACCCGGCCCTGACAATCAGTTGGAGACGTGGTTGTTTGCTTATCAAAATGGCAGACTTTCCAGCTATAGACGCCCAGACCAGGTAGAGACGGTACTTGAACCAGCCCAGGCTACTGTAGCTGTAAGTTCATCGGATACGGATGCTTCGGGGGTCTTGGAGCGGGTAGATGCCAAAGTTCCGACAGCGATGCTTGCCAACAGAGCGGGTAAGATTGCGAAAGTGGTGCAGGGAACCGAATCTTTGCAGATCACGAGTCCTGCAGGGGATGAGACTGACTTGGAGTCCGATGCCTTTGGCAGACTCATAAGGGTTCGCAATGCAGATGGGTCCATGCTGCACATAGGGCGTGACGAGGCAGGCCGGGTCATTTCGTTTTGCAACGAGACCATCGCGGAGTGTTATAGCTACAGCTTCGGCAAGGTGGTGGTAGGCCAGGGTGATGATCCCTATGTGGGACAGCGTCTGATACACAGGGTGGATCCAGCAGGAAGGAATACCTGGTTCGATTACGACTCGGATGGGACTCTCTTGTCCAGACGCGACCCCAATGGATCGCTTGTACAATTCGAAAGTGTGACCGAGGGAGCAGCCATGGGCTTGCCCCATGCCATTATCGATGCCGAGGGACGGAGAACGGAGATCGAATACGATCGCTTTGGAAATACCGTCCGGATCCTTCGGAAAGGCTCCGATGGGGGACAGACTGATGTTTTGGAGACCAGGATCGAAAGAGACGCGGCCGGATTCGTGCTTGGCGTGACAGAGCCGTCCGGCAGGAAGATCTACACGGAACTTGACCAATGGGGGCAGGTAGTTCGTCGTGTGAAGGGCGATGTGTCCTACGGAAACGTGCTTGAAATACAGCGCACGCCAAGTGCCTCGTGGTGCTATAAAAACTGTCCCGTGGGATTGAATCCTGTGTTGAGTGTGACAGACGGTTTGGATCGAACATGGAGTGTGCAATATGCACATGGCTGGTTGCAGACGAATCTGCACAGTCCCGTGGCGGGAGATGAACGTCGCGAGTATGATTCTCAGGCTTTGCTTTCCAGGAGACTTTGGGATGACGGCAGCCTGGAGACCGTGGAATACGACGAAGCGGGGCGTGTTGCCAGGCGCCTGTTTGCCGGGCCTGCGCAGGGTGCCGGCATAGAGTTTGAATATGAGGAGTTGGGACGTGCAAGCAGTCTTGTCAGCCCCATCCTGAAAGAGGATAGAAGCTTCGGTCCAGGGCTTGGCTGGGCGCAGGTACAAGTGTCCACACAGGGGTCCACTCCTGCTGAAGCGGCATTTAGCCTGAAAAGAGACAGACCTGGTTTTGGTGTGACAGAACTAACTTTGGGAACGAGTCGTTTCATTTTACATCTCGGCTTTGACGATAATGTTCAGAGAATCGAGCATGCATGGACCGACCAGGCTCAAAGCCGTCATGATCTGTTGAAAGTGGAACGTGATTCTTCCGGTAGGCTGACGAAAATTGTGCGGGCAAACGGTACCGAATCCCGCCTGTTCTACGATCCTCTTGGAAGACCGGTTCGATTGGAAGAACAGGATCAGATCGGCACCAAGGTTTTCGAATGGACCTGGCGAGCAGACCACCCGATTGGAAGAACATTGGACGGTGTAATGGAAAGGGCTTTGTCGTGGGATGCCCAAGGCAGACTCACCGGCTGCTCTGATACGGGCGAGACCTTTACATGGAACCAGTCGGACGAGAGAATTTCGGCTTCAGGCTTGACTTATGAGAGGGACGGGCAAGGACGCATTCTTTTCGACGGGGCTTACGATTACAGCTACGATGCCTTGGGCAGGAGGGTGTCACGGGTAAGTCGTTCCGATCCCCAGGACAGGACAATTTACCAGTGGGGTGCCGGAAATAGATTGCACTCCATCAGGAAAGGAGAGCAAGGGGCTGATGAGGAGTTGGTCAGCTTTGAATACGATGGGTCTTCGAGACTGGTATCCATAAACGATTTTTCTGGAACCACTTGGTTGGGATACATACCGGACAGCGATCGGATCGTGAGGATCCTCACCCCGGATTCTACCGAGTGGCACTTGGTATACGCTTTTACCGCCGCGGCATACTCGGCTGCGGTGGCTGACGATGGGCGAGCGCGGTATCTGCACCTGGACCCATTCGACAAGGTTCTGGGGGTGTCGGATGAAAACGGGGTGCTGACCTTGTTGGACGAGGATTGTTTCGGAGTTCGGTTGTCGGAATCCGGGATTGGGGGAATCGATTTCGGTTTTCACGGGATGCTGTATCACGCAGCTAGTGGACTATATTTGTCTGGAGCGCGGGTGTATGATCCGAGAGTAGGAGAATTTCTTTCTCCGGATCCCAAGGGCCTGGAAGCCGCTCCATCTGCATATGGCTATGCAGGAGGAGATCCCATAATGGCACAGGATCCAGGCGGTCAACTCTTTTTCGTCGCCATGGGGGCTGCTTTGGTTGGCGCATATGTGTTCAACGAGATTCGCAAGTTTACACAAAGTGATGATGTCAAAAAGACTCGACGAAACTATGAGCGCATGGGGGACGTGGCCGACGATGACAGCGCTCTTGAGGAGTCGGAGCATGCCCACGAGAACCTGTCGAAGTCGGCAAGAAAAGGAGGGCAGACAGCACTCAAGGCAACGAAAAAGGCTTATGATTCCATAAGTAGTCCTGCAGAAGATGTAAAAGACCTGGCTGATGGCGCAAAGGATTTGGCAGAGAGCGTGATGGAAGATAGCACCGAAGCCACAAACGACAGCGATGGGAATGTGCAATGAGAAAGCAGTTTTTCAATCTGGGCCACTTGGGACTTGTCTTTTCTTGCTTTGTGATTTTCTCCTGCTCCGGGTCGAACACGACAGATGTAGACGCAGGTACCGATGGCACCGATGGTGGTGACGATGGAGGAGTTTCTTTGCCATGGCCGGATACCACATTGGAGATGGAGGGTGTTCAGCCTTCTATAGCCCTGGGCGGAGACGGGATGCTGGTGCTGGCTTTCGAGCATGAGGGCAAGGTATGGGTGTTGCAGGATCCTGTCTCGGGCACCAAGCCGGTGGCAGTTGAAGAGAGCGCGGGTGAGAGCACATGGGTTCGTGCGGTAGGGGCCCCTGAAGATGACTCGGTGCTGGTTGCATGGAGTTACGCACGTGGTGTGTGGGTGGATGAAGCTGGCCCAGGATTACCGTCTGACAAAATGGTGGATTCTTTCGAAGTGGGCGATCGGGTCGGGCTTGCTTGGAGTATGGATGGCCCACTGCTGCTGCTGGACGACAAGAGTGGAACGCATGTCCTGTTGGTAAAAGAATCAGGTCCGGCCCCAGCCCCTGTTCCCGATGACTTGCTGATTGCGCCCAATGCCGGGACTGGCTTTCATTATTTCAACGAGATTCCCACCGTGGCCGACCTTGGCTCCGGGGATGTGCTGGCCTTTGCGCTACTGGGAGAAGAAAACGATTCGGGCTATGGGACCAAGGCACGTTGGGTGATTGGTCAACGGGTTCAGAATGGAGAGTATTACCGGCCCAGAGATTCGGGGACCCTTGACCTGCCGGGCGGTAGGGAGCAGAACCATTTCTGGATACAGGTCCACCGCCTGGACGCGGATCGATGGATTCTTTCCTGGGCACAGGTGTCGCCCGGCAGCCAGGTCTTTGATGTATTCCTTTCGAAACTGGGCTTTGGGCAGGATGGAGTTCCGGAACTGGAAGGGGATGCTGTAAACATATCAAACACTCCAGGTGAAACCGACAACTCGGACCATCCCCTGGTCTTACCTGCTGGAGACCATCGAATATGGGTCGCGTGGAGAGAGATAAACTTCGGGCCCCGTGTTGCGCTGTTGGACAATGATTTGAAGATGCTGGCCATCACTGCTCCGGACGACGAACTGGACCTGGATGAATCCCAGCCCATCTCCGCTGCTGTAGATAAAAACGGTACCCTGCATCTCGTTGCAGTGGTTCGACCGGATGGAGATGCAAAGATTCGTTACTGGCAATTCGAACTACCCGATTGATCCAATTCTGTCCTGTGCACATCAGGACAAGCTTTGAGGCTCCAGGTGCCAGCGCTTCCTCTTTTTGTCATAGGAGTGTACCTGTACCCACAAGGGATCTCCGATTTTGAATACGACATCCCCTTTGCCGTCCGCATATTGAAGCCCAACGCCATCTTCAGATACAAGCATTTGCCTGTTCGTGGTAGCAGAGAGCCTGTCCAGGTAAATTTTCAGGTCTGCCGGAGGATCATCCAGTTTGACATACATCCTCGTGGGGCTGATTCCCATCAGCGTGGCTTTGTGACGCGGTCGATTTTCCCTGGGAAAACGCAGATCTTTTCCAAGCAACCGGTCTACAGCCAAGCCCATTATGTCCTTGGTCAGCCTCCGCTGAAGTTCTTTGGCCTGGTTGGCAACCTGTATTATTTTTTCTCTGAGCTCATCGTCTTTTTGCTCATCTTGATTCTCTGTTTCCATTCCGAGTTTTTCCAGCGCTTCTTTGTGGGTAAAGATCCCAACCATCTCCCTCATGGGTGAAGAGAACCTGGCATATGGAGTGACACCAAGTGCATAGTGAAGACCGGGCTCTGCGGAGTAAACCGACCTGTGGTTTACCAAGAGGGCCTGGCGTTGAATGACTTCATTGATTCTCTCATAGGCCGGGTCCTGTGGCAGTTCCTCCAGGAAATGAGCCAGGCTCTTCGTGCCGACTTTCCAGCACCAGATCTCCGGATCCAGGTCGTGTGCCCTGGCAATGGATTTGAGTACAAGTTCCAGGCGTTCCAGGCTCTGTGGCTCCGGCGCTTCATGTATTCTATATATGGCCTGGGCCGTGGATGCGTCCGTGTGTCTCGCCAGGATTTTAGCGCCTTCGGAATTGCACATGAGAGATATTTGTTCGTTGAAAGAGTCGACGGGCATGCGCTTTCTGGTGACGATTTCCCAAGCACCATCTTTGGAGCGTTCTACTTCTACTTCTTGACGGTTATACCTTACCACATCCCGGCGTTTTGCGTCCTCGAGACGAAGATTTCCCACTTCCTGTAAAAGCATCAAGGACGTGGTGTAGGTTTGCGAGGCAAGCGGGCTCGTGTGACTATCGTCGAACAAACGCTGCACTCCTGCATAGGTGAGCTTTGCCACCGAGTGGATCTTTGCCCTGACGATGTCGGTCTTTTGAACTTCACCTTGCTGGTCCAAATGCATGATGAAGACCAGAGATCGTCTGTCCACATTTGGATTGAGAGATACCAGGCCTTCGCTGAGTTTTCGGGGCAACATGGGAATGGACAGGCCGGGGAGATAATAGGATGCGCCACGCTTGAGCGCTTCTGCAAACAGGGCCGATGAGGGGTGAACGTAATAAGATGCGTCAGCAAGCGCATAGTAGACCGTGTATCTGCCTTGTTCGTCTTTTTCCAGGTACATGGCCTGGTCCAGGTCCCTGGAGTCGGTGTTGTCAATGGTGACGAAGGGCAGGTGCGTCAGGTCTTCTAGGGATGGATCATGCAGGCCTGGATTTTTTTCCAATAGCCTAACTTCGGCGAAGACTTCTGCTGGAAAGTCCACACGAATCCTGTTCCGGCGGAGAATTTTTTCAATATCGTTGGGAATGGGCTTTGACATTATGCAGAAAGCCTCCAAAATCGTCTTGCGTTGAGTTCGAAGATTGCATCTCGTTGCTCGTCTGTAATACCTGACTTTTGAAGGTCCTTTTCATAACGCGAGAGCGACAGCAGGGGATAGTCGCTTCCGTAAAGGATTTGGTGTTTTTCACAGATTTCGAAAAAGAGCCTGTAGGTTTCGGTGCGATACAGGTATGGGGAAGCTGCAGTGTCGAAGACGCAATTTTTGATGACCTGGCGAACCTTTTTCTTCAGCAAGGCAAAGGAAAACAGGCCACCTCCCATGTGAGCCAACTGAAATCTCGTGTGGGGACATGCCTCCAGAAACCTGTATAAGCCCCTGATGCACATGGGACTTTTGCCTGGATATTCGTGGCCTATGGGTTCGTTGGTGTGGAGCAACATGGGTTTGTCGGCTTCGGCACACAGATGGGCCAGTTTTTTCAGAGGGCCGAAGACAGAGTCGTCCAGGAGGGCGTGTTCATATACGCCAATTTCTCCCAGTCCTGCTGCCCCGGCTCCCAAGGCCCTTTCGGCTTCCTTCAATGCGCCTGTATCCAAGGGGTCAACCGCAACCAGGGGCACGAGGCTTTTGGGGTTTGCAGCAGAAGCATCGAGGATGTAATCATTATGTTCCCTTTGCTTGCCGGTATCACGCCATGGAAAAGAGCACACCAGGGACGTGGAGATGCCCTGTTCTTTCATGGCTTTTACGAGTAATTCTGCGGTAATCATCCTGGCGTCGGGATCTTTATACAGCAAGGAAAAGCAAGGTTCGTCCTCCAGACAACTTTTGGGATCTCCAACTATGCCAGGGGGAAAAACATGGACATGGGCGTCGATAATTTTCATTGGCCTTGTATACCATAGCTTCCCGGTAGGGGTCCATGTCGTAATCTGCCCGAAATTTACTGATGAATCGGGTAGGTATCAGGATTTTGATCAGTGGGCAGGGTGGAGCGTTTCTTTTTGATTCGTTGGACAAGGCATCATTGGGTGATGATATTTCCGTGACACGATGGATGGTATCTGTCGGGTGGACAAAAACAGAGGTGACAAAACATGACGCGAAAATTTGTAGTCGCTTTGATATTCCTGATGATCGTGGGCGCAGGTGTGGGGATCATGTTGCTGCTGTCTTCGGCCAAGAAGGAACCCAAACACAAGGAGGTCGAGGACAAGGCAGCCGTGGTCGCCGCCCTTGCTGCTGAACCTTCCGATGCACCTGTTGTCATATCCGCCATGGGTTCAGTGGTTCCTGCCAGACAGGTTGTGATCACACCAGAGGTCTCCGGCCGCATAGTGTACCAGTCACCGCAACTCGTACCTGGTGGCAGATTCAACAAAGGCCAGGTCCTGGTGCGTCTGGACGCAAGGGACTACGAGCTTGCCTTGGAGCAGCAAAAGGCCAGCGTCAGCCAGGCAGAGTTGAACCTGGCCAGGGAGCGCAGCCTGAAGGACGTGGCTGAAAAGGAATGGGAGTTGGTGGGGGATTCAATCAAACCGACAGAGTTGGGCAGACAGTTGGCATTGAGGGATATACAGGTACATACGGCTGAGGTTTCCCTGGAGTCGGCAAAAAGTGCACTTGCAAAGGCAGAACTCATGCGCTCGCGTACCGTCATTCGGGCCCCTTTCAACAGTGTTGTGCTCGATGAGTTCGTGGACCAGGGGCAAGTGCTTGGTCCAGGGACGAAGATTGCAGTTTTGGCGGATGTTGACAAGTACTGGGTCCGGGCATCTGTTCCAGTGGAAAAACTTGTCTGGATACAGGTGCCAGGGGTCAACTCGGAGCAGGGCTCCTCGGTGAGCATTATTCAGATGTCTGGCCAGGATTCGGCCATAGAGAGGCAAGGGAGGGTCATAAGATTGTTGCCTGACCTGGATCCAAGGGGGAAGATGGCCCGCGTGCTCATCGAGGTCGAGTCTCCGTGGAATAACGAGCTTGGTGCAAGAAGGTCTTCGGCAGACAAGATTGAGGATCTTGGATCCAACAAGGATGGCGCTCCTGGTGCAGATGTCCCAACGCCCCATGAGCAGCTCAAGTCGGATATTCCCTTGTTCATCGGGTCCTGGGTGAATGTGCGTATCAAGGGGCCAAGGATGGACAATGTGCTGAAACTTCCACGCATGGCCCTTAGGGATCGCACAAAGGTCTGGGTGAAAAACTCTAAAAGCGAACTTGAGATTCGTTCCGTCAAGGTGGTCTGGTCACATGGAGATACGGTATTTGTGTCAGGGGACCTCAAGCCTGGAGAAGATGTGATTACCTCCAGGCTCTCCGTGCCGGTAGAGGGCATGAAAGTTGAGACCGTCTCCGGAGACGATGGAGAAAAACTGGTTGAAAAGGCAGGGGGAGGGGACGAGCAGGAGAAACGATTATGACCCGTTCGGACCTTTACAAGGGCCCCATATCCTGGATGGCCAGGAACCCGGTTGCGGCCAACCTGCTCATGGTCATACTCCTCATAGGTGGACTCATCTCGTCCAGGCGAATAAAAAAAGAGGTTTTTCCGGAGATCGAACCGGACCAGATAAATATCACCATGGTGTATCCGGGCGCCAGCCCCCAGGAGGTCGAAGAGGGGATACTCCTGGCCATCGAGGAAGCCGTTCGAGGATTGGACGGGGTCAAGGAGGTAGAAGCGAGAGCAGGCGAGTCTGTTGCAAACGTTACGGTGGAGCTTCAGAGAGGCGCCAACAAGGAAAAGGCCCTGTCCGATGTAAAGAACGCGGTGGACAGAATAACTTCTTTTCCTGAAGAGGCGGAAAAACCCATTGTCAGCTTGCCTGAATGGCGTTCCGAGGCCATCTGGCTCGTGCTTTATGGTGACCAGGACCAAAAGGTTCTCTCTGCCATCGGTGAACAGGTGCGCGATGAACTTCTTTCTTTGCACGATGTGTCCTTTGTACAAATGTTCGGTCTTCCTCCTCTGGAGATGGACGTGGAGATAGGCCAGGAGACCCTGCGTAAATATGGCCTGACCCTTCCATCCATAGCCCAGACCATTCGCAGGACCGCCCTGGATATACCGGCAGGCGGGGTCAAGACAAAAGGGGGAGAGTGGTTGCTGAGAACAGCAGAACGCAGAGACCTGGCTGCCCAGTTTGCAACCGTACCGGTGGTCAGAACTCAAGACGGCCAGCCCATTGCCTTGGGCGATATTGCGAAGATCAAGGATGGCTTTGCAGATGTGGATGTCAGGGCTGCATTCGAGGGAAAGCCGGCCGTGGTCATACAGGTGTTTAGTGTGGGAATGCAATCACCCACCGAAGTTGCCAAGGCCGTAAAGGCTTTTGCCAAAGGATTGAGTCTGCCACCTGGAATTCGAGCTGCCACGTACATGGACAGGTCGAAACTCTACGATGAGCGCTTGGATTTGCTGATGCGTAACGCTGGTATCGGGCTGGTCTTGGTGCTGGTAATTCTTGGACTGTTTCTTGAACCAAGGTTGGCATTCTGGGTGACCATGGGAATTCCCACTTCCTTTTTGGGATCCTTGATCCTTCTGCCTGCCTTGGGAGTTTCCATCAACATGATCTCCCTGTTTGCCTTCATCGTTACCCTCGGAATGGTGGTGGATGATGCCATAGTCGTGGGGGAAAACACCTTCAGGTTTCGAAGGCAGGGCATGGGACCCATAAAGGCCGCAATTGCCGGAACCAGGCAGGTGGCAACGCCAGTGTTTTTCTCGGTTGCCACCACCATAGCTGCTTTCAGCCCCCTGCTATTCGTACCTGGCAATCGTGGCAAGTGGATGTTCGGTATTCCGGTGGTGGTCATCCTCGTGCTGGCTATCTCTCTTACAGAGTCGTTTTTTGTACTCCCTTCACACCTGGCCCATCTGAGGGTCCGCTCCCGTGACAAGATGGGCTTTTTAGGCCGTTTGCAGATGAGAGTATCAAGAGGGGTGGAGAGCTTTGTGGATAATCTCTACCTTCCTGTAGTCAGGACAGCGGTGAGACAAAGGTGGATAACCCTGGCAATAGGAATCGCGGTTTTGCTTGCAACCGTGGGATTACTAAAGGGTGGTGTGGTCAAGATGATCGATTTTCCCAAGGAAGAGTCTGACTGGGTGACCGCTGAAGCCCGCTTTCCTTTTGGAACTGCAGTGGAGGAGACAGAGGCTGCCATGGACCACATGGTTCGTGCAGCCCACCAGGTGATGCAGGACAATGGTGGTGAGAAAATCAGCCAGGGAGTCTTTTCCATGATCGGTGTTTCGTTTACCGGACATGGTGGCAACGCAGCAGGGGGACATGTCACGTCGGTTTTGGTGACTCTCGTGCCAACGGATCAAAGGGCAATTTCGTCTTCTGATTTTGCAGCGCAATGGCGCAAGCGTATAGGCGATATTCCAGGATTGGAGAGCCTGAGCTTTGAGTCCTCCACCGGCCACCACGGAAAGCCCATAGATCTGAGACTGACCCATAGGCAGATCCCGGTTTTGGAAGACGCGGCCAGGGAGTTGGCAACCAAGCTTGCTTCTTTCGATGGATTGAAAGACATAGATAGTGGCATAGAGCAGGGAAAACCCCAGATGGATTTTCACATGACTCCCGCAGGCATAAAAGCAGGCTTGACCTCGGCGGATTTGGCGGCACAGGTAAGGGGTGCGTTCTATGGCTCCGAGGCGCTGAGGCAACAGAGAGGCAGACATGAGCTCAAGGTCATGGTCAGGTTGCCGGAAAAAGACCGAAAGAGCCTAGGCAACGTGGAAGACCTGATCGTCATGACACCTGCTGGGGGACAGATGCGCCTCATGGACGCAGCCAAGGTCGAATACGGCCATGCCTATACATCCATCACCAGGGTGAATGGAAAGAGGATAATCAGAATACAGGCCGACGTGGATGACAAGCAGGCAAACGCCCAGGAAATCATGGCTTCCATATTCAAAAAGATCGCGCCCGACCTGAAAAGAAAATACCCGGGACTTGGTTTTGAGCGAGCAGGAAGACAGAGGGACATGCAGGATTTCTTTGCTTTCCTGAAGGTGGGGTTCATGATCGCTCTTCTGGTAATGTTTGCCATGATAGCCATTCCCC
>JALVPF010000281.1:3027-4835 GCA_027031935.1 Myxococcales bacterium | reverse complement strand
AGATAAAAGTTAATAGCAGGAACCACCAATTCCAGCAAGAGTAGCGGGGTAAATTGACCAACACTGACGGCCACTTCTGATAAGCGCAACCGTAATCGTTTGCATATCAGCAAGGGGCAAAACTCCGGTTGGCTGCTGAGCAGACAATCGGTACTCTGTAAAGATAGTGTGTTCCTGCCGATTACATTTCCAGTTGCTGTTTATGCCAAACAAAATCGCTGTAGCCGAGAGGCGTTATGGAAAATAGGTCTTGCTCCAAAACCGCGTGATTCTCGGCGATACAGCTTGACAAAACCAGGAGATAATATTAGTCCATCTTTTGATAAATATACGTACTTCCGTACACACTGTTGAAAGGAGTCCGCCATGAGGTCCATCCATTAAAAACTTAAGTGGCATCACGCAAGGTATTACGGGGCAAATAATGTACTGTTTTCACAGATTTTTTATTGTAACAAATCGTCTCAGATGTCCAAATTTATGCAGTTGTGCCAGTTCGCTTTAGACCAGCTGCAGGCTAAGGAGACAGGCACCTCGCCACAGGTACCCCGTCTTTGCACGGTCGCGTCAGGTAAGCATAGACGGTCTATTGCGAACTGACGAGCCTGCACAAATTCGGTGCACCTCAGACGAGTTACGATGAGGTAGTCGTAAAAACAACACGTTGTTTGCCCAGTGATCAGTTACGGCGACAGTGCATAGGCAATGTACTTCCAACGCCCTAACACCACATACATACACGATGACTATCAGGTTAATTTATGGTTCTTCCTGACCGATTTTAAAACTGATACAGTTAAAATTTAATTTCCTACCCTTTGACAACATAGCAATTCAGCTCACCGTTTGATTGGCGTATAGAGGCACAATGATGGAGATGTTGTAAGAGTCAAAACATCAGACAAGGAGTGTATTATGAGTGTGAGTGGCAATGAAGACAAAATTACCAGCCTCCTCAAGGAGGGGAAAATATTTCAGCCTCCAGCAAAGGGGCAGGAAACAGCCTTTGTCAAAAGCCTCGATCAGTATCGAGAGGTATATAAACGTTCTCTGGATGATCCTGAAGGATACTGGGGGGAACGGGCCGAAGAATTGGTCTCCTGGGAAAAGAAATGGGACAAAGTGCTGGAATGGGACTTTGTCGATCCCGATATCAAATGGTTTCAGGGGGGCAAGCTTAATGTCGCCTATAACTGCCTAGATCGGCATCTGACTGATGGCCGCCGAAACAAGGCCGCCATTATCTGGCAGGGTGAGCCTGAAGAAGATGTCAGGGTCTTTACCTATCAGATGCTCTATACCGAGGTCTGCCGGTTTGCTAATGTGCTCAAAAAAAAGGGCGTGAAAAAAGGGGACCGGGTGTCCATTTACCTGCCCATGATCCCTGAACTGGCCATCTCGCTGCTTGCCTGTGCGCGGATCGGGGCTATGCACTCAGTGGTTTTTGCTGGCTTTTCCGCTGTTGCGCTTCAAAGCCGTATTCAGGACTGCCAAGCCAAGGTCCTGATCACCTCGGATGCTGTTCTCCGGGCGGGCAAAACCATTCCTCTCAAACCAAATGCCGATATCGCCTTGGAAGATGCACCTTCCGTGGAGAGCTGTATTGTGGTACAGCGGGCCGGTAATGCAGTGAACATGCAGGATGGACGCGATTCCTGGTGGCATGACGAAATTGCCGCCGAGGACATCTCATCGGAGTGCACCGCCGAAACCATGGATGCCGAGGATACTCTTTTTATCCTGTACACTTCCGGTTCAACGGGTAAACCCAAGGGCGTAGTCCACACTACTGGTGGCTACCTGACCTA
>JALVPF010000281.1:0-3017 GCA_027031935.1 Myxococcales bacterium | reverse complement strand
GCCATGCATACCTGCCAATGGGTCTTTGACCTCAAAGATGATGATGTTTACTGGTGTACTGCCGATATTGGCTGGATTACCGGCCATACCTATATTTTATATGGACCGCTTGGCCTGGGGGCCACTTCTCTTATGTTCGAGGGGGTACCTTCATACCCAGGACCTGATAGATTTTGGAAAATTGTTGAGAAATTCCGCGTTAACATCTTCTACACGGCCCCTACGGTCATCCGCGCACTCATGCGCGAGGGCGAAGAACCGACCAAACGATGGGATCTCTCCAGCCTGCGTATACTGGGGACAGTCGGGGAACCAATCAACCCCGAGGCCTGGATGTGGTATTACGTCAACATCGGCAAGGAGCAACTGCCCATTGTTGATACCTGGTGGCAGACAGAGACTGGTGGTATCTTGATTTCTCCCCTGCCCTATGCAACTCCGTTGAAACCGGGATCCGCCACTTTGCCACTGCCAGGAGTGGATGCTGCCATTTTTGATGAAGAGGGGAATGAGGCAGGAGTTAACGAAGGCGGTCATCTGGTTATACGCAAACCGTGGCCAGGTATGCTGCGCGGGGTCTTTGGTGATCCAGAGCGGTTCAAAAAAACCTATTTCAGCCGTTACGAAGGCATTTACGATCCTGAAGACGGTGCCCGCCAGGATGAAGACGGCTACTTCTGGATAATGGGGCGTCTGGATGATGTCATCAATGTCTCAGGTCATCGCCTGGGCACCGCTGAAATCGAATCGGCCCTGGTCTCGCACGAAACCGTGGCCGAAGCAGCCGTTGTCGGTATGCCCCATCCGGTGAAAGGACAGTCCATTTACGCCTACGTCACCCTGATGACCTCAGTGGAGCCCAGTGATGCCCTCCGTGATGCATTACGGCAGCACGTCCGCAAAGAAATCGGACCCATCGCAACTCCCGAGGTGATCCAGTGGGCCCCGGGCCTGCCCAAGACCCGCTCCGGCAAGATCATGCGTCGAATTCTGCGTAAGATTGCCGCCAATGATTTTGAAAATTTTGGGGATACTTCGACTTTGGCCGATCCTGCCGTGGTAGATCGCCTGGTAGAAGGCCGCAAACAGCTGGGGTGATTTCCAATTACAAAAGAGAAAGACAAAATTGAAAGTAAAAAGGGACCGGTACAATCTTCCGGTCCCTTTTTTTGTGTATTAAAATAGGGGCACGCCAGGGAGATACTGAAGTCCTTTGGCCATCCTGATTCTGCAACTACCCTCGTTTTTTTTTAAAAAGTGATTTCATGAAATAAAGGTGGGAGGTTGTTTACGACCCGAATAGAGCCCTTGCCCTGGTTAGAAAAAAATGATTAGAACTGGCTCCTGTTTTGCACGATTTATCAAAAAACTTGTGGAATTTTAAATATTATTCCCATTCCCCCTTGATCATACTCTTCTGATCAATTAAGTTGGGCAACTAAAGGAGCGATACCATGGGTAAGTACCTGCTGACTGATATGGCCATCGACCATACCGGAAATATTTCATTGGAAAATATTTGGCAGAGCCAGACCAAAGCGTCAACCGATCCCACAGAAGCAGACTCTGAGTGTGCAGAGCAAGGCCCTGTTCTTTTTTCGAAAGAGCCACAACTCGATATTTCTGTGATCATGCCGGTTCGAAACGAAGGTCCCAATATAGAATCGGTCATCCGCGGTGTTCTGGACCAAGATTTAGACGGACTGAGCCTGGAGGTGGTCGTAGTCGATGGCCGCTCCACAGATGATACCAGGGAGCGGGTTCAACAAATGGCAGCCCATGATAGCCGCATTCGTCTTCTGGATAATCCAGCGCAACTGGCATCAGCGGCCAGAGCCTTGGGTGTACAGATGGCCCGGGGGCGCTATATCGCTATTGTTGACGGCCACTGTCGGATTCCCAGCCGAACGTTGTGGAAAGACATGGTCGATTTATTCGAGCGTACAGGTGCTGCGTGTCTCTCCCGTCCTCAGCCTCTAGTTTCTTCAACAGAAAACGCCAAGGCCCGCGCTATAGCTGCAGGCAGGACTTCCTGTTTCGGCCATTCGATGCATTCCACCATATTTGACAATACAGAACGGCCTGTGCCCCCAACAAGTTCAGGCGCCATGTATCGACGGGAGGTTTTTGAACAGGTTGGTACCTTTGACCCACGCTTTGATGCATGTGAAGATGTGGAAATGAACTGGCGATGCGCCCAGGCATCCCTCTCTTGCTGGACCAGTCCAAAGCTGGCCATCGAGTATGAGCCTCGCCGAACCTTTAATGCACTTTTTCACCAGATGTTTCGTTATGGACTGGGTAGGTATCGCCTGCACCGTAAACATCCAGAGTCATTTTCGCTGGAATCCCTCATCCCCGCCGCTTTTGTTCTCGGTATCCCTTTGGCGCTATTGGGGTTTCTGTTGCTCCCCTTTCCCTGGAAATGGCTGGCTGTCACTCCTTATCTCCTTTATACCGGAATGACGTTGTTTTTCTCATGCGTTGTGGCTTGCAAAAAGGGTTGGTCACTGCTACCGTGGCTGCCCTTGGTGTTCGTCATTCTTCATACAGGCCTGGGAATTGGCTATCTCAGTGGATTGCTATCTGAAACCCCCAACGATGGTTAATCAAGCAGTTTTGCCGCATCCTGCAGATCTGCAATTTACCCAGCGGGCTGGGGGACATCAGCGCCGATAAACCCCCCCTCCCGTGGACAAAGACGATCGAATTGTACACCTCTGGTCTCAGATCCCCTTAGCTGGTGTTCAGGGAGAATGCATATCACACAATTCTTGGAGACCATCTGTAGGTGTCACCAAGCATTTAATGAGGAGATTTTGGGTAGGGAGATCTACCTTGGCACCATGTTGAATCATACGGCGCACTATGCGATTCCAAACCCGTTGACTTTTCTTTCTTTTGATCTTGTAACAGATCCTGGTTTCGGCATGGCAGCTGGTGCAGACCCTGATTACTTCCTGGCGGCACGGCATGACCGGCTGACTGGCTGCCGGCACGGCGCTCAACGTTAAAAG
>JALVPF010000280.1:3113-4839 GCA_027031935.1 Myxococcales bacterium | reverse complement strand
TTCCGAATACCAGCGGATAAAGTTACGACCTCCCATGAAGAGGCTGTCTGTTCTTTTGAAGAAAAAAGCCTCCAGGCTGAAAAAAGCCGAAGCCCTGTTCACCAAAGTCGTTCAGCTTGGAAACATGGAGTGGGCATCTGCCGCCCTGTTTCGCATTGGCGACATGTATGCAAAATTTGCAAAAGCGATTTACGAAGCTCCTTCCCCAAAAGGTTTGAGTCAGCGAGAACTGGAGGTATACAAGCAGGAGTTGCAATCACTCGCTTTCCCTGTGGAGGACAAGGCAGCTCGCGCACTTTCACTTTCCCATGAAATGGCCGTCAAGCACGCATACTACAGCATCTGGTCAAAAGAGACCATCAAGCTGCTCAGGCAATTGGATCCTGCAGGATTTCCTCCTGAAGAAGAAGTCCGGCCATCCACTTCATGGTCTGATTCATTCACAAATTTCGGATTGAGCCTTAAACCCTTGGCGGTCCCGGCCATCAATGTCAAGGGGGCTAAAAAGAAGAAAAAATCCAGGAGAAGGTCGAGAAAATGATTCGACTTTCAAAATTTTTATTTGTGGTGTTTATTGTCAGCACCTCTGTATTTTCTTGCACCACCGGAGAGATAAAAAAAGACACCCGACACACCAAAGAGATTGTGCGGCAGAGAAAAGCCATACAGGCATTCAACTCTGGTGTTTCTAAACTATCTGGTCTCAACCCCGACTATCACGGGGCTGTAATTGACTTCAAGAAGGCAATCGAACTGGAACCAGGCTTCTACCAGGCTCATTACAATCTTGCGCTGTTATATGAGAGGGGTAACGACTTCAAGGCCTCAGAGGCATCCTATATCACTGCTCTGAAGCTGAAGCCCCAGGACAGAAAGACTCTTTTCAACCTGGCATCCGTATACCGCAAGGATGGAAAGATTTCCGATTCCATAGATATCCTGGAAGGATTTGTGGAGATTCATCCAAATGATTTTGAAGCAAGGAATAATCTCTCTGTATTATATCGGATCAAGGGTGATTATCCCAAGGCACGTCTCCAGGCGATCTATGTACTTGACAGGGACCCAAAACAGATCCTCGCTTATAACAACCTTGCCACCATTTTTTCAGAGCAGGGAAAACATGAAATGGCCGAAGACCTTTTCAGACGAGCCCTGGAGATAGCTCCCGACGATCAGAGGGTCTTGAACAACATGGGTTTGGCCAGATTGAGATCCGGAAAGGTTCAGCAGGCACTGGAGATGTTCCTCAAGGCTTGGTCCAAGAATCCACCCCTACCGGAGGCCGGACTGAATGCAGCCAGCGTATACATGGACAATGCCGACTACAAAAGGGCGGCAAAGATATATAGAGAAGTTGCCAGGCGTATCCCCGGAACTTTGCCTGCACTTGTTGGTGCAGCTGTTGCACAGAGAGGAATGGGCAACATGAAGAAGGCGGAAAAGGCCTACCAGCAGATTCTAGGGCTGGATCCCACAAACCCGGATGCGCTGTTCAACCTGGGGCTGCTATACATGAATCACAGGAACAAGCCATCCTGGGCTTGTGAGGCCTTCATGAGATTTCTACGTTCCAAACGAACCAGCAAGCAGTTGGAATCCAGGGCCAGGAGCTATCTCGAGGATTTGCGGCTTTCAAATCCCAAATCCTGTCCTGAAAAGAAGGGGGCAAAATGAAAAGAATTTTAGAAACCCTTGCCCATAACATGACCATGAGGCGTTCGGA
>JALVPF010000280.1:1260-3103 GCA_027031935.1 Myxococcales bacterium | reverse complement strand
GATTCACTGAAAATCAAGAGGCCTGTTCAAGGTTCTGGCAGGCGTACAAGGGTGATGTGCCTCGCCCTTGTTTTTTCTTTTCTGGCCATGGCGGATATTTCATTGGCAAAGGATTCTGTGAAATCTGCCGGAAACGTCAAGGTCTATAGATTTGACAATCTGGACGTGGAAGGAAAGGTCAAGGCCCCTCAACTAATGTATTTTCTAAAGAGAATCAGATCCAAGTTCCGATCTTTTCGTCTTCCGAAACAAAATTTTACCAAAAAAATAATTGAGATGAAGGACTCGGAGCTGCTCTGAGATTTTCTTGCCCATTGGCAAGTTCGAAGCAGTTACAAATCATGAGCGTCATTTTTTTCATGCGTTATCAAAAAAGTATTCCCCTGGACACACCAGGCTCCAGGGACATGAAGTGCATTTTTCCACTGGTCTCCTGCGAGATGCCAGGTAGGACTGTAGGTTCTGCCCTGACTCCCCCACGAATACCATGTGCCTGTGAGCTTTTTCAAAATCTGCGGCCGCAAGTTGCTCAAAGCCGGGAAGGTCACATGGAGGAATGTTTATAATGTGCATGGTCAAGCTCTGAGCATGGTCTCGCACAAGCTTTCCTATGGTTCCAAGCACTTCTTCTTTCGATGGCACTTGCTCTCGTTGAGCGCGACCGAAAGGGGTCACCAGTTGAAGGTTCCACCTTTTTATCCCCATGGAGACAAGAAATTCTCCCATTGAGTCCAAGTGACCAATGTTGTTCTTGACCATGGTCGTGTTGATGGCAATTGACCTGGAGTCTCCAAGGGCATCCAAGAGGTTTTCTATGCCCCTTACCGTCTGATCAAACGATCCGGTGACATTTGTTATCTGCTCTTGAATAGCAGGCTGAGATGAGTGCAGGGAGACAAGTATCTCGTCCACACCCGTGCTGACCAACTTCCTGGCAAACCGGGGATAGGAAGCTCGCCTGCCATTGGTAATCAGGGAAATTTTTTCAAATCCGATTACCTTGGCCCTCTGCAGAAGTTCCATCAAGCCTGGGTGAAGAGTCGGCTCACCACCATCGATGTCCAAAAGGTCGATTCCCTTTTCCCTGTATTCTGAAATTTTTTCCAGGACCTCATCCAGGTCTGCATCACCGGCTTTCCTGTCTCCCACTGCACAAAAAACGCATCTGTTGTTGCATCGATAGGTGAGATTGACGATTACCTTGTCATGTTCTGACGTCTGAATTTTCTCATTGAAAGACCCCATTGCCGTCATGAGAAATCTCTCATCAAACTCTCTTGTGCGAATCACAGGGGACGAAGTAAAAGCAGCAGAAATGTCGTATTTATCTTTGGAAATAAACTCTCCATGAATGCATGTGTCGTGCAGGTTCGTACCTGGCAAAGGAGTGGCAAACTGAATTCTTGGCACCACGTGGAATTTCTCATGCAAGGAATCACAATATCTCAGGGTTTCCATTATCTCGGCACGCGTTTCCCCAGGCAGTCCGATAATCCCGTGGACCTCCAGGGGAAGGCTGTATTGCTGGCAGATTTCAGCAACTTTCCAGACCGATTCCGGATCGAGATTTTTACAGATGATTTCTCTCTGAACTCTTCTGACTGCACTCTCCAGTGAAACCTTCAGGCCAGAGCTCATTTCAGAGAGTTTTTGCACGTGCTCAGCATCCAAGAGATCGGCCCTGAGGCCATTGGGAAACACCACCCTCAGATCCAAAGATTCAAGGATAAGCAATAAATTCGAAAATCTCATCCTGTCCAGGTTTGCCACGTCGTCCAGAATCGCTACCCTTTGAATTCCAAATCTGCTTTTCCAGTCAGATAGCCAGGTTTTAATTCGTTCG
>JALVPF010000280.1:0-1250 GCA_027031935.1 Myxococcales bacterium | reverse complement strand
GTCAATCACCTGGACCTGTGACCTTCGCGCTTCACTCAATCCTGGTCCGTGAGAACAGAAACTGCACGTGAAGGGACATCCCCTGCTTGTCAGCAGGGGTAAGGTCGCCAGGCCTGAAGGATAAGGGCCAGGACGCCAGGCAGAATCAAGCGCCTTGTTGCATAGCCTGAAATACTCATCGATGTCCACAAGGTCCCAGGCCGGAGGAGGGATATCGTCTAAGTCAAATGGCTCTTGCTCTTGATGCAATCGCTCGCCGCCTGTTTTCCAGTCCTCCAGGATGCTCTTCAGGTCTCTGCAAAATCTTTCGCCTGCATATCGTTGCACCAGGTGGGCTCCTGCCTCGAAATAATCCTCGGCATCAGACTCTACGTAATGCATACCTTCATGGTGCAACTCAGCGACGATAATCTTTGAATCGGTCTCATCTCTCAAAAATTTCACGATCTCCAGCATCCACTCTCTCGATGGAGGATATGCAAACCACGGCCCAGCGTGAATCATGACCAGGGAGCTATCAATAGCCCGCAGGTCATCCATGAATTCTTTTCTTCTGCGTCCCAGCCACACATGATCTATTTGTTCAACAAATGTCGCCCCTGGCCCTGAGAGCCCATCCAGCATGCTCGTCTTCCATCCCGAGTCCCTCAGAATTGCGGCAGCTTGCACAGTGGGCAAGATATCCAGCCAAGGGTAGTCCACAAAATCCCTGGAGAGCTTCAAGGGAGGCTGAACGAGAAGCACTTCGTTTTTTAAAATAATTTCTGCATTGGACATGGTTCGACGTTATGGCTTACTGACACACATATCAAGCATCACATGCTCTTTACATGCCAATATTTGTGTAGTCATGTGGCAGTAAGGAACCAAAGTGGTATATTCAAGCTGAAATGGATCCACGGTTCAAAAAGCGGGCACTTGTCAAGGTCGGATACAGTTGCAACAACAACTGCGTATTTTGTCACTCATCTCCTCATCGTGGTTTTGACCTCTCCCCTACACAACTGATAAAGCGATTTGAAATGGCCGCAAGTCGTGGCGCGGATTGCATCGTCCTATCCGGTGGAGAACCTACCATCAGGCCGGACCTGCTGGCTGCTTCACGCTGGCTCAAAAGCCATGGTCTAGGTTTGGGTTTGGTAACCAATGGCAGGATGCTGGTCTATGACAGGCTTCGAAGAGAGCTTTTGGAAAATGGACTCGAATACGTCTACCTCTCACTGAGTGGTACTGACGAGGCGAGTTTCAAC
>JALVPF010000279.1:1911-14044 GCA_027031935.1 Myxococcales bacterium | reverse complement strand
CCCTTACAAAAAAATCCCTCCTTGCATGTGCCGTCGCCGAAGCAGGGCTCTCCCTCGCCGCCCACGCCGCTGACGAATACCTCACAGCCAGAGACCAGTAAAAAAACCAGGAAAATGCATGTCAGAAATCGCATCTCAGAACCTCCCGCCCAGCGAGAACACCATGCCGCCCCCGGAAGTTGGAATCGCCCCCAGCCATGGCGAGTCCTGGGGTATATTCTCGCTGGGAGAAACTGCCCACAGTACAATTCCGCTTACCATCAGTGCCCCCCCGGCGGCCAGGCCGGCGTACATGCAGCCAGTCCAGGCCACGCTGCTATCATAAGCCGAACGGTCACCGGCCTTGTAGTCGTCGCCAGCGCTCTTGGCAAGAAAACCCGACACCGCGCCGAAGGCGGCGGCTCCCAGACCCGACCAGAAAGTTATGTGGCCCCAGCTCCTGTATGGCGGCGCCGACTCCAGGACCAGCCTGACCTCGGTAGCCTTGCCGGAAGTCAGCTCCACCCTGCGTGACTGCGGCAGGTAATCATCTGCAACCACAGAAAGCGCGTACTTTCCCGGGGCAATCTCCCTGTCGACAGGCGCAGCGCCCATGTTCTCGCCCCCCAACAACACCTTAGCCCCGGGGGGATCGGTCACCACCTTGAGCCGGGCGGGCTTTAGCTTGACAAGCTCGATCTTCAATTGTACCCGTTTGCCAGGCTTCACCTCCACGGCGCTCTGCTTTTCGTGGTAGCCACGGTACGCGACCGAGACCTGGTGCCGACCGGCCCGGACTTTTTTTGCAAGGGGGGCGCTGCCCAGATCGGAACCGTCAATGGTGACCCGGGCGCCTGCGGGCACGGTGGAAACCGCCAGGGTTCCCACCGAGAGTTTTTCGAGCAGTGCCCGGGCCTCGGCCCGATGGGGGTTGCGCTCACCGAACTCTTCCAGAAACTTTCGCAGGGCGGCGATCCGCGACTCCAGCGGCTCGTCGGGATCATCGGCAAGCGCCCGGATGATCTTCCAGGCCTCGCCGACCCTCTGCCGGTCGGCGACCTTCTTCCTGGCCGCAGTGAGGTAATCGTCGAATTCCGACACGGCCTTGCCGCTCAGCTCAGCGGATACCTTCAGGATGGCCTGGCCCATGGACTTCTCGTCGCAAGAGCCCTCGGCGCTGGCGGCTTTTTCGGTGACCGCCTTCTTGAGGTCGTAGAGAGTCACCACCAGTTGGCATTTTCCTGCCACTTTAATGATTCGCGTCGATATCATCTTCTGGGCGGCCAACTCCCGGCCCATCTCTACCTGGCAGCTACTGTCGTAGCACTCCTTGTATGTCTTGCGCTTTTCATCCAGCAGCCGCTGGCGAACCTGCTCGCGCGGGATCACCTGGAAGCCCCCCTCGGCCAGCTTCACCGCAAGGTACTCGGTCAGGTTGTCCCGAACCTGCTTGTCGAATGTCGAGGTACGGTCCTCCATGTCGAAAACCGCAACGATGGGTCGCTCGCCGCCGGCAACGCTAGTCGCTGCGCCCAGCAGGGAAAGGAACACGACAAGAACACACCTATTCATCACACCTCCTCGGTTTTGGTATTCGGAACTTCGCTCAGGATACAACCGGCAGTGAATTCTGTCCAAGTTAATAGTAGCAATGTGGCACCTGTGGGCTTGCTATTTGACTTGATCGCAGCACTGGCCGAGATCTTGCTGAACCCAAAGCGCTCTGCCTACAACTGTGAGCTATGCTCTCTTCAAGTGAGGCAGGCGCTGGAAAAGTTCAACGCCACACAAGATCCTGCCTTGCTCCATGGTCTAAGCTGTCAGTGCAGGACAAAATGGGAAGACTCGTGTATACTTTAGGAAAGATTACCTGGTATCTATTGCGTGCACGAGGGACAAGCCCATGCGTAAAATCATTTTGATAGCCTTAGCCCTTATCGCCTTGGATGCTGCGCTAATGCTGCTCATTATCAGTACTGCCCAGAATGGGTCCGCAAAACTCCCCCAAGCGCCGGAACTTTCCGGAAAACCCGTACAATACCAAGAGAGCAAGGCCAACATTCAAAAAGTCAGTGATGGCAAGCGAGTCGGAAAATCAGGGGAAGCCAAGCTCCCTTGACTGACGGCTGACACACCGTTAGAATCAGCAAAATTCGAGAGTTTCAGTTTCTGCCAATATTGAGATTGAGATGTGATTGAGCTGGTTTCTTTTCTCACTTGCCGAAGAGGGATCGATGAAAAACTCACAGATTTTATGGATTGCACTGCTGTGTATGACTTTGCTGCCGCAGGTTTCCAGGGCCGGGGATCAACGTGACAAAATCGCTGTGTTAGCTCTCCGCAAAGACGTGGAATTGCCCGATGGAACACTCAGGACCCTGAACGAGCTGCTCCTGAGTGAGTTTCAGCATCAGGGCAAGTTGGAGGTGCTTAGTCCTTCTGATATAAAGGCCATGCTGGACCTGGAGCAGACAAAGCAGCAGTTTGCTGCCTGCAACGACGATTCGTGCCTGGCTGAGATCGGAGGAGCCTTGGGAGTTCAGCTCATGGCAGCAGCGAGTCTTGGCGCAGTGGGGGAACAATATGTCATCAATATAAAGATAGTTGATGTCTCCCAGGCCAGGGTACTGAGTCGCACGAGCGAGATTATCCCCAGGGATGATTCCATGCTGATCGCAGGACTCAAACGTGGCGTGGGAAAAGTACTTGCGGCAGTTGTGGGTCCTGTGCTCAAAAAAAACAGTCTCGCATCCGACGATAGCTCCATGGCCCACAAGGGCTCAAGTGTATGGAAATGGCTTCCGTGGACCACCCTTGCTTTGACCGTGGTGGCCGCAGGGAGCGGTGGGGTCTTCGGCGGACTGGCCCTTTCCGACGCGGAAAGCGCAAGGGCCAAAGAAGAAGGAACACCAGAATACGATGATGCAAAAACCGCTGCCGAGTCCAAGGCCCTGTATGCGGACATTCTCTTTGGGGTGGCGGCCGCCAGCGCGGTAACTACTCTTGTGCTTTTCCTGGTAAAACCGGATTCCCCCAAGACAAGCACGCAGGTGGAAATAGAGCCCAGTGCCAGCATAGTACAAGGTGGCGCGACCGCAGGCGTGTTGGTGAGATTCTGAGTGAAAGGCAGGGATTGAAATGAAATCATTCTTGATGACGGTGATTACACTGGCAGCGCTGGTGATCTGGGGCTCTACCGGGTGTTCGTTGATAATAGACACAGAAGGACAAACGACCCAGATAAAAGACAGGGACAATGACGGTATATCAGACACTGACGACAACTGCCCGGATACGCCCAACCCAAACCAGGAAGACGCGGACAAGGACGGCATTGGGGATGCATGTGATACCGGCGACTCTGACGGCGATGGGACAACGGATGTAGATGACAACTGCCCGGATATAGCAAACCCAAACCAGGAAGACCAAGACAACGATAATTTCGGAGACGCTTGCGACAACTGCCCTGAGGTCCCAAACCCTGAACAGCTTGATTCTGATGGCAATGGCACTGGAGATGCGTGTGAACCGGAAGACAAAGACGGCGACGGGATAATAGATGTGGATGACAACTGCCCGGATATTGCAAACCCTAAGCAGGAAGACCAAGACGACGACGGTCTCGGAGACATTTGTGACAACTGCCCGCAGGACGTAAATCCAAACCAGGAAGACGCGGACAGTGACGGCATTGGAGATGCATGTGATAACGACGACTCTGACGGCGACGGGATAATAGACTCTGAAGACAACTGCCCGGGTGATAGCAACCAGGATCAGGAAGACGGCGACAGTGATGGCGTGGGAGATGTATGCGATAACTGCCCGCAACTCTCCAATGTGGCACAGGATGATGCGGACCATGATGGCATAGGCAACATTTGTGACAATTGCCCAGGAGCATCCAATGAAGACCAAGAAGACCAAGACAGTGATGGTCTGGGAGACGTCTGCGACAACTGCCCTGAAAATGGCAACCAAGGACAAGAAGACCGAGATAGCGATGGTGTTGGAGACGCTTGCGACAACTGCACAAATGTATTCAACGAAGATCAACACGACAGGGATGACGACAATAGGGGCGACGCTTGCGATCCCGTGGCAATATCCGACATGCTAAACACCGGATACCTGGACCAGGTGGTGTATTTCGAAAACGTCGTGGTCACATCCTCCATGGTAGAGTTGGACGAAAATTCCCTCTGGCCAGACACCTACTGGATTGCGGATATCTTGAGCAGTGATACCTACGGTGGCTCCATCATGGTCCGAGATCAAACCGCCAGTGTAAATGTTACAGAGGGTACTACCATCAATATCAGGGGTTTTCTCAGGAGGGATACAGGGTCAAACCAGTTCTGGCTGGAGGCCATAGAATTGGAATCCACCGGCTACAGGGACGATTCAGATCTTCCCGTAACGATTGAAGCAATCGATCTTACAGGAGAACAAATCCACGACATGATCGGCCAGGTAGTAATACTGAAACCATTATCTGGTGGCATAGTGATCAAGTCGGCAACCGGCTCTGCGGCCGATGGATATACCATCACCGTTACCAATAACTCTGACGTCAGCGACATTGTCGTGGGCAATCTCTTCAGGGATGAGTATGAATATGACATCCATGTAGATGATGAAATCGAATCCATTACCGGCATCTGGCGGGAGATTGGAACTGAGCAGTTCGCGCTTGAACCCAGAGCATGCAAAGACGTCATGGCACCAGGAGGGTCCATGTGCTCCTGTCCAGCTGATGATATGGATCTGGACGTGTGGAAAGTGCAGAATCGTTCATATCCAGACCGCTCATTTCAAGGTTGTCTGGTTCACCTAGATGGCATCTATATAACCGGAATAGCGCACTTCGGGGATACTGACAGCCCCAGTTGGGGTGTCTTTGGCCAGGAAAGCGGAGCAGATCCTAACGATGGGGCCAAGAAGTACAGGGGCATCATGGCCTATTACAACAACGCAGACATGCCATTTCAGGTGGGCGATTTTGTAAACTTCAGCGGCAACTACGAAGAACACTTTGGCAAGTCTCAGATTAACACCTCGGTACCTTCCGGAAGCATCGAAGACAACAACGGACAGCAACCTGAAGCAATCACACCGGAAGAATTCACGGACATGGATGACCTTGCGAGCCACCCGGAGCTGCTCGAAGCCTATGAAGGGGTCTTGGTCACTGTCTACAATGTACATATCAAATCAGCCACCGTACCGGACGATGCTGATGACTACGGTAATTTTCTCATAGAAGACGAGGGAGAATCCAAGGACAGTGAACTGATTGTGGGCTGGATGTTCAAGCACAAGTTTGCCTGCCCCGAAAACAACGGCGGTGCATGTAATCCATCCACTGACGACCATCGCGTGGATGGCCTGTACTTCGGTTCCATAACAGGGATTATAGACTCCTTTGCAGGCAAATATCGCCTGGAACCAAGAAATTGTGCGGATTTTCAGTTCAATGGAGATCCTCCCTGTACGGATTAGGATTTTTAATCCAGCCCTCAATCTCAATCTGCCTCGAAAATTTATAAAGTTGCAGCATCTTCGTAGGCCTGCGGCAGGCGTAGCTGCCCGTAATTCCGGTTTCGCGACTCACTATCAACCGACAATGATGAGAGTAATGCGAGCCTGTCGAGCTTGCCGAGAAGCCAGAGGTAGCTAGCCGTAGACAGGGCCGTACCACACGCTCCATGGTGTTTTTCATCATCTGTGGGTGACGCCAAAGGCGCCATGACGACTCCCGCCCTTTTGAATCAGGTTCATCAGATTGCAAGTGAGGTGGGAAATCAAGGGGGCTCTGGCTTATCCATACTGCGACAAGTCCATACTAAAAGAGACAAAGTTGCCACTGAGTGCAATTGGATGTAATAATTCCCCTTGTTCGAATCCATGACCCACTTTGGGCCAATTGATAACGAGGTGAGCCAATGCACAGACACAATTCCTTGCTCATTGTAGTAAGCTTTCTAGCCTGCCTGGTAATAAGTATTTCTGCTTCGGCCCAGGAGGTGGAAAAGATCACTGAAGGCCCCACCAAGACAAAAGGCCCCACCAAGGCCGAGTGGGTAGCAGCAGGCCTGGACCCTGCAGAATACAACACTGCCCTGGAATACGAGGTGGGTATAGAAGAATGGAAAGAGCTGGAACGCAGTCGCCGTAATCATATCACCGCTGGTTGGTCGTGTGTGGGAGTGAGCGTTCTGGGTGCAGGCATAGTCGCGACCATTTGGCTGGCACAAGGCTGGAACGTCTCGGACCATCCTCAAATGGAAGCTTTTGCCATGTCCATGGTGGCCATTGGAGCAACGCTCATAACGGGAATAATAGTTGCAACGACATCCCCAGGGCCGGAGGATTTCGTAAAGAAATGGCGGATGGAAAGAGGCCTGTCTTTCAATATAGGCTCCACCACCCTCACTCCAGGTGCCAACGGCTTCACCCTCACCTTCTGAAAATTTCAGGATGAAAATAGTGCAAGGGAGACTTCAGACTATGTTTCCTTTTCGCACAGTGTCCAGCTGCCGCTTCTTCACATGCTCAGGGATATAATCTGGAAGCATCACAGGTGAGATCTTTTCTCTGGGAACATTCAAAGCTTCGATGGTCTCGATAACCTGATTGACGTGCTCCAGGGTCAAGTCCCCCACCTGAGTTTTCTTGGCGTATTCTGCCGCGTGCATCCCGGCCCTTCTGCCGAAGACGATGATGTCCAGTTGGCTGTTTCCCATGAGTCGATTGCGACCGTGAACCCCGCCTGAGACTTCACCCGCGGCAAACAGGCCAGGTACGCTCGTGGCGGTTGTGGCATCGATCTCCACACCACCATTTTGGTAATGCAGGGTTGGATAGACAATGATGGGTTCGGTTCGAATATCCACATCGAACCTTTTATATTGCCTCAGCATGGCCGGCAGATTTTTCTCTATGGCGCCTTTACCGTTCAGGATTTCGATGACAGGAGTATCCAGCCAAACGCCAACGTGCCCCGATGGAGTCTTTACACCATTGCCCCTCTCGGTGGCCTCCCGAATGAATGATGCGGACTCCACGTCCCTGGGTTCCAGGGGGTATACAAAAAGATCACCATTGGCGTTTACTGGTTGCCCGCCCATGCCGCGAAGCTTTTCCGTGCACAGGAAACCGAGAATCTGAGGGGGAAAGACCGCGCCCGTGGGGTGATACTGCACCGAATCCATGAAGGCCAATTTTGCGCCCACCCTGTATGCCAACACCAAGCCATCTCCGGTTGCACCGTAGTGATTCGTGGTCTCGAAATTTTTTATGTGCAGTCTTCCGAAACCGCCGGTGGCCAGTATGGTGGCCTTTGCCCGCACAGTATAATGCTCTCTGGTCAGCAAGTGATAGAATACGGCCCCAGCCACCGCCCCCTTGGTGTCCTTGATGAGCTCCACCGCACTCATGTGTTCGAGGACATCAATGTCCTTGTGGTTCTGGACCTCATCCCTCAATGTTCTGCAGATCGCAGCGCCTGTGTAATCTCTGGCAGATAGCATTCTCGGACGTGAGGTGCCGCCGCCTGGTTTGGTCTTGAGCTTGCCCTCATCATCCTGGTCAAACATGACTCCCAGTTGCCTCAACCAGGCTATGGCACCTGGAGCTTCGGAGACCAGAGCCTGTACCAACTCGGGCTTGTTGTCGAAATGACCACCGCCGATGACATCCAGGTAGTGTATAGCCGGCGAATCGTCCTCACGCACCGCAGCCTGTATGCCACCTTGCGCCATCATGGAGTTGGCATCACCCAAGCGCAACTTCGTGGCAAGGGTGACCTTTACTCCAGCTTGCTGCGCCAAAAGCGCGGCTGAAAATCCTGCGGACCCGGCCCCGATGATGAGCACGTCCGTCTGGAAATCAGGATTGGACAAATCATATCGCTCCGGGACTATTCGCGGATATGTTTCCAACACATCAGCCACGTCTGCGGTCAGAGGCTCTGATTCGTTTGGGCCCCATCTGACGGGACGCCGTGCATCATCCTGGTAATCGGGATGGAACCTCTTGAGTACGTCCTGGCGTTCTTCATCACTCATGGGCTTTACGATGGGTTGACCGGCTTTTGCCACTTGAACTCGTTTTGCCCTGGTGGCTTCCACCTTTCTGATGGATTCCTGCATGCTCTCGGGATACATGATCAACCTCTCTTCCGGGCCTGTTGCCCGCACTAGCCATGGGACAAGTGAGTCACCAAATCGTTCTATTTGGTGCGAACCTCTCGCTTGTAATATCGATCCTTGAGTTCCTCGTGCTCCATAGTCTTGAGCGATTCGATTTCTTCGTCGTACTTGCCTGCCTTGATATCCTCGACCATCCTGTCCAGGCGTACCGCTGGTTTTGCCAGGTAACGGCCATACAATCTCCGGGCAAGAGTAGCAGCGTTGTACTGGACCAACTCCGCAGGGCACCTCAAGGCGCACAGACCACAACGCAGACAATCGAAGGACAGATCGGCTGCAGTGGCGATATCCCCTCTCATGATGCACTGTATGTAATCCATGACCTGTATGTCCTGAGGGCAGATCTTGGTGCAGGTATTACACGCCACACAGCGAAATATCTCCGGATAGATCTTCTTGAACGAATCTTCGTCCGGTGTGAGTTCCTCCAAGTCGTACGAAGGCTTGTCAGCTGGAACAAACGGGATCTGAGCTATGTGCATTCCATCGCTGACCACTGTCTGGCAGGCCAGACCACCCTTGAGCTTGTAATCCCCATGTTCCCTGTACAAGGTTCCGCAGGCGCCACAGTATCCCTCTCGACAGCCCACACCAGTGGTGAGCTGAAAGCCTGAATACTCCAACGCGCTCATTATTGTCGAGCCTTCAGGAACCCTGAACGATTCTCCCATTACAACCATGCTTACCATTTTTGTCTCGGTCGCCATCATCTTTTCCTCTCGGCAGTCGAGTGAAACAAGTGATTAGTCCAATCCGTGCTCTTTTAGCAGACCGGCAGGATCAACCTCGTGCAACTCGGTCCATTCACTCTTCCAGTCTTGCCCCAAGGCCAGGGCCATGAGTTCGGTAAAATAAAAAACCGGCATGGGTGAAAGATCGCTGTGATGTTTCCTCGCCTCTCGCTGCATCTGGTCCAGGTTGTAGGCGCACAAAGGACATGAAGTAACCAGAGCCTGTGCGCCCGACGTCCTGGCTGAACGAATTATCATGTTTGTCCTGTTTGCAACCACAGCCAGGTTTGTCAAGGTCTGGTACGATCCGCAACACTCGGTTCGCTGTTCGAAATAAACAGACTCGGCACCCAGTGCATTGATCAACTTGTCCAT
The DNA here is from genome assembly GCA_027031935.1 of Myxococcales bacterium. Taxonomy (GTDB): domain Bacteria; phylum Myxococcota; class B64-G9; order B64-G9; family B64-G9; genus JALVPF01. The sequence continues at coordinate 4,743 of JALVPF010000279.1, read as the reverse complement.
CACCTCGGGCTTCTGTGGATCGTCTATGGACACAATAGAAGGCCTTGTCAACAAGCATCCATAATATGCACCCAGCTTCAAACCTTCCAGGGGACGTGATACCTTTTTTGCCACGAGATCAAACCCGATGCTGTCACGCAGATATGCCAAGGGGTGAACAACATCCACGGCCCCCTTGTAATCGCCTTGCTCCTTGTACATGAAAGAATGAAGCTTCTCCAGACGATCGGGCTCTTGTGCGACAAAGTGCTTGGCACGGGCAAGGGTGTTGTAACACATGGAACAGGGCGCCAATAGTGCATCGGCACCTTGTTGTTCAGCCCGCAGCAGGTTTCTAATGGGTGCCAACTGTGACATGAGGTCATCGCTGGCCATGGAAAACACCGTGCCGCAACAATTCCAGCGATCCAGTTCCTTCATGTCCACACCCAGCCCGGCCATGGAGGACACAAAGCTCTGGTCGAAGTTTTCAGCCTTGTTCTTCAGAGTACAGCCCGGAAAATATAGTACACTCATGGCAAGTTAAGCTCCACAGGTCAGCCTGTAAGTTTCCTCATGGCCGCCACAAGGAGAATGGGAGGCGCGTCCGAACAGGCCGGGTCCAAATCCGCCGGGTCAAGCATCCCCTCTCGTTTTCGAAGCTTCACCAGGCGAAATGCCTCCATGACACGCGCGAGATCAATGCCCCTCGGGCACCTGACACTGCATTGCAGGCAGGAGGAACACACCCAGATGGTCTTTCCGGAGAGTATCTTGTCCATCTGTCCCAACTGTGCATGGTGCATCACGGCTCTTGGAGTCAAATCCATCTCCAACACGTTTGGACACGACGCAGAGCACACCCCACACTGCATGCAGAGTGAAATCATCTGCCCGGACAAAGTGTCTATGCGATCCAGTTCATGCATGATGTCTGGAGACATCTTGATCTTGGCCACGGCTCACCCCTATATCAACGGTTCGTGGGGCTATCTAACACCACTGCTTTTCGTCGTCAACGCACAAAAGTCGACTCAAACAAAGCATTGAGATAGTCACCTACCATGGATAGACGTTCCCTCTTGCCAATCTCTTGATTTTAATGCCAAATTGCAAATCAGCAATCACAGCGTCCAATGGTGCCTATAAAATCTTTCAATGATGATTTTTTTCTCGAAACTATTTTTTTATCATCTCCAGGGCCTTTTTTGTGGCCAGGAGTAGTGGTTTGGCCGAGATGGAACCACCGACAGCCCCCTTCATCCACAGGTTTGGAACTATCCTCCCCTGCTTGCACATGCGCTCCATGTTGGTTCCGAGGGGATGGTCTCGGAAATAGTCCTTTACCTGGAAAGCGATGAGGTATCCCAGGGGATAATCCGGTAGATACAGACCATAAGCGATCATGTGCGAATAGATGGCAAAGATGGGGCTATCCTTTACTCCAAACTCTTCTGCAAAATACTTGTTCCAAACCTGTTTGGCGCTCCGGGTAACAGCCTGGTTTAGCTCAGCTGCATTGGCGTCGGGATGTGCATACATCCACCGCCAGACCATCATGTCCACTAGCCCCACGGCAGCTATCTCCCGGGTCATCCAGAAATCATCCAGGGCATTTAGTGCCCTGCGCCGTGCGTCGTCTTTTGCCATGCCCAAGACATCCAAGTCCCTTGCCTGAAACACGAAAGCAAATCCCTCGGTAAATGCGTTATTGGGCACTCCCTGCAAGAGCGTGTGGTCCACGCGATAGAGGGTAAAGACCTGTTCCACGTTGTGACCCATCTCATGCATGGCGATGTTGAAGCCCTTGTAATTCATGCCGCCCTCAGGCACGCGTGTCCTCAGGTGTGCCTTCTGGCCCAGCATCTTGGGGCCCCAGGCATGCCCTGCTCCCCTGGCAGGGTCCACCTCGATGTGAGCCCCCAGAAATTTTGCTGTCTGTTCATCGAAACCCAGTTTCTGCAGAATCTCAGGAATGGCCTCCTGGAACTTTTCAAAGGTGGGATATCGCGCTGCCACCATCTCGTCGAGCTTTCGCTCATCCACTGAGCCCCTGGCTTTGAAACCATCGTACCAGATATCAAAAGGTCTCAAGTCCCTGCCCAGTCTCTTTCTGATCAGGTCCGCAACCTTCTTTCCTTCCGGTGCTGACAAGACCGAGTCCAGCAAGGCCTCCACCTCTTTTTCAGGTATCTCCCGCTCCAGTTCAAAACGCCTGGCCATGTGAGATGGGGCATCCGGGTAAAATGGGTCCTGCAATCGCTCGGCCCTGAAGACCTCCAGCAAATGCTCAAACCTGGTATCAGCTTCCCTTGCCGAGTCCTTTCCATCCACCTTGTTGGTGACCGGATCCCAGTCAACCGAGCAGTTGTCTATAACGACAGCAGGAATCTGCTGGGAGATGATCCTCTCCATGATGGTCAGGATCATCTCCTGCTTGGGCAGGTTTCCGGCATCGGAATACATGGCTTTCAGCTCGTCCCGCAGGCCCCAGTGGGATATGAGTTTCAGTCCCTTCCTGAACATGGGCTTGTGATCAGGTCCAAGCACATGGTCCATGCATATGTTGTAATTGGCGATGTAGTTTTCGGCTGAAGTATATGCAGCCGAGACCTTCTGCTGCACCTGTGCAGGAACTCTGTGAGCCACGCCCTGTGCCAGGCGAGCCTCTGCCCACTGTCTCCTGGTCCAGGAAGACCCCTTCTCGAGCATCTGCTTCAGATCGAAGATGGGAAAATTCAGCAGGGCTACAAACGCAAGCTTCGTGTCAAAAAGATCGTCGGTGACATGAGCCCCCGGGTTCCACTTTGCAAACAGCATGTCCACGGGCTGCAAGGGGCCACGCGCCTCGTC
>JALVPF010000279.1:0-1901 GCA_027031935.1 Myxococcales bacterium | reverse complement strand
AAGTGGCCTGCCACCTTCTCCATCTTGCTTTCCCAACGTGAAAACAGCGCATCCAGTTGCTTGCCGGTCACAAACTCCTTGACGCAAAAGGAGGCAAACCGACCTGGATCACCGTCATCTTTCTTCCACAACCGTGCCACCTGCCTGACCCCGCGCTCGATTCTATCGGCTTGTACCGAACCATGCTTGGCCAACAGCTGACCTATCACCCCCATGATATCCTTTTCACTCAGATACATTGTTTTTCCCTCGACTTGTTTGCCGACCTGTGGTCTTTGCCCGGCCCAAACGTTTCCGGAAAAGGTCTGCAACAACAACATGGATAAAAACAGACAATAAAATCTCACGGCATCACCTCCGAAGGTCTTTCCAGCTTGCTATCATAAAGACAGCCTGCACACCAATCCAATTTATTGTTGGAACCGACTTTCACAAGATCGCAAGCGAGGTGGAAAATCAGGGTTCAAATCCTTGACTTGACCTTCTTCTGACCCCTATCATCCTCCCGATGGCCATTGACTTTGCAGCGCTCATTCAGCGCGTCCTGGATTTACTCACCGACCCTCGAAGGACCTGGCGGGTCATACGAGCTGAACCGGATCGCGGAAGGCAACTGGTGGGCAGGTATGTGCTCCTGCTGGCGTTGATTCCCTGCGTATGCGGATTTTTGGGTGTCATAGTGTTCGACAACAGGTTCTCATTCGGGGATCGCTTCTCCTTCAGCCTCATCAGCGCGGTGTTCAAGCTCGGCATCTTCGTGGGATCGGTCTTGATTCTCGGTTGGCTCACAGACGCCATGGCTCCTTCCTTCGATGCCAACAGGTCCAGAAACAATGCCATGAAACTTGCAGCATATGCATCTACACCAGTGTGGGTCGCAGGGTTTGTCACCCTGGTACCCAAACTGACCGCCCTGGCCGTGATTGCCGGTTTTGGTTATGCCATTTTCATTTATCGCATAGGAGCGCAAGAGCTTCTCGATTGCCCAAAAGAAAAGTCACTTCGGTTTTCCATTTCGGCAGTGGCCACCTGGTTTGTGTTCACCCTGATCACCACGTGGATCGTCATACAGATAACGGGCTTGTTTTTTGCACCGGCCATGCTCGTGGAGGGCATTGGCAGACCACCTGCCGCACCTTTGTTCTGAGCACAGACATCAACGATTAACTTATTGAAGAAATCATGGAGGATAGCATGAGAAAGGCAAAAATCGTTTGCACAATTGGCCCGGCCAGTTCCTCTGAAGAGACCATCCACAAGATGATAATGGCTGGCATGGACGTGGCCAGGCTGAATTTTTCTCATGGGGATCACGCATCGCACCGCCGCCTGCATGCAAGGTTGAGAAAGGTGGCCAGAGCGTGCAAGCGACCTTTGGCCATTTTGCAGGACGTTCAAGGGCCAAGAATCCGTCTGGGAGAATTCGCTGGTGGCAAGGCCAAGATTCAGACGGGCGCCAGCTTCACCCTGACCACCCGCAAGATAATAGGTGACGAGACCAAGGCCAGCGTTCAGTACACCAAGCTTCACAAGGATGTAAAAAAGGGCGACAAGCTTCTCATCTCAGACGGGACCATTCAACTCAGGGTCGAAGATGTAGAGGACAGGGACATTTTCACCAAGGTCGTCATCGGGGGAACGCTAAAGGACCACAAGGGGATCAACCTGCCCGGGGTCGACATATCTTCACCATCTGTAACAGATAAGGACAAGCGAGACATCAAACTTGGTCTCGAACTTGGCATGGACGCTGTTGCCATCAGCTTCGTTCGCAAACCGGAAGATGTGGTGCTGGTCAAGCGCATGCTGAGAAAAGCGAAATCCAGGTGTGAAGTCATCGCAAAAATCGAACACCCTGACGCGGTAAAAAACCTGGATGATATACTGGATGTGTGTGATGG
>JALVPF010000278.1 GCA_027031935.1 Myxococcales bacterium | reverse complement strand
GGAAACACCTGGAGCCCAAGCTTCCATGAGATGGAGTGACTTTCGCAAATTGAACAGGGGGGCTGCCTGGCGCAATTTTCCGTATTTTTCCATATCGAGAACCACTTGCGGAAGCAGCTTTGAAAAAACCCCATTTGTGGTTTTTTCGTCATAAGACTCTGCCTGTCTGCCGCTATGACAGACCGGGAATCTTGGACGCCACATAGAATAAATGCTGCCAAATGCCACGAGCCCCACAAGGAATAAACAGGCTAAGCTTATCCACTGGCCGCGCATCCACCATGGCACGGCAACTTGTGCTTTTCCCGGCACTCCTTCAGGTTCTGCTCGTCCTGCCATGGTCTCTTCCTGAACCTGCTCAAATAGCTTCAGTACTGCCGAGATCTCGTCTTCATCCTGCATTTGCGTCTTTGCCGCAGCGATCCAGAGTTTCAAGCGACGTTTTGCAAACATTCTCACCAAAGGGTTCATGGTCGCGAAAAGATTTCCAAGATACATCTCTGGAAGGGCCGCTGAACCTGCACCTGCAAACAGGTGATCTATGGTACCCATCCTGGCCATGCACCATGGCGCATCAAACCACATGGACTTGAGCAAAGCGGCCAGGGAAATCGCCATTCCAAGGGTAAAAGCAAGCACCAGTCCAGAAGAACGAAGGTGGACCAGGGCAGTTACCGGGCTAATGGTCAAATCCCGAACACCCACCAATAGGCAGAGAGCCGGGATAAATCCCACGCAAAAGGAAAAGAAGGCCATGTTTCGCGCAGGTCTTTTTTGAAACAACTTGAAAACAGAGGCCATGGCCAAAATCAATGGCCCAAGGGATAGCACATGTCCGGAGAAAAGAGCCAAACCCTGTATATCCTGCATTGAAGCGCGTAGATGGATCATACCTGAAACCAGGTCCACCAGCGGAACATGACCGCGGTAGTCCATGAAGTAAAAAATCGTAACCAGGCCCAGTCCCAGCAATAGAATCCATCTGCCAGCACTCCTGTATACCGGTAGAAAGGGGATCTGTTCGTCGTTGTCGTTTTCCGACAAAATGAGAATACCGGCACCCAGCACGGAACTACCCAGCAAAAGCAGCCACAGGCTTCTTGAAAACAGGCCGGGAAGGCCGTCGGTCAGGTGTTCGAACACAGGAAGCGGATGGGGGATCTGTTGGGCCCACCATGAAAAGGCCCACCCTAATCCCAGCACCATAAGTACTACTGCTTCAAGGCCTGGTCTTGGCATTCGGTATACAGAAAGCAATACAAAAAAAATTGCACCTATCAAGGGCAAAACAAGGGCAATTCCGTCAAGCAAAGATGCATCGCGCAAGCCCATCCAGGGCCAGATGGGCTCACCTGCAAGGACATCGAAGGGCAGCAATGAACACAGCCCCAATATCCATGCAAAAGAGCGCAGGTAAGTTTGTAACATGCTGCGCTGTGTATCCATAAAAACTCCCGCTCAAATATATCCCACAAATTCAGCAGGAAACAAACTCTATCAAATCACGATTGACATCTTACCCGATTCCAGCGAACTTCAAGTACATGAAAACACCCAAAAAGCGAACAAGCACAAGTGTCAGGAAGCTAAGAGTCTCCGACACTGTGGCAAAACACCCACGCCCCCCTTCCCGACGTTCTGCCAGATGGGTCGCACAAAGACTGCTCGAACTCTCGCAACAGTTGCGCAAGGGCTCGCCCCTGGAAAAAACTCTCAACTCGGTGACATTGGCTGCCGAGGAACTCACCAGGTCCAACCAGGCTTCGTTACGGCTTTTGGATGATTCTGGCAAACGGCTTTTGACCAGTGCGAGATCAGGCCCATCGGTACACCGAAGGGGAGCGGCTCCCTTTCAGGTGGGAGAAGGCTTTATCGGTTGGGTGGTAGTGCATAGAAAGACGGCGACCATAAACAACCCGAAGAGGGACCCGCGATTCGTATGGAGAAAGGATCAGATTTGGACCCCGTCAGCAGTCATGGCGGTACCTCTTATCACCGGGAAGAAATGCATTGGAGTCCTGTCCACTGCGCGGCGAGACTCCAAGCCATACACCGAAAGAGACCTGGAGTTGTTGACCCTTGCTGCCCACATATCTGAGCCCTACCTCGAGATTGCAAGGCTCAAGAGGCTGAACGAAAGCGACCCGCTAACCTTGTTGCACAACAGGCGTCACCTCCAGCATCGCTTGCCAAGAGAAATCCAAAAGGCCCATCGACAAGGTATTCCCCTGACCATAGCCATGCTCGATTTGGACTGGTTCAAGAAAATCAACGACACTTATGGACATGATGTTGGAGACGAGGTGCTGAGCGAACTATCCAACAGGCTGAGATGGGCAAGCAGGTCCACCGACGTGGTAGCCAGGTGGGGAGGAGAAGAGTTTCTGGTCATTTTTCCAAAGACATCCCTGGAGCAGGGATATATCATTGCCGAACGTCTCAGAGAGGCAGTGTCCTTGAAGCCATTCAACACCTCTGCTGGTCCCCTCGCCCTGACCATCAGCATCGGATTGACCGAACTCGAAGAAAACGATGATGACATCACCTTTCAACGAAGGGTGGACAAGGCGCTCTACAAGGCCAAACGATCAGGGCGCAACAGGGTGGTAAAGTCCCGCAGGCGACGCAGAAGAAAGAAAGCAGGACATTAGTACACCATGGCCTTCACAAATCGTCTTTTAATAGTCGTGTGGAATTCCCTTTATATGCAAAAGAAGATGCTCGTAGTCGTCCAAGCCGGACACCCATCCATAATTGGCATCGGATTTTGAATCCAGTTCCTTGATATAGGGTTTGATATCCAACACAGGGGTTCCATCAAAGGCATCGAGTCCACTGGTCCAGATTATCGATCCTTCAATTTTCCTTATTTTTACGATGCTCAAACCGATGGGGTTTGGACGCAAGGGAGAGCGGCTTGCAAAGGTTCCCACTTCCACTCCACCAGCCCACGAGGGTGTCATGACCATGGGCGGATTTGGCTCAGCCTTGTGGATATGGTACAAGACGTAGATATACACAAACTCGTCCAATCTCTTGAGTGCAGGTGCGAATCGCTCCTGCAGTGAAATCAGGAAAACACCGCTGTCATCCTCCACTGGCTGATATGGAGCCTTATCCTTGTTTGGTGTGTGAATGACTCCTATGGTTTTGAATGTGACATCCATCGATGAATCGTCATGAGGTACATGAGCTTGTGGCTCGACTGCTGAATGCTTAACAACATTCTTTTTTTCCACGGCTTGCGCCAGCAAGACGTCGTCACCCTGCTCAAGTACCAGCTTGGCGGCAGAGGCCAAATGCTCGTTTGCATGATTGATTTTTTCTACTGCTGCTTGCAGCTCCCGTGCTACCTCATCCATGCCCATGAGCTTTGCTTTTTGCATCCAACGTCCATAGTCTCCATTGTGCTCCTGGTTATGGACAACCCAGTGGGGCAGAAGCACCTTCATTTTTTTCAAGTCAGTCATTTCAGAAGAATCATTTTTACCGGAAGAACCCATGGCATGCTCCGAGCCTTTATAACAACACGAAAAAATTTATCGTATGTCGACTTATGTCGACTGCATTGACCACTGTTGCGCCAATGTGATATTAGCGAAAAGAGATCAAGGAGTTTTACCAAATTGGAGTATGCATTTCACGAAGAATCCTACCGTGTCCTGGTAGTGGATGACGAGAAGGTTATCCGCGAGATCCTTTCAGACTTTCTTTCCATGGAGGGATATGTCGTAAGGACGGCAGAAGACGGCAAACAAGCCATCGAGGAGTTGGATCAGCGTTCCTACAATCTGGTGATCACAGATCTGAAGATGCCGCGAATGGGGGGACTCGAACTGCTCGAAGAGATCAACAGACGCACATGGAACGTGCTGTGCGTGATCATGACCGGCTTCGGCACCGTTGAGACTGCAATAGATGCCATGAAAAAAGGCGCTTATGACTACATCCTCAAACCCTTCAAGGTCGAAGAAGTCATACATATAGTCCAGCGTGGTCTGGAAAAGCAGCGATTGCAGGAAGAAAACATACAGCTGAAAGAGGCCCTGTCCATCTACACCATGTCCGAGGCTCTAACCAAGACCCTGTCCCTGGACAATATCCTGGACATCATAGTCTCGACCACCCTGGAGGAGACCCACGCTGATACTGCAGCACTCCTTCTCATGGATTCAGCCAGCGAACAGTTCGAGGTTCGCATGCGCCGTTCAGCCAAGGATGCCCAATTTGATGAAACAAATGAAGATCTGAACCTGGTGGAGATCCTGGAACATTACAGGGAAGACAGGCCGCTGTTGTACCATGGCAACAGAGCCAAGCGTTTTTTCCTGAACGAAAGCCCTGTCCTCAAAATAGAGTCCTTTATCAGCGTTCCCTTGAAAATCCGTCTGGAGATCATAGGAATGCTAAACGTATATTCATACACGAGGGGCAACAAGTTTTCAGAAGGACACAGGAAAATGCTGAGCATTCTGGCGGACAGGGCTTCGTCTGCCATTGACAATGCACGCTTGTTCAAAAATCTTCAGGAGACCTTCCAGCAAACCATACAGGGCTTTGCAAGAGCCATGGAGGCAAAAGACCCATACACACATGGCCACTCAGACAGGGTGATGCAATATTCCAGGATCATCTCCAGGGGGCTTGGACTGGAAAAACAACATGAGGACAAGATTTGCACGGCAGCTCTGATGCATGACGTGGGAAAAATTGGTATCCCGCTCGATGCCCTGAACAAGCCGCAGAAACTTACCCGCGAAGAATATGAACTATTCAAGGCTCATCCAGACAAGGGAAGAAGGATACTCGAACCAATCGAATTTTTACGTGACATAGTCCCCGCTGTTTATCATCACCACGAACAGTGGGATGGAACCGGATACCCACTTGGACTAAAGGGAGAAGAGATCCCCCTGGAGGCCAGAATTCTGGCGGTTGCCGATACCTATGATGCAATCACCTCGGATCGTGCATACCGCAAGGCCCTCTCCCATGACATTGCAATAGCCGAGCTGCGAAGATGTGCAGGAACACAGTTCGACCCGAAAATCGTTGCTGTATTTATCATTGAAATGGAAAAAATTCGACGTAACGACCCATCAGAGTCATGATGAATACGATTACATGCCTGCTTCAACCAGGCCGAGCGCCAACTTGTGAATGAGAGTTCTCCTGAGGAAACGCCTGCAGAGTTTCAGATCATGCTCCGATGCTTCCAACCAGGGCATGTTGCGGTCAGAATCGCGCTTGGCAAGCCCCATGACTCTTTCCATCTTTTCAGGGTCAAGTCGATAAGCGGGCCCATTGTCCTCACTCAGCGTGAAATAATCCATGCCACTTTTCGATTCCAACTCGTTTACCAGTCGCTGGGCAGTGAAAAAGGGATTGAGATTGATGACTTTTGGCACCTTTGAGCACCTTCCTTTGCATGATTTGCGAAGCAGTGTAACAGCACTTGGGCAGTCAGTCCAGTTTTCGGAATGACAGCGAATCTCCCACGCCACACCGGTTGAAATCATTGAATTAGAGCCTTCTGGAAATTCGTGCTATGGTATTGGGCCGTGGACAATCTGCCTAAAAAACTTGGTCGGTACCAACTCATCGAGCTTCTGGCCACAGGAGGCATGGCGCACATATATCGCGCCAGGCTGGAGACCACGGGCGGTGTAGAGAAGGAGCTGGTGATAAAACGTGTGCTCCCTCACCTGCTGGACAACCGGGAATTTCTGGAGATGTTTACGGACGAGGCCCGCATTACCATGCCGCTGAACCATGGCAACATCGTCCAGGTGTTCGAATTTGGCCAGGAGGGACAAGACTATTTCCTGGCCATGGAATACGTCAGGGGAAGAAACCTGGAGGCGGTAGTGACCAGGCTAAAAGAGCTGGACAGGCCCATGCCCATACCCGTAGCTCTTTTTATCGCCTCGGAGGTCGCAAAGGGCCTGGATTATGCACACAGGTTCAGGGACCCGCACAACCGCCCCACAGGAATAATCCACAGGGATGTCAGTCCTCAAAATGTTCTTGTGGGCTTCCAGGGCGAAGTCAAACTCACCGACTTCGGCATTGCAAAAGCCCGTAGCAAGATTCACCAGACCAGTCAGGGCATCATACGGGGCAAGGCCGTCTACCTGTCACCTGAACAAGCCGAATGCAAGGAGGTGGATGGTCGTTCGGATCAGTTCAGCCTGGCGTCTGTTCTCTTCGAAATGCTCACCGGGACAAGGCCTTTCGAGGGTGACACAGAAGTCGCCACCTTGCAGAAGGTAAGGCAGGCGGATGTACCCCCTGCGTCAGACCTGAGGTCTGAAATACCTAAAGAGCTGGAACAGATCCTGGCAAAAGCTCTCTCCCTCAGTCCTGCGAATCGATTCGATAGCTGTGGAGCTTTTCAGGTAGCCTTGTCTCGCACTTTGTCACAACAATCCCCGGAGTTTACATCTGCTTCCTTGGCCGAGTGGATGAGAGACCTGTTTTCAGCTGACATAACCCACGAAATCGAGCAGAGATCAGTCAAGGATCATCTCCTGGATCAGTTGGGACTCGACCCAAACAGGGCAAAGTCCAAGGGCCTGTCTACCGGGGAAATCCTTCAGATGGGCACCGTCTCCATGCAGTCGAACAAGGCTGTGAAACATGAAAGCAGAAAGTCACCCACCATCATGGCAGCAACCATACTCGCAGTTTTGACCATCTCGGCAATGATGGCATGGTACCTCTTCCGACCACCCCCACCACTTCCGGAAAAACTCGTCCCTTTTTCAGCAGAAAGAGCCGACGCTGATGACTCCCTTGATGCTGGTGTCCGTACTCCGGCAGACAAGTCCATAGCCATGACGAACCTGCCTGACACGGAAGATCTGCGACCAGACGCAGGTAAGGACAAGGCAGATGGGAACACAAAGCCTGACTCTCATTCGTCCGATGGCGCCACCAGACAAGACAAGGCGAGCTTTGCCAAGGCCGACAGAAAAGTTGCAGTACAGAAGTGGGCCATCTTGAACATCAACGCAAGCCCGTGGGCTTTCGTGGATATAGATGGCAAGAGACAAGAAAAAGAAACCCCGCTTTTCAAAATAAAGGTGTCGCCGGGTCTACACAGGTTGCGATTTATTAACCCAGCACTTAAGATCGACATGGTACGCACTTATCGGCTTCGGCCCGGGCAGACGAAAACCATCAGTGTCGTGCTGAAGGAAAACTGAAACATGAGGAGACAACCATGAGAAAATTGTTATTTTCCTGGACTGGCACGGTTGTCCTTGGACTTGCTTTTCTTGCCATATCCTGCTCAAACGCTGCGGGTACTACGGATGGAGGCGAACTGGATGGCGATGATGGCGGGGATGTGGATCCGTGCGTGGCCGCCCAGGGCCAATGGAATGAAATTTGGCAATCGAACCTGGTGGACCTGGGCCTCGAAGGACAAACCCCGGACACCAATATGATGGATGTCTGGGGTGAGTCTTCAGAAAACGTCTATGCGGTTGGATTTAACGGCACCATAATGCATTACGACGGTACGGCCTGGACAAAAATGGAATCAGGAACCACCGCGGACCTCGAAGGAGTCTGGGGATATACCATCAGGGATGATACGGGTGCCTTGACCAGAGAGGATGTATTCGCTGTGGGCTCTGGAGGAACAATCCTGAGATACAACGGCATCAACTGGAGTCCCGCACTTGTGGTAAACGATCCCGATGTAGCACATCCAGACCCACAAGCGGTCAATGACAACCTGCATGACGTGTGGGGCATTGCAGCCAATGGCACAGGTCCCGACGCACACCCTCTCGTGGTTGCAGTTGGCTCAAATGGCACCATTGTCCGTTACGATGGACCCACCAATAGATTTGTCGAGATGCGCGAACGACAGGAGTTTACTGACGAAGATGGTAACGTCATAAGGGTTTCATGGGTGAGGTTTTCACCTGAACGATTGGGAGGCGTGTTCGCCAGCGGCAGCCTGGGAGACCCACTCGTCATAGCTGTTGGCAACAATGGTACCATTCTGGAGATGTCCGGTGACTCATGGAACAGAAATGAAAATATCACTCCTCCAGGAGTTTTCATCTCTCATCTCAACGGTGTCTGGGGAAGAGGTTCCTGGGAGGTCTTTGCCACAGGTATAGATGGGACTGTTCTCAGGCGGGACAACGGTGGCACCTGGCATCGCCTGCAAAAGGAAAACCCGGACTTGTGGACCCTGGAACCCATATATCTCAGAGGGGTCTGGGGCTTTTTCCAAAGCTACTGCGGCGAGTATCCAGAAGTCCCCGATGGCGGTGAACCGCCTGATGAACCTGTCAGGCAGGACACATCGTGGGTGATCCTTGTGGGCTGGGACGGCACGGTTTACATGGGCCATGATGGCTTGATCTGCCAGATGCAAGTGCCCACATCCAACCGATTGGAGGCCATTTGGGGAGTTGCCCCCCGATCGGAGAACGAACGATGGATAGACGGGGGCACCTCGGATGGAGGAGTCGTATGCGATCCCGTGGAGGTGATCATAACCGGTGTCAACGGAACCATGTTGCGCCTGTTTGACGAGGCGGGACGATAGTCCATCATTTTTTCTTCAGGGATTGAAAATCTCATATGGAGGCGATGCAAGCTGGCCAGGGCCTGCCAGGCCTCCTGCCAGAAGTACCATTCCATTGGGCATCAAGGTAGCCGTATGACCAGCCCGGTTGGATCTCATGGTCATGGGTCCCTGCAAGACCACGCCAGATTCAGGATCGAGGATTTCGGCGGTGTTGCGTGCTGCACCAGCGGTTGTCTGAGAAAAACCACCGGCGATTAGAACGTTCCCGTCAGGAAGCAATGTGGCGGTATGGCGCCACCTGGGAACAGTCATTCCGGAACCGGGATCATCGAGCAGGTCCACTGCTCCTTCGGCCGGCCTGATAAGTTCACATGTTCCGCTTGCTGTCTGTGGATCGATCAATCCTCCGCACACCAGGACCCTGGTTCTTCCAGCGGCATCGGTAAAGGTCACCGCAGAAGCCTGGGACCGAGGGTAATGCAGGACGAGTTCAGGTAGAGACTCTATCAAGACATTGGAGCCTTGTACCGTAAAGCGGTCGATGGCTTTGCTGGCCACCCGCTGTGATGGATCGCTGGAAAATGCCTCCCATCCACCGATCACCAAAGCTCCTCCAGGGTATTGCACCACAGTAGCTCCTGCCCTGGCAACGCTCAGGTCTCCTGCTTTCGAAAACGAAACTTCAACGCTGCTGGTCTGGACATCGCCAAGCATCTCACCCCCTGCGCCTATACCACCAGCTACGATCATCATGCGGTCACCAACCTTGGCAGCTGCCTGGCGGGTTCTGCCGGCAAAAAGCTCATCCGGAGCGAGGGAGAAGCTCATGGACTTGAAGCTGAAGTACTCAGCAGGGTGTTCCAGACCACCTGGTTCACCCCCCAACACGAGCCATATGTCATCATCGCCCAGAGGCAGCATGGATAAGAAGGCTCTTGCCTCTGCCATGCACAAACTCCCTGAATCCGGGCATTGCTCGCAACACGCACCAAAAGCACACTGTGCATCACCTTCCTTGCAGTCCGAGCCAAGACAATCAGCGCCCTTGCCATAGCCATCGTGGTCGCTATCATCGCATCCAGCCGAACATCCCACATGGCGTGCCGGGTCCGAATCATCACAATCAGGGCCTAAGCAGTCCGGACTGGGTCCCCATCCATCACCGTCAGCATCAATGCAATAAGATGCATCCTTGAAAAAAGCCCCCGAAGTGGGATCGAATATTTCGGCAGATCTCAAACCACGGTCAGGTCCTAACCTGGCCAGATGATCAGAGGGATCCGTCCACTGGGTACCACCCACCAACATCACATTGCCATTGGGCAAAACCACCGCCTGGTGAAAAACACGCCCAAAACCCGGTCGCAACAATGTGCGATAGGTCTCCGACCAATCTGGAGAAATTGCTGACTGTACCGCAGGTGGATCAGAAAATTCACCTACTCTGCTGAAGAATAAAAATATCTTGTTCGTACCCTCCTTGATTTCAAACTGTGACGAAACTCCCCTGTATCTTGGCTGTCCAATTACATCCAGGCCCTCCACCACCACCCTGATCACCTGTCCTACAGGAACTTCTGACATCACCCCACTGCGGCTGGGGCCGAGGGAAAATTCCGTGCGTTGCACTCCTGAGTCCTGGCCCTCTATGCTTATCCTCAACTTGTTGATTACCGAAGTCTGGGCATTGAATGGATCCTGTGCACCAGCAGCATATACAAGCCTAATTTCCAGTTCCCCCACGTTCCAGTTGCAAGACTGGAATAAAGGCAAAAGAAGAATCAACAAAAACGCGCGGGTGATCAACTCCACCCATTCCGGCGTCGCTCTCGTTGGGCTAATAGCGAACCTTGACATCAACCACGTCCTCACGAAACACGGTAAGAGGCAAGGTAACAGCTATAGACGTGAGCACCACCCCGGCGACAGGCCAAATCCACCAATGCTCTACTGCCCATGACTGACCACCTGAACCCGGTTCGTCCCCGGAGACAGCAGTGTCAATATCACCAAGTTCAAGGCTGACTTGCACCCTTTCACTATCGGCAGCACCTGAATCACTGACCCCACCATCCAAAGATGATTCACCAGCCTGAAGCGGCTCTTCCGATGCATCGGCCAAGTCCAGTCTCAGACCAAGCATTCCGGCTATGGCGATTTTCAGTCGGTCGGCCAGGTGTTGGCCCGCCTCATCGGTGGCACCTCTGTCAAGGGCAACTGTCTCTACAGCCACAAACGAACCATAACTTCTATCAAAAACCCCGAGCCGTAAAAGCGACCTTTCGCCAGGTCTCTCGACAGATGCGACCACCAGGCCCCGGATGTCCAAGGCTTCACAAATTCGACGAAGTTGCCCTGGAGAAGGTATGGTTGGCTCTCGAATCCCAAGGCCGGAAACCGCCTCTGAGTATGCCTTCCTGATGCTGGGACTGTAGTAAGCTTCGTCGAGCTTCAGCTTGGGACTCAGAGCCGCCACCCTCATGAAAGTTTGCCGCGCCAGCGCCCTGTCTCCCGCCTGATACTGAGCAACACCAAGTTGCAACAAAGGTTCCACCAGAAGGTCTGGATCGTAGTACAGAACAAAACCCTGTTGGAGCAGCTCTGTGGATTTTTTATATTCGGCTATAGCCTTGTCCAGGCTTAGCGCCAGATGCAACTTGCGCCCCTTGTCCAGATGCATTCTGGCATCACTCAGAAGTCCCTCTCGTTCATCTCTTTGCCTCAATCTCCGGAGCAAGGAGGATGAATCGATCCACCTCAGATCCAGCGACTTGAGGTGATCGATCACCACGGTCAAAGCGTCTGAGCCCAAACCTGTACCATCAATGTTCCTGGCGAGCCAACCCATGGTGGGCTTGTCCATCTCTTCGCCCATGGCGCCCATCATTACGACAGACAAGAGCACGAGCATCATGGCTTTAATGTAATTACCCATATCACCTAACGTATTCTGCCATGAACCATGAGCCGTTTCATCAAAGACATGAAATAACGAAGCTGCCCCTCCCTGAAATCCCCCTTTGACATGGGTCGCATCAGAGGACTACCCCCTATTCTGGAAGAGCTAAGGGGTATGGACTTGGACCCCAGGGACGAACCTCCTGCCCAGTCGGGACGTTGGTGGGGAGCATCATAAGAGCCATTTCCATCCACGTCCACGAAAACCGGATTCGTGATGGCATAAGGAAAAATTCTGAAGACCCGTGGAATGGATGGGCTGGATATGTCAAATGGCAATGGCACCGAGGAAAAAGACCTGCCCAGTATGTCACCGATCTGCAACTTCAGATAGGGATGTTCCGTATATACCGGGCTTAGATCCCTTCCTCCCAGACCCATTGCGATCACCACATACCACGAATCTGCGTCAGGTACTGGTTCATCCAGGGTCACGTCCAGATTGACACTGGAATAATTGGGCAACTTCAGACCTGAAGTGTCAATATCCAAATCCGGATTGAGTTCGTCTCCCTTACCGGTAAGGACGTGGATCAATCTTCCGGATCTGTACACTTCCACCCTGTCCACATCAAACCAATCAGGAGACTGTATGCGAATCCTGAGGGGCAGAGTCTTGCGCCCATTGGCCTCCACCGGCCCGTCTCCCAATGTGGCATCATCCAGCCACAACTGTATGAATGGTCCATAGGAAGCTACTACCGCACCCCGCTTGATGGATCTGGCAAGCTTTCGGGAATCGATGGCCATGGGAGTCTGTGCATCCAGCTTCACGAAATTTCTCGGCAGTCCACCCTCCGTTTGGCTGAACAACTGGTGACTATCGGAGTTACCCATTCCAGTACGCACCACCCCGTAGTCCAGAAGCCTGAACCAGTCATCCACAACCCCCTGGTGGGCGGTGCAGGGATGGGAGCCATTGCCGGAAAGAGCACATCTGCCATCAGCACAAGAACTTTCCGGGCAATCGGAGTCCTCTACGCACGGTGTATAGCACACCATTTCGACGCGATCACACAACTGGCCCTTGCTCTCATCGCAATCCGAGTCACTGGAACAAAAAGCCAGCAAATCACACGGATCTGATCCATCAGCATCCCAGATGGCGTCCTGTTCCGATGGTGTTCTTTTCAGGATGTCCTTTATTATCTCATGATCCAGGCTTATAAGCTGTCGTTCTATGACGGCAGGATCCGCACCTGTGGCTGCCTGGGCCTGTATCATGGCCTGTGCCTGGTTATAGTCCCGCATCTCCGCGATAGTGGGAGTCCTTATGAGCTCGAACCTTTTGGAGTTGAAAAGCTCGAGGGCGTCAAAGGTACCGCTGAAGGCCTCGGGGACCGCTATGGGATTTTCATGAAATGGAGGCAGGTACTCGAACATGGATCCTTCCACCTTGGAAGGATCGAACTCGTTCAAGCCAAATTGATCAAAGTAGCCAAAGAAACTGTCACGAGGATGAGCCACGACCAGGACGGTGTCTTCCGGGGCATATTTTCCCAAGGCCCTAAGAGAAGAATGGATCTGTTCAGGGTAGAGCCCGGTCCAGTCAACGGCTCCCTGCTCCTGTATTCGCTTTCCGTCTTTCCATTCGTTGTACGTCAATGGAAACGCAAGCCAGTGACCTGTCTCGACAGTTGTAAGCTCGAGGCCGACCTGGGCCTTGAGCCACTTGTTCAGGCCGAGTTCCAACACGTAGGGGCTCAAGTTGGTTACATAATCATGATCGGAGGTAGACAAGACATCCATGCCTTCACCGGCAAAGCAGATTACCCTGTCTCTGTGCTTTACGACCGCATCATAGGAGTTTTGACCATGTACATGAAAATCTCCTGCGACCCATCCACTCGTGTCCACCTGTCGACTGATTCGCATGCTAAGCTCAGCGGTCCTGTTGCCCACTGCCTTGACCTGCTGCTTGTCCACGCTGTATTCGAAACCGCGGCTTGCCCAGACCTCATAGGAGCCCGGTTCCACGTCCATCTCCCCTCTGCCGTCAGCGGTGTATGCATATCTGACTATACCCGCAGGATAGGTCCCCTCACCAAGAGCAGCTTTTCTCACATACGACGGATGGCACACGCACTTGCCATCCATGCATCTCTCCACCGGTTCACAGTCCGTGTCCACAGAACAAGGGTCTCGGGCTTCACAGCGCATTGTATGCACGTTGCATAGCCTGTCATCCGAACAATTGTCGACCTGGCAACGGTACGCACCATTTGCCACCAAGACACATTTTCCAGAGGCACAATCAGTGTCCTGCTCACATGTACCTTCAAGCCTCATGGAGCAGTTGGGCAAGCACTGACCGACCAGGAGCTTTGCCGGTACAAACTCGTTTTTTTCATCCCGCACGGTGAAGCTAATCCTCGCAGGGGGCTTGAGTTCCAGTATGGCCTGTGCCGTCTCATCCGCTGTCACCTTCACATGCTTGACCTTGCTCGTGGGACGATTCCTCACCTTTGCCAACAGGTAGTAGTCGCCAGGGGGAATACGTCCACTGAATTTTCCCTCCGGCAAATCCATCGCATCGGCGTCGGTCTTCATGTGACTAAACAC
>JALVPF010000277.1 GCA_027031935.1 Myxococcales bacterium | reverse complement strand
CATCAGGAATGGCCAACTCGGCCTGGGGTGTTGCATCATAGCCGTAAAGGGCCAGATCAACAGGATCGATCTTGAGATTTTCCTTGCCGACTATTTTTTTCAGACTCTTCCTGACGCTTCGTTGCAACACCGCTGTCTCCTCCTTTGGCTATATTGCGCGACCAGCTTCCTGTTGGCAAACCAAAAGATCAAAATATATAACTTGTGATAGCAGAGCTGATGGGGATAAATCTTGGCACATGTCCTGGCAAAAGGTACTGGAGCGATCAAACACCAAGAAAACCTTTTTCGTGCTCCTGGCTCTTGGAGCAGGTTCATTTTTCGTACGCTTGTTTGCCCTGCTGTCCCAAGCCCACCCTTTTGGTTATGACGGATACTACTATGTCACCCAACTCACCAGGTATGTCATCTCCGGGCATCTGCATACCCCCGAGTCATCATGGGTGATCTGGCTCATGGTGCCCGTGCGCCTGCTGGTGGGCGACTCCATCCTGGCGGTCAAGCTCAGCTCGGCCTTGCTCGTGGCTCTGTGTGTCCCTGGAGCGTATCTGGCAGTACAGGCCATCGGCAAAAGACTCAGCAGCGGGCAAAATGACGAAGCCGTCAGACTGGCCCCATGGCTGGCTGCTATGTGGGCTGCGGGTTCTCCTGTGCTGAGTCTGCTGGCAGCAGAGTTTCCAAAAAACCTGGGCATGGTCACGGCAGGATTGTTTTTCTGGGCTGTCTGGTGGTCCAAGCCCGGCGGCAGGATGCACTGGGTGTGGATAAGCATATTGGCCCTTTTGACCATGACCGCTCATCGCTTGGGTGTTTTGTTGATCGCCATACCAATCACCGCGACCGTCCTGGAATATTTTTTACATTTTGGAGACCACAAGTCCCGTCGTTCGTGGGCGCTGGCCGTGGTGATACTCGCAATCGCTTTTCTATTCGGAACCCTGAGCTATCTCTTGCCCAATCTTTTGCATCCCAGCGATCTCGAAAGACTGAAAGGCGCCTTGAGCAACCACCCGTCCTTGTTGCCCCTGGCGTATTTTCACCTTTGGTCCCCCTCCTTGGCTCTGAAAATAGAGCTTTCGGCAGGATGGCCTCTTTTGATCCTCATGGGATGGGGTATTGTTCGCAAAATGAAAGCATGGCCCTTGTTGATGATCTTTTCTGCTTCTTTTATTCTTTGCAACTTCCCGTTCTGGGAGACCAGCCACTTGGATCTGGGATACAGGTTGGGACTGTTGGGCCCGCTGTTTACGTTTATCTCATCTTTCATGCTACTGCACTTTCGGGTGCATGGTGTCAATAAGCCAAGGCGAAGCGGTGTCGTGCTCAGCCTTATAGTTGGTGCTGTCAGCTTGAGCCTCGCACCATTGGGTATGCAGACCAACAGGATGCCTCCTTATGATCGTTACATGGCCATGATCTCGCTCATCCCAAAACCATACCCCAAGAAAACCATCGCACACTCGGGCATGAATTTTTATTATGGTCATCTCACAAGACACCCTGCGGTGGCCTGGGCCCCCCTTGCGTCCGAGGATTCATCGAAGATATATCGTATCGCATGGGGTATCAGCGATGGTCAGTGGCTGGAGTTTCTGGAAAACCACGATGTGCATTTTACACCCATGAGACTGGATCCGGATTACACCTACCTGAGGGAAGACGACTGGGAAGCCTTTGTGACATGGGCCAGGGAGTCAAAGGATAGCGATTTGCTGGACAGGATTTTTTCCAACAAGAATCCCAATCGTAAAAAGCCTGCCTACCTGCAGAGAAATTGGAAAGAAAACACTAAAAAAACAAGTCAGTGATGGCACGACCCTGCACCACTACAGCTTTCTTTTTTACAAGATCATTGTAAAACTTCCGAAAAATCTTGTCATTTTCGCGATTTTTTTTCTTTACCACCGAATTGCTGAAATAGCTCATCCGGTTTGTTCCGCATTGTACCTTGAAAGATGCCGGGCTCTTGTCCCACTTGCGCACAAGCTCTAAAAACCTCCTGCGGCCGAGGGCTTTCACGGAGGCCACCTGCAATGAACCACCGATTATTCGGGTCCTTGTGTTCTTCGTGATCACCTCGTAGCTCTCATCGATGTCCTGGCCGATGTGCTGACCGCGCGCATAGAGGCGCACCTTGCTCCACGGTCCTTTCGTCTTTTTTAAATCCGGCACCCAGATACCCTCTATGGATTCCGACACGATGTTCGCCTCGTCACCCACGGCGATCTGGCTGTAATAGACAAACCGATAGTTTGAACGAAACTTCAGTTTTCGAAAACCAAAGTCGCTGAGTTTCACATCTTCTGCCATGTTGACCGACATGCTGGATAGTCTGCAGTAACTTTCGAGACTCCTGTCCAACAATGTTGACAGAGGCTTGCCTTTGAGTTCTTTTGTCAATCCTTCAGAGAGCCCTTGATCATCGCCGGTCTCTATGGAAAAAAAACCGTCCTCGTCCATGAATCTAAGCTCGCTAATAACCAGGTCCTTGTATTTGGTGCCTGGCCTTGCTCCCTCTATCTGGAGAACGAGGTTTTTGATTTTTCCTCCCGATTTCCAGCCAATCATGGATGGTCCCATCATGTCGGGCACAGAAAACACTTGAGCCTTGTGACCATCAGCGGAGATTTTCAATTTTCCTACCCGCGCATTTTTATAAAAATGATCCCTGGATCGTTGATAACCATTGTAGATCTGAATGCCGGAGATTTCATGCGGCTGCTGGAATTCGATGACGATCTTCTCCCCCTTGCCAAGGCCTGCTGCGCCCTCTACCCAACCATAGTCCACGCTCTGATCGAACAGGTACGACTTATGATAGGCTGCTTCTGGCTTCAGAGTCGAGCTGACTTTTACAGAGGCTCTGACCCGACGAGGAGGCAACACATCGAGCTTGTGGTCACCACTAAAAAAGACCACCTCGCCAATACAAGCTCCAGGCTTTGCGTAGGCAAATCGCAGGAACAAGGATCGAAGGGAGATGGACTTTTTCCCTGCGGGAACTATCCAGGTGGGGCCTTTGACCTGGCGCAAGCGCCCGCGGACAGAGTTTACGAACGGGATGAGCCCAAAGGCAGGACTATTGTCACAGGCTGTAACTTTTACGGAACTTACTTCGGTCGGAGCTTCAAAACGAAACAATACACCTTCCAGTCTTGGATCTCCCGGCGCTTGCCAGCCTGTAGCTGCCTCGCCATCGAGCAGTGACTCCACCCTGTCGCCTGAGGTGGCCTGAAGTGCCTGCAAGCGGATACCCTCGGTGTCGGCCAACAAGTCAGGGCCAAACAACAAGCATCCTGCCAAAACAAGTATAGTTACCTTTTTTGTATCCATGCTGTTCCCCTCGCTCATCTTGGTTTTTCAAAAATGTAATGCCCTGCAGCCGTATGAAGATCTGCCTCTGAAATATTCGAAAACCGCTCATACAGAAACTCCCGCCCAAGCCCCGGCTTTCCCAGCAGCTTGTCACCGTCATCTATCCAGACATTGTCAGGCAGAACCAATCTCCGCAGCTTGCGCAGGGAAAATCCTCTCGAGACAAAGAGGGCTGTCACCTCCTCAGGCAACATGCGGTTGTGATACAGGAGCTTGCTGTGATGAGTCAGTCTATACAAAAAGTCCGGATACCGATAGTGGTTGAGAAATGGAATCTTGTGATCGAAATGATACAGATGGTCCCTGTGATCCAGCACAGGAGCAAGCAAGCCTCCCGGCCTCAGCACCCTAAAAGCTTCATCCAGCCAGAGACTCAACAGCTCTGGCGGATAATGTTCAAGTTGTCCACCACTGTATATGATATCCACTGACTCATCGGACAGGGTAAGCTCCGCAGGAGAACATCCCTGTATGTATTTGGTATTGGTCCTGTGCAGAAATTCGTCCAGGTCCTGACACCATCGGAGAGAATCCAGCTCATCCATTCTTTTTTGAGGAATCTTTATATTGGATGGAGCGTGCCTGGCAAGATCCAGACTCTGGTTGATGGCAAATATCACATGCCGCAACAACATTGTCGAGCCAAGAAAGTCTGTGTTTATCAACACACCACCCGAACCCGAAACCAGGTAGTTCATGCAGGGCCAGAAAGGGGTCCAGCCAAGCTCATGAATGAAGATGGTCCTCTTGTTCAAAGACCTTCCATATGCCTTCCGGATTTGCGCCATGGTCCCGGGCCAGACCCGGTGCAACTTGATGATGTGACTTTTCTGGGTATCGAACACATCACGGGTAATATGACGGTATAGCCTTTCCCCGGGGCTGCCGAGACCAAAGACTGCCAGGCCTACTCCCTTGGCCAATGCGCGAATCATGACCTGTCCACCAACTTTTCCGGGACCTCGTACATCACACGCCCCAGGTTGTGGGCCAGTATCTCCTGTCGGATAATCCTGCCCCTCGAGTTTCTTATGGTCCTTTGTATTTGGTTTTCTCTCCAGATGGACCCATCGCTCTTTTTGAAAAAGCGATGCATGGTTTCGTCTATCCTGATCTTTAATCCAAAATCTTCTTCTGCAGTGATTTTTCCGTGTAGAAATCCCCGCTCAATTTTCAGACCGAGGCGAACAGGTCCCTTGTGAGGATTTTGCATGCGCAGATCGTGATAATTATAAAATACCGTGGCCCCGCACCCGAATGGAACGGTCCTTCGCTCGTCAGGAAAAAGGTCATAAGTATGGCGATGTCGCTCGACTATTACCAACCCTGCGCGAATCCCCAGCCAATACAACAGATTGCTCACCTGGCAGGACCCGCCTCCGATTCCAGATGACTCCTTTCCGTCATGCAGCTCAAGGCCTGGGACAAAGCCCCTAAGACGACTCGGACGCCCCACCAGAGCGTGGTAAGAGAACAATTCTCCGGGTTGCAGCACGACTCCATCGATAAAACCCGCAACCAAGGCGACATTGTGTTCCTTGCCCTTCTGTAGAACTTCAGAAGATATGGTTCCCGGTCTTCGCAAAGGAGACGAAGCTTCGGACAGCAGGTACTCAAACGATCCTGGCACTCCTCGCCTTCCAATGCGTTTGCGAAATTTCAGGTCTTGTAAAAACCTCCTGGAGCGATGCACCTCCACCCTGAGGGGAAAGGGAACAACAAAACGCATTAAGCTATAAATGGATGTGATCCCTGAGCCGAAAAATGCCTGGTTCATGATGTTCCCACTGTGAGTCAAAACCTTCACGGTAGCAAGCGTAAAATAGCCGTTGACCCGGATAATCAACAAGCCATACCATGGTCCACCATGAATCGGATTGAGCAATATGAAATTCTCAAGGCCTTACCCAAGGTGGATCTGCATAGACACCTGGAGGGTTCCATACGCATAGAGACATTACTGGAAATGGGAAGAAAACGAGGCCTGGACCTTCCCCTGGAGAGCGCGGAGGCTCTCGCGCCACACGTGACATGGCAGCCTGGTCAACCTCGCTCCCTGAAGCATTTCCTGACCAAGTTTCACGCAGACTGGTATTCGTCATACTCCGACGTGGAAAGAATAAGCCGCGAGGCTTTCGAAGATGCCGCAGCCAGCGGGGTCGTATATCTTGAACTGAGATTTTCTCCGGAACATCTTTCCCGCCACAGTGGCCTGTCTCCAGAAGGAACCATGGAGGCGGTTGTGGAGTCCGGGATGCAGGCGGCAGATGATGCGGGAATGGATGCAGGCTTCATAGTGACCTTTACAAGAGAACGCTATGATTTCGATCAGTGGAAGTCTGTCATCAATCATGCAGTGGAGTTGAGCGACAAGGGGATAGTCGGTGTGGATCTGGCAGGAGATGAGTTCGCTTACCCCAACAGACAATTCATCCGAATAATGGACCGGGCACATGATACCTCAGTGCTCAACATCACCATTCACGCAGGTGAGGGGACCTCTGCTGCTTCGGTCAGCTCTGCGGTTGAAAGCCTGCACGCGCAGAGAATCGGCCATGGAATCAGCGCGGCGGAAGACTCCATGCTCATGCAAAAGCTTGCACAGGGGACCGTGACGCTGGAGATGTGTCCAAACTCCAACTTTCAGACAGGTTGTGTACATGAGCTAAAGGACCATCCCCTGCCCATGCTGAAAAATGCAGGGGTAAGGGTGTGTATCAACTCCGACGATCCGGCAATGCACCAGAACACGCTGACCGACGAATATATGGTGGCAGTGGAACAATGGGGATTCGGACTGGAGGAGTTGTTCGAACTGGAAAAAATCGCCGTGGACTCTGCCTTCGTAAACGAAGCACTGCGGAAAAAGATCATGCAAAGAGTAAGCGATGCATACCTGTCCAGGGGAATCGAATCTTTGAAGTGAAAGTAATCCAAGCCAAAACTAAGTTGACTGATATACCCTACGTGACTAACATCGACCCGCCATGAACCTGAGAAAATACACTTCGGTATTAGCCCTTGTGAGTCTTTTTACCCTGTCTTGTGATTTTGGCTCCTCGGATGGACTGCCATCCGGAATGATAGCCATGTTCGAAGAATCCTGTCCTGACGGCTGGTCCAGGTACACAGCGCTGGATGGCAGATTTGCCAGAGGCGCAGAAATTCCCGGTTCCACGGGCGGACAGGATGAACACGTCCACTCTTTTGACATCACTGCTCGCACTTCCAAGGATGGCGCCCACACCCATATGCTGGATTCCGGGGAGAACATAGACGTTGACACGGGGTTCTATGGAAATATCGGAATCTACAAAGGCTATCTGCAGGCATTCGAGGAGGGAGGAAGCCCGAACGCGCGCGCAAGGGCCACCAGGGCACTGGCGACTACCGACTCGGCCGGATTGCACGACCACATAATATCGGTGACAGGAGACACCCAGCCTGCATCCAGCCTTCCCCCTTACCTGGACGTGATCTACTGCAAGAAGGACTGACCCTGATTTCCCTGCGTTCTTACTGTTCCTTCCGTCTTTTTGCGGAAAACTCTTCCCCTGTAAAAAGACCTTTTTTTACACAGAGTTTCACAATGGCCTTGATGATCTTGGTGCCCTTTTCCTGATTGTCGCTGATGCGCCTCAGCCTTTCTTCCAAGGAAATCTTCTTCTTGTCATGCACTCGTGGTATAGCGGTCTGCCTTGACTGGTCAGAGACCTGACCAACACTCCTCACCAGGGTCTTTCCGTACATGTCAGTTACCTTGAACTCCTCTTCCTCCTCTTCATCGGACAGGGAGAGATCTATGGCTGGTCCCTGGGTGAAATCACTGGCCGAAAGAACCGAACTGTAAGCGCGCCGGATGAAATCACGAATCTCGCCAGGCTTCGCAATCAGAGGACGTATGGTTTTTTTGCTCTTCGTGCGCGCCTGCTGCAGAACCGATGTGTTGAATGGATCTGCCATGGCGAGCCAAAGGGTGGAGCCTCCATCACGCAGGGCACAGGGGTAGAGGGTGTTCATGAGGCAGAAAGCACCATCGAGCAACTTCAAGGCATCGGCATCCGTCTGAAGCTTGAAAAGGTCGACCTTGGGCATTCCCAAAATTTTCGATACCGCAGCAACCACCCTGTCTTCCGGAACGAATCCCAGATCCATCACAGCGATATGAAATCTTCCGCCGCCCTTCAACTGATGATCCTGAACAGCCCTATACTGAAACTGGTCCAGAAGTTTTGCATCAAGCAAATATTTTGCGATCTTCGAATCCACGGATGTTTTCATTTTCATTGTCCTCGACTGAGTACTGACGGATTATACTCCATAGGATAGATTATTGCATAATAAGGGATAGAGCTTGACCATAACATCCCGGTGAGGAATGGTAGGATTACCAGGAGGACTGAGCTTGAATCTTACACGATCCATTTTTGCCATGGTCTTTATGTTTCCCACCTTTTGCATGGCTGAAGCCAGCTCCGAAGACCGACCTTCGCTGAGTTCAGACAGGCCGAGCTTCACCTCTGCCAGTTCCACCGTGGCCAGGGGACATGTCCTTTTCGAATTGGGAACTCAACTGGATCTGGATTCATCAGGCAAAATGCTCCAGCTTCCGCAGGCTTTAGCCCGGTGGGGTCTGGGCCAGGGATTCGAGCTGAGATTGACCATACCATCCATATGCTCGACCTGGCCAAAGGACAGCGTCTATACGACGGACATGACACCGATGGAAATAGGCACGAAAATCATTTGGAATCTCGGTGACAGGGTGGCCCTTGGACTGTTGCCCTTTGCAAGCATCCCCCTCAAGTCGAGCCAATATGACTCCACTGGTGCTGCTCTCGGATTCAGGTTCATTTGGGGCGTAAGCATCCTCGATTGGCTCAGCATCAATGGAGACCTGGGCATGACCTTTAGCGGCCTCGGAGCACAGGACACCGATCAGGAATACCAGGCCAGCCTCATGTTGACTTTTGCCTTAAACGGATGGATGGGGGGATTCATCGAAGCTTACACGGATTTTATTGATGGCCAGGACAAGGTACCTGTCTTCGCTAACGCCGGGCTTGCCTTTGCCCTAGGCCCGAGTTGGCAACTGGACATGGTGATTGGAACAGACCTGAGCGATGGGCTCTCAAGCTGGTCCATCGGCGCAGGTGGAGCTTTGCTTTGGTGATGAAATTAAAGGCCTACATTCTACCGAGCAACAAGATCATCGAACCATTCATGGATCCGGTCGGTCAGTCCATGATCGGAAACATGAGTCTTGCACAGCATCAACGCAAGGTTCTGGAACAGACCGGGATGGAGCCAGCATTTATCAAGGAGGCAAGCGAGATAAAACCCGGTCCGTGTCTGGTAACTTTTGACGATGTGTTTTTCACGCGAAGAGTGCTTCGGAGCTTGCTTGCAGGTTTCAAGGCTCAGGGCTCCATCAGGTGCGGCCTTCCTTTGGGGTCCTTGCTTGTCAGACACACTAAGGCGCTGCAAAACCTGGACACGGAAAAAATTGGAGACGAGGAGTTGGCCCTTTACAGGCTGTACCTGGTGGAGTTTGAAAAAGCCCCAGACAGTGAAGAAGGACTACGACATGAATTGAAGAAAGCCGCACCCTTCGCAACATTGTTCAAGGAAAAAATCATACAGGTGCAGGTTCCTGCCAACATCATGGGAACTGCTTTTCTGGAACATCCCCTGACTTCATCCGTGGTCATGCACATCAATCACTGGATACACGTGCTGTGGGCAAACCAGCTTTCCATACAAATACGCTGGGTGGAGACCATTGTCGATCACAAGCTGTGGACAGGGTCCAAGGCAATGGGTGCAGCCATGGCATGCCTGCTTACCGGAAGGTGGAATATACCTGCGCTCAAATGGGCCATGGCAAAACGGCTCAACCGTATGGGACAGGGATGTGACATTCACCCGACTGCAATAGTGGAATTCAGCCACATCGCCGACGGAGTCCGTATAGGAGCAAACGCTCTTGTCAGAGGATGTATGGTGGGATCCAATGCGGTCATTGAAGACCGTGCATGTGTACAGTACAGCGTTGTAGGCAGGGAGTGTTTTATCTCGAAAAACTCGGTGCTGGTTTTCTCTGCCGGCTACCCGCAAGGCGACCTTTGTGGAAATGGCACACAGAGTTCATTGTTTGGAAGAAAGGTCGCAATTACCTCCTGGTGCCGAATCATCGATATCAAGGCGGAAGGAGACGTAAAAGTCGAACATGATGGAAGCCTTTATTCCACAGGGACAAGTTTTCTGGGTGCATGTTGGGGTCACGAATCATACGGAGGAATGGACGCCACGGTACAGGCGGGCAGATCGGTTCCAAACGGCGCCATAATCGTCAAGGACCCCGACCAGATCATTCGTACCATTCCAAAGGATCTGCCTCCCGGTAAACCTGCATGGGCCAGGCGAGGGGTGGCTGTAACAGAAAAAGAATCATGAATAGTCGTGATAAATCCTAGCCATCTCTTCCAGGCGATCTGCCACCATTCGATTTATGGTACCAGGCGGATAAGTCCCATCCTCCCTGGGACTACCGGCCTTGATTCCCGTCAGTATCTCCATTCCTTCATCTATGGAACTGATGGCCCAGACATTGAACTTGCCTGTGCGCACTGCATCCGTGACATCCTTGTTCAACATCAGATTGGGTAAATTGGATC
Source organism: Myxococcales bacterium (assembly GCA_027031935.1). Taxonomy (GTDB): domain Bacteria; phylum Myxococcota; class B64-G9; order B64-G9; family B64-G9; genus JALVPF01. The sequence goes on along the minus strand of JALVPF010000277.1, from coordinate 4,037 downwards.
TGGGAATCAGCACCCCCTGGTCGCCGGTAAGGCCCCTGGTCTTGCAAATATCGAAAAAGCCCTCGATCTTGTGATTGACTCCCCCTATGGGCTGGATATCACCCTGTTGATTCACAGAGCCTGTGACCGCAATACCCTGAGCAAGCGGCAAACCGGACAGAGCACTGAGGATAGCGTACATTTCCGTGGACGATGCGCTGTCTCCATCCACCTCGCCATAACTCTGTTCGAAACACACGCTCGCATCCACCGCAAGGGGAAATTTCTGACCAAACCTGGCGCGAAGCAAGCCTGTAAGGATATACACGCCCTTGTCGTGCAACTCTCCTGACAAACCCGACTCGCGCTCGATGTTCACAACACCGCTCTGGCCTACCCCAACCGTGGCGGTTATACGGCAAGGCTTGCCGAAAGAATAATCACCCAGATCAAACACAGCCAAACCGTTGACCTGACCCACCCGGGATCCATTTGTGTCCACCATTACCACGTTCTGCACGATATCCCTGCGATACTTCTCCTCGGCAAGGTTGAATCTTCTCCTTCGCATATCAATGGCTTTTTCCAAATCCTGCGGAGACACCTTGCGATGCCCAGCCTTGTGGGCCCAATAACTCGACTCGCGCAAAAGGTCCGCGATTACTCTGAACCTGGTGGACAGCTTTCTTTGATCCTCCACGTCACGCATGGCTTCTTCCATCAAGCGTGCAATACATGACTTGACCGGCCTCAGGAGGTCCTCTTCCTTCACGACACGCTGAACGAATGCGACGAATTTTTCCAGGTTTGAAGAGCTGAAATCCATCTCCACGTCGAATTCGGCCTTGACCTTGAATGTTTTCTTGAAATCATCCTCGGCCATGTACATGGTCCGATAGATATCTTCATCGCCCAACATTATGATCTTCACATCCAGAGGAATGGGCTCTGGTTTCAGTGCAGAAGACACCATGGACATGGGTCCCTCTGGCATGCTTATCTCGAGCATTCCACTGGATAGGGTTCGTTTCAAGGTCTTCCATACTCCGGGTTCCAAGAGGAGGTCTTCTGCGTTGACAACCAAAAATCCACCACTGGCGCGCAACATGGCGCCGCCACGTATGTTCATGAAGTCTGCATCCACCCTGCCTGTGTCATCTACGGACCGCTCTATGGTACCGAACATCCTGGCCATGGATGGTGACTGTTCATGCACCACCGGGCATCCCCTACGCCTGGCATTGTTCTGAATCACGTTGACCTGAAAAGGGGCCAATGGATCCATGGGCGGCTCCTGTACGACAGAGAGTCCATCCTGATCGTCACGATCTTCGTCTTCGGTGCGTTGGACAAGAGCTGGCACCTTCTCCAGCAGCGCCTCGCGGACGTCATCGAGAAAATCCACTATGTCCGCATCCTTGAACTGATCGGACACGTCCTCTATGAGCGCATCTATTACGGCTCCCCCGGTTCGACGATCGATCTCCTCCAGTCCGGAGATCATCTGCCTGGCCATGGCCCTGGTTCTCCTCTGGATTTTCTCCAGTTCGGCCTTGAAACTGGAGTGCTTGCGCTCCAATTGCTTGAACCGTTTTTGGGTCATTTTTCCTGTGGTAACAAGCTCCTCGAGTACGGCCAAAGGTTGTGGCTCGTTATCTATGAGGGGAACCACATCGTTCTCCACCACGGGCCCACTCTGTACCTCGACGACCATGAATCTGGCCTTTCTAACCTTGTCCTGGAACTCGGAGACCAACTCGTGTTCCTGTCTCTGGTAATTGGATATTACCCTCTCTCTCTCTTTCTGGTGATGCTCGGTGGCAATGGCTCGCGGGAGTTCTCGTTTCAATGACTTGATCATCTCATCCATGGCCTTTTTCAACTTCACCCCTACACCTGGCTTGAGACACAATAGCTTGGGACGATCCGGCTCCTGGAAATTGTGTACATAAACAAAATCCCTGAGAGGACTGCGCGGCTGCTTGTAGCTCTGCAGAATATGCCTTGCCGTAGTTGTCCGTCCCGTCCCGGAAGGTCCTGATACAAAAACATTGTATCCTGGGCTCTCCACGCGCAATCCAAGTTCCATGGCCTCGATGGCTCTGTCCTGTCCGATGATATGAGTTCTGTGCCTGGAATACGCTTTTACAGACGGCAAAACATCCGGTTTGACCTTGTGACGCAAGAGTGTATGCCTCACCTTGAGACGCTTGCCGGCAATGGAACGCTTGATCTTCATCATGAATTCTCCTGATTCTGATGAGGCTTCGAAATCCAAAACCAAGAAATTTACCGGGAACAGAATAACCGACACATCTCAAAGGTCCAAAGAATAATGCAAATGTTTTGACAGCTTCTCAGTAATGGCTTATTATCCATGTAGGATAAAGTAGTACAAAACAAGACTAGAACAGAGATACAAAAAGCACATGGATCTCAAAATCAAAATCCCGGGAATTTTAGTTTTCTTGCTCTGGTGCTTGTCCACACCCTGTTTGGCCACAGAAGACAACTCAAACGACATAGAGCATTTTGTAAAAGGAGAGTTCAGGGGCGGGCTTAGCTGGGACTCCATCAGCGCCATGGAGACAGGCGTGTTGAAGTTTGGGGGCACCGCTGGTCTGTTCATATCCAACGGTATAGAGGTGGGAATAGAACAGCAGTTTATTGTTCCGCCAAACTCCAGTTCCCAGAAACGCTCATGGGGATACATCAGGTACGTACCTTTTCGCTCCTGGCCAATTGTTCCGTTTTTGTCGGCACGCGCTGGATTCTATGTTCTTCCTGAACAGGACATGGCGGCAGTGGGTGCTGGAGTCGGTGCTGTCATGTTCATAGATTCCCATTTTGCGTTTGAAGCGACCCTGTTTACACAGTCAGTCATGAATTCCAGGGGGACATCAGAACAACAGACAGAGTTCGACTGGCGACTTGTGCTCTACTACTAGTTTTTGGTTTTCTCCCTTTTGGTGTTTTTTTGACACAGAGCCTGTGCCCGGATAGCATGGAAATAGTGCATATTGTGTTTTACCAACAAAGCGGAGGAATCCATGCGTACCATGCTGCTGCGTATGTCTTTTGGGTTTCTGATGATCGCCATCTTTAGCGTATCCATACCTGCCCAAGCCCAATGGTATGATGACGAAGAGGCCCCAGCCGGAGAAGGACAGATATTGGCCCCCTTCACTTTCAAGAGTTTCGATATGGCACCAGGAGGCCAGGTGGTCAGTTGGATCGCACCAGGCAAGGATGTCACGTCCATGACCTTCCTTGTCAGGGGTGGTTATGCCTTTGACCAGGTGCCCATATACATGGGCATCGAGTTGCCCCTGACATATGCAAGCATGGATGCTGCCGGTGGCGGGTCTACCAGCGAATTTGCCATGGGAGGTCTGGGCTTGCAATTCAAGTCCAGGGTGGATCCAGATGTGAAACTGACCAGCGTCTTTACCGGCTGGTCTATCGATGTCTATATTCCCACTTTCATGGGCTCGGTGGATTCCATGACAGGAAAAGCGTCTCTGGCCCACGGAGCCGGGTTGCTCAACACTCTCTATCCTGGAAATCACATCAACCCGGAAGCAATAAACGTCGTAGGAACCTTCGATTTGGTGATTCCGGGTCATATCATGTTTTTCCAGGTCGAGTTGAGTGTCGGTACGTATTTTCCAGTGACCAAGCTCGATGTGCGCTCCGTGGAAGGTGGCTTTCTTTGGGGTTTCATCGCCGGGGTAAACCTGGCAGACCCCATCGCGTTTCTGGCGGAAATAAAAGGATATACTCCCCTTGGGGTAAAGGATCAAAATGGCTCGCCTGCTCCCAGCATGTATGCTGCAAGCACCGGTTTCAGGATGAAGTTTGGTCCCTTCAAGCCGGCCGTGTGGGTGGGATTTCCCCTGGATGATCTTTATCGCAAGGTATGGCCGGATGTTTTGATAGGGCTTGATCTAGCCTTCTGGTTTTAATTTACCATCTTGAAAATCATTTCCAAGCCGGTTGCCAAAATATCTACTTGGGAAAAAGGGTCTTCATTATTTTCAAAAAACGCGTGACCTCAC
>JALVPF010000276.1 GCA_027031935.1 Myxococcales bacterium | reverse complement strand
CGGGAGTCTCAGGGGCTGATCTGAACACATTGACAGGAGTCATTCCTGCTGATGCAGAAAGACGTCTGGGCCTGTACGATGTCACGGTCACCAACCCTTCTGGTGTATCAAAGACGCTGACCCGCGCTTTTACCGTAACTCCGAATCCTCCACCTGTTGTTGATGACGTGCAGCCTCCCTTCGCATGGAATGGTGATCCTGCAGATGGAATTCTTTCGGACGTTACGGTCACTATCACAGGTTCGAACTTTATCTCCACTCCAGGTGTCAGGTGGATTCTCATCTCTGATCCTACCGTGGCCTTTGAGGCTCGCTCGGTTGCCTTTGTGGACTCTGGAACCATCTCGGCGGTGGTCCCTTCCGAATCATTGAAGATGCCTCTGGGAATGTATCGTGTCCAGGTGACCAACCCTGACATGCAGGGAGACCAGTGGGACGGTGAGTTCGAGATAACGGGTACTCCCCCTCCCCTCATTACCTCCATAGATCCCCTGCGCGCTCCCGGGGCTGACTTCAATGGCGGACTGGTTTCCATAAACGTCATGGGTACTGGATTTGTCACAGGCTCGGTGGTGTCTGTCTTAGATCCGGCCGGTTCCGAGATACCGCTGGCCACAGACGACCAGTCGGCAGCCGATGGTATTCTGGTGGCATCTGCAGGTGCTGTGACCTTGGGCAATAGTGCCTATCCGCTAAAGGTAACCAATCCTGACGGACAGTGGGCCTTGTTCTATTTCTTCTCCATTACCTCCAGTGCTGACGGAAAACTGCAGGATGGCGATGGGTGGGTGCTCTACCCTGAGTCTGCCATGCAGCAGGGAAGATGGCGTCTTGGGGCCTTGTATGATTTTGACCTTTTCGGCCGTGGCTACATCTATGCCATAGGTGGCAGTGACGTAAATGGTGCTGCTCTGGACTCGGTGGAATACAACCAGGTGAGTGTTTTCGGTGAACCGGGCATATGGAGATATTCCTTGCAGTTTGACGGAGTGGGACATTCCACCAATACCTTGTCTTCACCCAGGTCTGCCGTGGCGGTGGCTCAGATCGGCCCGTACCTATACGCAGTGGGTGGAAGTGATGACAGCGGTCAGGGGCTCGCCACCACAGAGATGGCAAAAGTGCTGGGCGTGGACACCATGCCATATCTCAATCGGCACCCGGTGGCTTCAGCCCAGGGAGACCTGCCAGTGGGATCATGGTACTACGTGATCTCTTCTGTAAATTCCCTGGGCGAGAGCCTGCCAAGCCAGGAGGCTATCGCCTTCAACGCAGGCGGGGCACTTACCCTTCACTGGGCGGCTGTAGATGGCGCTGAGAGCTACAATGTGTATCGCTCCCTGGCTTCAGATGGACGCAGCCGAACCGAGCATCTGCTGGCGCTTGGAGTGGATGGTACGAGCTTTACGGACACTGGCGCAGGCTCTCTCGCCCCCGCTCCCGGCAACCTTCGGGCTTTCGGAGATTCTACTGGTGGTTCTCTTGTTCAGGGAAGCTGGACCTATCGCGTCTCGTCTGTCACCGCAGATGGTCAGAGCGTGGCGGGATATGCCTTGGTCACAGAGGTGGCTTCTGGGGAAGATTCCATTGTCTTGCACTGGGACCCCGTGGCAGCGGCAAGTTCTTACAATGTCTATCGGACCGAATCGGTCAATGATGACACTGCAAAGACCTATCTTATTGCCTCCGGCCTGGACGAGCAGACCTATACCGACTCTGGGGACGTGGTGGACACGGACTCGCCGGCACCGGACGGGGTGATGCCCCTGCTCCCGGGAAGCCTTAGCCGATGGCAGGTGCTGAATGATGATCAGGGCCATGCCATTGAGCTGAACGCACCAAGGGAAGGTCACAGGGCTGTGATTGTATCCGTAGCCTTTGATGATGACTCGGATGAAAACACGCCACCGGTACACAAGGCGTTTTTGTATGTGGTGGGAGGAAGGTTTGATGACACACCTGACGCCACGTACATCGATACGGTGGAGAGGGCAGAGATAGATCTGCTGACCGGTCAGTTCTTGCCGGATGACAACGGAGTTTATTGGACGGTGGAGCCAGAGACCCTAAAGCAGGCAAGAGCTTTCTTCTCTCTCATGTCAAGCCAGGGACGAAACGAGGACCCCACACCAGGCGACAGGCCCCCTCTTCCTTGCGACGATGTGGATTTGGATGGATTCGATGATCTCGAATGTGGGGGTACGGATTGTAATGATCTGGATCCCACCATTCATCCTGGCGCAGAGGACCATTGCGGTGATGGAATTGACCAGGACTGCGATGGTGTGGACGAGGAGTGCTCGTGCGATACGGATGAAGACGGAGATGGCTTCTCCTCGGCCGACTTTTGCGGTGGACCCGACTGTTGCGATGACGGTAGCGAGGGAGGACTTGGGTGCAGCCCTGATAGGGCAGCCGACATTCACCCCGGTGCAAGAGATGACTGCGAGGATGGAATAGATCAGGATTGTGATGGCATAGATCCATCCTGTGACTGCTGGGACCATGATGGTGATGGACATGATGCCGCATCCTGTGGTGGGGATGATTGTTGTGATGAAGGAGACGAGGGCTCCATGGGATGTACGGCACAAAACGCACCAGATATTCATCCGGGCGCCGTGGACTTATGCGAAGACGGCATCGACCAGAACTGCGATGGCCAGGATCTTCCTTGCGGGTGTCCTGACGCTGACGGGGACGGATATGAAGATGAGGCCTGCGGTGGTACGGACTGTAATGACGCTGATCCCACCATTCATCCGGGGGCGTTCGACTGGTGTGATGACGAGATCGATCAGAACTGTGACGGGTTCGAGCCCACCTGCTTCTACAATCCCTGGGGCAAGGGCCCGGCAGAGGATATCGTGCTGGTGGCGGCAAAGGGTGATGACCTTCTTTCTGCACCTGGAAACGGCGGTGGTTTGAACGATTTCGAGGTGTGCAAGGTAAACGAAGATCCTACCCTGGCTCCCGTGGGCCAGTTGTCTGCTTGGACCACACAGGCACAGACCAGCAATCACAGCACCTGGGGCCATGAGGGTCTGCTCTACATGGACTATATATTTTCCTTTGGTGGTGCGACCTACGAAAATACGGATACCATAGCAGTAACCGCTGATAGACACGTATGGGCAAGCCCATACGATGCAGATTCTGCGGATGATGCACACTACGTGCTCAGGGATGTTTCCGCTGCGGGTCACATGGACCTGGAGCGTGCGTATTTCGGCATGGTGAGGCTGTTTTCCCGAATCATCGCCGTGGGGGGCATCAACGGTGATCAGATCGTCACAGGTGTCTATGCTATCAGACAGTAGTTTTCCAAGGGAGGCTGTAAAATGAAAACTTCAGGATTTAGGCTTGCCATTTTTGTCATGGCCTCTTTTGCCTGGGCTTGCTCGGACGATTCATCACAGGAACAATGTGATCCTGTGGATGATCCCTGTCCAGACGGATTTGCTTGTGAGACCTGCCATTCCCATGACCTTCTCCATGGCGCATGGTGACGCTGACAGTGGGTGGCTTGTCGATAGCGCCATTTCCATCGTAAAGCTGCTACCCTTACCCGGCCAAGGGAGCGAGCTTGGGATTATTTCAGGAACGGTCAATGCAGAGGCAAACTCTGGCGTCATGGTGCTGGCAGAGGCTGGGCAAAGCGGATACTCCGGGTATACGGATTCCGATGGAAATTTTGACATCTTCAATGTGCCTGCCGGTTCTTTTAAAGTCACGGGATACATGTCCGGCGTTCAGTTCGAAGCGGTGGATGTGGAGTTGAGCGCTGCAGAGCATTTAGAAGGAGTGGAGTTGAACATGGTGGACAAGGCGCTGTCAGTGGTCTCCGGCCACGTTCAGATCGTAAACGCTCCTGGGGATTCTGTCACCAGCGTGGTGCTGGCCGTAGAGAGTACCTTTGATGAGGCCACGGCCCTTGGCAAGGTACCCCCAGGCTTGCGCGTGGGGAACGTTACGGGGGATTTTAGCTTCGATGAGGTGCCTGATGGAAGATACGTGGTCTTGGCTGCGTTTGAAAATGACGGCCTCGTCAGGGATCCCGACCAGACCATTGGCGGAACCGAGATAGTCAGGATACAGGTACCGGACCCGTCCATGGGCAATGCCATAGACCTTGCAGAAGGGTTCAAGGTGACAGAGGCGCTTGAAGTCATATCTCCCGGAACTGATGGATATGAAGTAATCCAGGATGCCGACCCGACTTTCAGGTTCAAGAACGACACCAGCGAAGACGGCTATGACCTGCACCTGTATGATGCGTTTGGAAACGAGGTCTGGAGCACAACACTGGGACCTTCTTCCGCTGCCCTGGCGCTTGAATATGCAGGCCCCGCACTTCAGTCAGGCATGGTATATCAGTTCCGCGTTTTTTCCTGGAGAGACAAGTCCGGCCAGAAGACCTACATCAGCGCCACAGAAGATCTCAAGGGTGTTTTCAGCATAGACATAGAGTTAGAGTAGGTCCCTATTTCTTTTTCAAAATAGGGACGGAGGCAGGGTGTCCGAAATTCGTACACACGTGACCGGATTTCGTACACTGCCTGAATTTTTCATATTTTTCGTTTAGCTGCATTTTATTAGCATTTTCTATAGCTTGTGCGCCAAAAGCCCTCTTTTGTAGGTATTGGCCTCGTTTGTGCATGGGTTTTTCCTTCATGAGAATCCCCCGAAGACTGGTGCTAGGTCCCTATTCCTATTTCCACATGACGTGGAGGGCACACAACCGCGAGTATATCCTGTCAGACCACAGGGAAAAGCTCAGATACCTTCGCGCCATGCGTGACGATTACCTGAAAAACTGCAAGGACAGACCCTTTGACATCAATTTCGTCACCAT
>JALVPF010000275.1 GCA_027031935.1 Myxococcales bacterium | reverse complement strand
ATAACTAAGGTGCCCATCCCCGCCCAAAACAAAGTGACAAAAGCGAACAATCCAGCGTCAATGCCAGCTGACACCAGACCAACCAAAGCGCTTTTCATCCTCGGTGAAGTCACGACCATCTCCTTTGAGCAGGCCATAGCAAAATCACTCACGCCTCGTCCACCACTTGTTCACAATACATCAGCAGGCAGAAGCCCAACGAAAACGAATGGCCTGTTCTATGGTCTGCTGCGCCAGGTTCAGGATATGTCTCGTCCTCATCTTGGATTCAGAATCGCCATATGCACAGCTTACGTCCGCTGCAGCGATGCGAATCTTCGATCCATTCTTTCGCGCATACTCAGCGACAAGGGTAAGGCTCTCGTGTTCAAGACCATATGCACCTTCCTTGGAAAGTTTCTCGGACAGTTCATCTGCAAGAGGCTTTCTGTATATTCGCAGTCCGGACTGAACATCATAGAAATTAACTCCTCCAAGCATGCGATAGGCAGTATTCACCAGCCAGTTTGAAAACCTGCGATGCCTTGGCATCTCGTCATGCTTCCTGGCCCCTATGACCACATCATATTCGCCAGACAACAGGGCCAAAGATGGCAGCTGCGCAGGATCGTGCTGTCCATCTCCATCCATGAGAGCTACCGCATCCAGAGACCAATCACGCAGAGCCTGCAAGCCAATTCGCACTGCGCCCTGTTTGCCCATGTTTCGAGGAGTGCTCAAAAGCACCAGTGGCAGGGAGGGAAGAAATTGTTGTCGAAGCCTGCGCAGGACATCCATGGACCCATCAGTACTAGAATCATCCACCACTACCACCACGGCAGGCTCGATCATGCGACAGGCTGACAACAGAGCCTGGAAATGACGAGCCTCGTTATATGCCGGAATGACGATTCCCACCTTTGACTGAAAGACTCTTGCTTTCTTCGTTTCGTTTATTCGTTCGCACGTGACATTCATCACACACCTCCTGATGGCTTTGCCAATGGCGTAACAGTCTTTCAAGGATTGTGCCAAGGATGAACACCACGGCCAAATTCGCCACTAGTTTCGCGAAATACCGAGAAAATCCTCAAAGGAAACCATGGAATGTCACAGGTGAAAGTGCGAACTACCGTACCCCATGTGCCCCGGCTTTTTCACATGTGTGCCTGTGAGGAACTTTGCGCGACAAAAAAGATGCTCAAGGAGATTTTACGGCAGAGGAGGATACAAATGCTTACTCAAGGACGTTGATGTTGCGAGCGGAGCAGATTTCTTTCAGTTGTTTTGGCCAAACCGTGACAGTAACCTCACCCAAGTGAGCGGTGCGAAGCAGGTACATGTATGTTCTGGCCTGACCGATACCACCGCCTATGCTAAGAGGAATCACGTCGTTCAAGATGGCCTGGTGGTACGGCAAATTCAGAAAATCTTCCTGGCCTGTCTCTTTGAGCTGCAGCTTCAGTGTATCCTTGGTCACCCTGATGCCCATGGAGGTCAACTCGTGACGCCTGTGTGTTACAGGGTTCCAAACCAGGATATCACCGTTTAGTCCATGCATGGGTCGACCGTCTTCGCTCTTGGTCTCGGTGATCCAGTCGTCATAATCAGCAGCCCTCATCTCGTGAGGATAACCGTCATCGAGTGTGTATCCGATACCGATGATGAAAACAGCCGGATGTTCCTTCAGGATGGCGGTCTCACGAGCTTTTCTCGGCAGGTTCGGATATTTGGCGAGAAGATCCTCGGCGTGCATGAACACCAGCTCCTCTGGCAGCTGAGGGTATTTGTCCGTTCGCAGCTCAGGATACTTTTCCTGTACGAACATGCCTGCACCGCGGATAACTTTCCATATCTTCCTCACCGTGTCCTTCAGGTAATCAAGGTTCCTGTCCTCGGGTTTTATGGTTTTTTCCCAGTCCCACTGGTCGACGTAGGAGGAGTGATCATGATCCAGGAAATAGTCTTTCCTCACCGCTCTCATGTCGGTGATCAAGCCCTCTCCCGGTTTACAATCGAACTGTTTGAGTGCCATTCTCTTCCACTTGGTAGCAGCCTGGACCACCTGAGCTTCGATGGGTTTTTCAAGCCCCAGGCCGCATTTGAACTCTATGGGAGTACGGGAGCCATCCCTGTCCAGGTAATCGTTGACGCCGCTGTCCTTGGACACGATAAGAGGAACCTGCACCATGTTGAGGTTCAGCTCCTTGCACATGTTGTCCTCCATGTAACGCTTTACATCATACAGCGCCTTCATGCGTTCCATGGGAGTCTGCAAGGGCTCATAATCGTTTGGGAGAATCTTCTCGACTTCTTCATAGGTGCTTACACCCGGTCCCGCCAAGTCTGCTGTCTTGTCCATTTTGTCAGCCATTGCTACACCTCGTTCAGTTTGTTGTTTGGTTTGTTGAAACTATCCTGTTTCCGGCGAAAAGCTACCATTCATCACAAAGTCGTGCAAAGGAATTAAATAGCACTCTGCAGTTTTTCCCCTGCGCGGATTCTCTTATTTTACATCGGGGTTTTTTCTTTTTATTATATAAACTTCAGGGAAAAAGGTACCCCGGTTGGGTCCATTGAACTTATGAGTTGTCACTCCCCTCAAGGTCCCGTCACTGGCAAGGAACCAGAAAGTATAGGACTCTCCACCCTCCTGTACCCTGTTTATGGAAAATACGGTACCCCAGTTGGAAGGTATGGATTGTAAAAAATTCAGTTCGTTCCACTTGAACACATCCGGAGAGATATCAGCATCCAGTGGTTCCGGAACTTCGGCTTCTTCGGGAGATACAAGCTCAGGGGGAGTCTTGTGGACCACTTTGCTGCCAGCGTGCTTAGGGTTTGCCGCAAAGGCATCCTGCAGACCAATGCTCAGTGTCAAGGATACTGCAACTCCTGCAACAAACGAGGCCATGAGAGCAATTTTACGAGACATGAAATATCTCCTCCTGTTAGATGCACGGCTCATGATATACAAGGCCGCCGTGCATTGCCAATCCATTTTGGCCAATTTGTATCGACACAGAGATCGCAAGCGAGGTGTTGCACACCAGTTCACTATATGAGATCTTCTCTAAGCGATATTTTTTCATCGGTCAATGCATGTGGAGGAAGATATGCCTGAGCAAAGCAAGGAAATCAAGCGCCAGGCTCTGCCACCCATGGCGATGCACGATGCCTATGGGCCCCTCATGCGATCATTTTTTGCCAGGTACTTCAGTCCAATACCTTTTCCCAAAGAGGCCATGGATACCATACGGGATCTCGCTCAGAAGGGTATAGTGGTCTATATAGCACCGTCTGCAAACCTGATACACTTTCTCTACATGAACTACCTGTGTATTCGCCACCAACTCCCGCTTGCAGACTTTGTCAACGGAGTAGACCCGGTACTTCTTCAACCAGTCTCCACGCTCTGGGATAGAATACACAAGCTGGGAGAGGAGGATGTTGAGGAAGCAGGGGAACAAAGAGGTCAGAAGGCTCCGAGGGAACTGAAACAAACCATAGAGGCAGGCCGGTCTTCGCTTCTTTTTCTGGACCAGCCCACCACCATTACAAATCCACGCACAGACCAACAATACGACAGCGACCTGCTCGGTACTCTCATCCGCTTGCAGCAGACCACGACAAAACCCATCTTTCTGGTCCCGCACCTCATCAAGTGGAACCTGCATCCCGAGCGAAAGGACAAGGGCTTGTCCGATACGGTTTTCGGACAAAACTTGTCTCCGGGTCTGCTGCTTACCCTTTATTTCATCCTGAGATATCACAGGCAGGCGGTACTCAAAATCGCAGAACCAATCAACCTCAGAAAATTCCTGGATGAGTTTGCCAACACGGGGTCCACAAAGGCAGCAGCAGCCCTGGAAAAGAAATTGGAGAAAAGTCTGAGCATGGAGGTTTTCGATCTTGCCGGACCGAGAATCAAGTCCCATGAAGAGTTTCTGTCTCAGGTCTTGCAAGATCCCATGATCCAGAATTTCATAGAGGATGAGGCGGCAGGTGACGAAAACAAGCAGGAAGAACTCAACAAGAAGGCATACGACATGCTGGACGAAATAGCAGCGGAACCCAGAATCCGCTGGCCGCTGGCCCTGAACCGAACACTGGAACTGTTCTGGAAAAAAATGTACGAGGGGTTCGTAGTCAGCCCTGAAGGATTCGAAAAGATACGTCAGGCCATCCGGCGAGGGCCGGTGGTTTTCTGCCCCAGTCATAAAAGCCACGTGGACTACCTTGTGCTCAGCCAGCTTTGCCTGCGCTATAAGGTACCACTTCCCCATATCGCAGCGGGAGTCAACCTGAGTTTCTGGCCCATGGGCCCCATATTCAGACATTCCGGAGCCTTCTTTCTGAGAAGGTCTTTCAAAGGTGACAAACTTTATCCTGTGGTTTTCAGGACCTACCTGCGACACGTAATGGCTGAGGGATTCCCCATAGAGTTTTTTATCGAAGGGACCAGAAGCAGAACGGGTAAATTGCTGGGACCGAGGTATGGAATACTCTCGTGGCTATTCCAGTCATTTCAGGAAGGAACGGGACAAGACCTTCAGTTCATACCCATTTCCATCGACTATGAAAAGCTCGTGGAGAGCAAATCCTATGTGCGCGAACTTTCTGGTGCGGATAAAAAAAAGGAAGACGTGGCTGCCCTGCTCAAGGCCCGAAAAGTCCTGCGCTCGAAATACGGAAAAATCTATGTGCAGATCGGCGACCCCATTTCGGTAAAGAAAGTGCTGGCGGAAAGAAATCTTGACGGCAAAAGCCTCGGGGACGACGACAGACGTGTAATGGTCCAGCATCTGGCCCACGGGATTCTCTTCGGGATCAACCAGGTCTCGACTGTAACGCCTTCGGCCATTGTGGCATTTTGCCTGTTGAACAATCGACGACGGGGAATGATAAACGAGCGCTTGTTGTCCGAGAGCAGATGGCTGCTGAGATGGCTGAAGAACAGGGGAGCAAGGTTATCATATACCCTGGAGAATTTCGACAGGGCGCTGGCCGAGGCGGTGAGCAGGTTTTCGAGGGACGGTTTGCTGAACATACGCGATACTGGGCAGGAACTGGTCTATTCGGTGCCGGAGGGATCCAGGCTGGCGCTGGACTACTACAGGAACAATCTCATTCATCATTTTGTCACCGCATCTCTCACCATGACGGCTGCCGAATCCTTTACGGTTGATGCGGTGCCTTTGCAAACTCTCTCGACAAGAGTACAGACGCTATCGAAGCTTTTCAAAAACGAGTTCCTGTTCCGATCACAAAAGCATTTTGATCAGGAAATGGACTCGGCACTCGACGATCTTAAGAGGGAGGGCACAATAAAAATCGAAGATGGCTTTGTGATAAAACTTCCAGAAGCCAAGGAACTCCGCCAGACTTTCAAGGCCGTGCTTGAACACTTCCTGGAATCATATTGGCTCACTGCAAAAGCCTTGAAGCTGCTGCAAGACACTACCATGTCCCAAAAGGAGTTTTTCTCAAAAACGCTGCAGTTTGGAGATCGCCTTTTTGTAAAGGGAGAAATTCTCTGGCCGGAGGCAGTATCCCGCGAAATAGTAAGAAACGCTCTGAAAACATACGAACAACGAGGCCTTGTCGAACAATACTCGCACAAGGGTAAAAGAGGATCGTTCGTCAAACTGACCGACAAGGCTACACCCGAAGCCATAGAAGAACTGGCTACCGAGGTAGCGGTTTTTCTGAATCGCACCTAGTCCGAGAGGTACCCCATGTCGGAGAAATCCAATATTGACCAGTCGGTGGCCGGACTCACACCACAACAGTGGGAACACCGCCTGGAAAGGGCCGCATCTGATCCCGAAGCTCTCAAGCAGGTCCTGGATGATCTGGACAAGGAGATGCGACAGGAAAAAACCTGGCTACACGAAAACCCGTCTCCAGGGAAATTGCTCAGTGCCGTGTTTCGCTTCATGGGACGAGATGACACCGATTTTGTAAATCTTGGCAAAAGGATAGACAAGGAACTCGACTGGGAAAAATCTCTCAAACGTCGCTATCGTGGATGGCTTCCGGGCGAGGAGGCACTCGACAGGATCTTTCCCTATATGAAGGACTTCAGCGGAGAGGTAACAGAGTGCAAGGACGGGATACAATTTGAGGGTTTTGCAAAGTTCAAGGGAATATATAAGGGTTCGAAGCGAGAGGTTTTCACCTTTTATGTAAACGACCGTTTTCCCGGTAGAGATCCGGCAAACTTCCATCTATTGTTCGATCCATGTGACAGGTCTCTTGTCATCAAGAGGGTGTACAGAATGGAATTGCCACCAATGCCCGAAGGTCCCAGTACAGCAAGAGCAATACTCGCGGAAATGACACGAGACATTTGTCCCTCTCTGGATGAAATCGCCCACCTCGTAGTAGACAATGCCGCCAACCTGGAGACCAGAAAGGCTCTTATACACGCAGAGCAAGCAGACGATGGTGTGACCTACCAGTTGAACCAAGGTGCATCCGTATCACAGACTCCCCTTGGGCATCTCATGCTTAAACTGGCCGATGAACTTGGAATGTCTCACTCCGGGTTTTCAACAAGTGTCAGTTCCTTTGGCATACTTGAAATGGATCTCGGGGTATCTTACCAGGCTCCTGTCAGCACAAACGAAGCCCAGTAACCTGGCTGCGGAAAATACCTTCGCACAACTTCCTGGGCTAATTTCAGTGAACTGAGTTCATCGTGGGAGCGCAGGGAGCGATAAAACTGTTTCATCAACATGGCCGTAGCCACATCGTTGACGCGCCACAGGCTGGACAAGACAGAGTCTGCTCCGGCTGCCAGAAACGACCTCTGCAGACCAATCATCTCGTCACCACCACCAATATGACTCAAACCTGTCTGACAGGCGGAGAGGGTGACGAGCCGAGCCGTGAGGTTCAAGTGAAACACCTCCGCTGCGTTCAGCACTCCATCTTCCCCATCTCCAGGAGCAAGGACGACGGCAGAGCGCATGGGATTATCAATATCGAATTTCCCGTGAGTTGCAAGGTGCACCAATCCGCTCGTGGCCATCAGGCTCTTGGTTTTACCCTCGGTGGCATCCTTGCCGAAAAGAATACTGGAGTCACCCTGTTCATCACCGATTGCCTTTACCTCCATCCGTGCGAAAGGAAGATCGAGGAGTGGATCCCCTACCGCAAGCAACCTTCCGTAGGGCCCATCATGCATATGCTTGCGTTGGAGCAGATGCACCATGACACTGGCCGATGGGCTTATGAACAACAAGGGGCCATCGCTTAAAAAATGTTTTCTGTCCGGCTTCAAGGCTGCAAAAGGCAAATAATGCAGTGGTCCATGGGG
Source organism: Myxococcales bacterium (assembly GCA_027031935.1). Lineage (GTDB taxonomy): Bacteria > Myxococcota > B64-G9 > B64-G9 > B64-G9 > JALVPF01. The sequence continues at coordinate 6,797 of JALVPF010000275.1, read as the reverse complement.
AATAATTCCTAAAATCCTTGCGTCCTCGATGGTGTCGGAGATGGGACGAATCAGCAGATCATACAAATCTCTCAGTTCACCATCGGCTTGCTCGAAACCCTCTATGAGCGTTCGGGCATGACGCACCTTTTCTGTCAGAGCTTTCCTTGTGACATGGATACTGACGACCTTCAGGCCGGAACGAACAAAGACAAAAGCCAGGGTGTCTCCATCTGTGACATAATAGCTGACCAGCACAAGCCCATGGTGCAGGTTGTGCATCAACTCATGGGCAGTCACTGAATGAACTTCCAGATACTCAATCAATCCAGGGCGAGCAGACTTGAGTCTGGACAATACACCGTGGTATTCTGCCATGGTCCGGCTGATTTCGTTCGCTGAATCAGTGTCCTGTGCATGGTCTACATGCGATGCTCGATCCAGCTCATCCAATTTCCGACGAAGCTCGCCCAGCCTACGGACCAGGATTTTTTCTTCTGCGTTACCTATCTCCACATGATCTTCGGCCAGCATATCCAAAAAGACCCTCGCCCGGGATCTTTCAGAATATTCAAACGCCTCGTCAACATACCCCATGCCCACCAAGAGATGGATCATGTCCTCATACAGTTGGTACTTGTTGTCCAGAAAGCCACTACGAAATACCTCAGTTTTCAAACCGGCTCTCATACGCTCCACCAATTCGATAGCCTGCGAATAGTAACCTCTTGCCTTTTGATACGAACCTCTCGTTTGCGAGATCTGTCCCATGTACCTCAGCGCTCTCCACTGAACTTCCTTTGCTCCCAGAGCCCGGGATATTTCATAAGCCGATTTTGCGAGATGGGTAGCTTTTTGAAGGTCTCCGCCACTGCTTTCGAGCTTTGCCAATGCCACCAGAGTTTCTGCCTGGTTGAACCTGTCCTTGACCAACTTGCTAAGCTCAAGAGCCTGAGATAGATGCATCTTGGCCCTGTCATTTTTCTTCAACATCTGTTCGGCCACACCGATGTTTCTCAGGTCATAGGCTCTACCTCTCTTGTTTTTCATGGCCGAATCAATGCGAAGAGCCTGCTCGAACCTGTCCAGGGCCTTGGCCAGTTTTCCCTGGACACGATATACGATGCCCAGATTGTTCAGTTGAACCGCCTGTTCATCTTTCAGGCCCGCTGACATGGCGTCATCGAGAGCCCGGTGCATGGCATCGGATGCCTTGCCCACATCTCCCAGATTCATCAGTATAAGCCCCCCAAGACTCTCAGCCATGATCTTCAACCTGGTGTCACCAAGCCTTTTGGCCCATGCCAGTGCCTTTGTCTGTGCACCCAGCGCCTCCTGATACTCGCCACGGTACCACATGGCATTGGCCAACTCTATCAAGGCTTCAGCCTGGCCCCTGTCATGGGACAAGGCCTTGAAAATTTCAAAAGCCTCTTTTGCCTTGGCCTTGCTGAGATCGAAAGCGCCCGTGGACAACTCTGTGCGAGCCAAGTCGAGCAAAATGCTCGCTTGCAGCGGCAGCATCCTCCCTTGCCTGGCGGCATGCAGGGCCTTGTGATACCACGACCTGGCCTTGCCTATCATATTCATGCGACGCAGGTAGATGGTTCCCAGCAGGCGCATCATGCGAATCTCAGCTGGAAGATTTTTCAAAGTCTGGAACCTCAGCATGGCATTTTTCGCCATGTCTATGGCCCCGCCATAATCGAAGGCAGCGTTTTTTGCCAAGGCCAAATCCGCGCTTGCCTCAGCAGCCTGTTTTTTCATTTTACAAGTATCGAGACCGGCGATAGCCCGGGAAAGCAAATCCATGGCCTCTGATGCGTGTCCACCCTTTGAGCGGAGTATCCCCAGAAAATGAAGGGCCATGGCTTTGGATCTGGCGTCTTTTGCCTGGCTGGATGCTGCAAGGATCAAAGACTCGTACTTCGCAGCAAGATCATACTGCCTGAGCCTAAAGGCGCTGGTTACTATTGCGCTATCCAATTTGCCGAGAATCGTTTTCTTTCCGAGGAAAACAGCCATTCTGCGAACGTCCAGGAAGAGGCCCAGGGCATCTGACCACCTTTGAGCACGAAATGCCTTCATGGCCCTGGCTGCAAGCTTGCCCAAGGCAGCTGTTGCAAAACGCCGTTTTTCAGTGAGGTTCATTCCCCAATAACCACGCAGTTCCATCCCCAAGAGACTTTGGAACTTGACTCCATTGTCGAGGAGACGCCCCAAGGTCTCACCAAAGGCCTCTGCAGGGCTCTTGCTCTGGCTAAATTCCAAAATCCATGAAAGGGCCTGATCGTTCTTATCTCCAGGAATACCGGGAATAATACCCGTGGAAGGCACCAGTGCCCCCCTGCCTGCCAAATCCAGAACCATGCCACCAAAACGGCCACTGACTCCACCTGGGTCAGTTCTGACCAACCAGAGACTTGAACCTGTGGGAACCGACAGCAGCCTTCGCAAACCAATACCATTGGGTGCGCCAATGAGAGGATCGGATTCAAAGGCTGAACTCATGGGACTTTCATCATTGATGAGCAGAGGAACATCCCAAATGACCAGTCCGTTGCCCGCCACATCCTCGAGAATCTCACCGGGTGGTCCATCCACATGTTTCAACCTTCCGAGCTGTGTGTGCAACGATGTCATCAATCCCACACCAGGACGAGAACCTACCCAGGCAGCTGGTTGCATGCGAATATTTCGCAAACCGGCCAAACGAACCAGGTCCGAGGCACAATATACATGTGATACCGGAATTTGCCTGCCAAGTGCCTTCTTCCTGAACAGGAGCAAGTCCAGGGGGAACGGATGTCTGTGGGTTCTAAGATCGTCGGTTACAGCCACCAAAAGATTTAGTGGTGCCAGTTCTTTTTCCAAATCCTCCAGAATCCATTTTGACAGTGAATATCGCGCCTTTGCTGCGACCTTTCGGCTCTTGCTCCAAAGGTCATCTACAGTCTGCAAAAGCCGCGCCTTACTCACATGTTCTACATGATGGCATATGCCTTTAGATGTAAGAAGCATGACAACTAGCTCATCCCTGAACGTTACAGCCATCAACAAGCCTGTGTTTGCCCCCAGGCTATGTCGTATGGACGCCATGTTTTCAGGTATAGCCTGAAGCACGTCTATTAAAACTTCTCTGGCCCCGTCGCTCTTTCCTAATGCGGCATGCCATGCTTCGAGCGCTGATTGTACCCTGGCCTTATGTGCTCGCTTTTGTTCCTGGCTAGCGTTGACAAAAGATGAAGCCAGGGCCTTCTGCAAGGACTTTTCCGCAGCCTTCACCCGACGCAGGTAGGCCCGGTCTTGGCCAGACAGGGGAGTCAGATCTCCCGGGCTTATGACGTCCTTCCTTCGCTGCAGGAGATAACGTTCCACCCACTCCATAGCCTCGGCATCTTGTCCACCATCCAGACTTGAGAGTATCACCTGCTCGAACAGGTCGTCTCTTGCCAGGCGTGCGGACTCATCATGGGCTGTGGCCGATACAGACGAAGGCAAGGACATCAAAAGACGAGCCCTGATGGCTGGCTTTTTCCATGGGACTCTCCACTGCAAGCCCAGCAGCGCATTTCGGTCAACCTGTTCAAACACCTTTTTCTGCAACCTTGCAGCCTCATCCAGCATCCCGGCACGCCTCATGACCTCAGCGCGGTTCAAATCGGCAAGCAGAGAGAATCTCAAACCTCGCTCACTTTCATCCTTTCTGGCCATGGTAGCTGCCAACTCAAAATCGGTTTGTGCACCATGCAGAGCCAAAATGCTGGAATCCAGATCAGCCATGGCTGAAGAAATCTCCTGTTCCATTGACATGGACGGGGCACCAGCCTGTTTTCTCGTGGATTGGGCGACAGAAGACTGCAGTATGCCTGACAAGTTCAATAGACGAGCCATGTCCAAAGGTGATGCAGACTTCTTGTCCATGAACTGGTAGATTTTCCTAGTAGTCGCCAACAGACTTGACGGATCGGAGACATGTATGCCGACCGAGTTCAAAATCACACGGTTGCTCAAATTTATTATGGCACCATTGGCATTGCCTTGCTCAAGGGACATCTTGCCTGCGCTAGAAAATGCATCGTCGGCTTCCAAGATGCGGCCCTGATTCAGCAAAATGCTACCCCTGTTGTTCAAGGCTATGGAAAGCTCCAGATTATCCTGCGAGTTTCCTCTGTCCGACAAGGCTCTGCGCAATACGGAAATTCTCTTCGAAAAGCTGAGGTCTGACCTGAAAAGATCACCCGCACGACGATAGAGCCTGCTGGCAAAGGAATACAAAAGGTTCAACTCTCCATCCGTATCAAAACCCATAGCTGCTCTGGAAGAATTCCTGGAGATACCAACAGATACGACCCTGTTGCCTTCATGTTTCTGCCGAACCATCGTCATGATGTCCAGGGCATGGGTAAAAGCGTCGGCAGCACCGGCCAAATCGCCATCCATGTACATGTTGTATCCCTGATTTCTATAACAGCGGGCCAAATGACGAAGGTCTACGAGCTCTCCCAAGGATTTGCAGGTAGCCTTTAGAACATTAGCCGCCTTCGAATATTGTCCCATCAACTGAAGCGCCGCTGCCTGCCCCTCTCTCAATCGAGCCTCCCGGACAGAGTGTTTCTGCTGTCTTGCAGCAGCAGTCCCGAGGGAAAAGGCCAGCAGGGCGTCGTGGAGTTCACCGCTGAGCATGGCGGTGCGCGCATACCTTTCCAGAAATATCAATCGCCTCTCTGGAACAAGGAAATGTTCAAACGCGAACCTTTTTTTGTAAAACTCGTAAGCGCTCCGATAGTTGCCGAGGGAAAAAAACACATTTCCCAAATTGAGGAAAAGCTCGGCCTCATCGTCCTTTTTGGCACCAGAATCCATCAATCCCAGGGCAGCCAGATACTCATCGGCAGCTGCCTGCAAACCGGTCTTGTCGCCCAAGAGGTGATATTTCTGTTCCAGTACCCAACCGCGGGTTTGATGCGCATAAACAAGCTGTCCGTCGATCTCTAGTGCCCTGTCCAGATAATCCATGGCCTCATCAAACCTCGACGGTGGATCTACATAGGTAAGGACCAGACCATACAGATATAGGGCGTTGGCATCACCTGGATGAGATTGCACCATTTGCCCATATTCAGAGAGGGCAGAGTCAATATGACCTCCTGAGGCCATCAAGGATATTATGCGCCTCCGGGTGGAAAGGTTGCCCGGGTCTTGATCCAAGAGCTTTCCATATACCTTTATGGCCATCCCGGATTCACCTTGCAATATCAGCTGGCGAGCATGGACCGAGGCCAAGCGGGCTATTATATCCTTGCCCTTCTTGGCAAATCCGTGAATGGATCCGAATTTGTCTCTCAACTCTGTTGCATAGTCCAGGGCTTTGGCCAGATCTCCATCATGCTCTGCCATGGCTGCGAGCGCCAAGACCGCCTCTGCGACCAGTTTAGAAAATTCACAAAATCGAACATGTACCTGGACAAAGGCCCTCCTGGCCAACTCCCTGTGGCCAAGAGACAAATGTATTTTTCCTATCTCCAACCTCGCCATAGCCGACAGCAGGGGCAATCCGGGCCATCTTGCTGACACATCCTCGAGGCGTTCTATGATGCCGGAGCCGTCGATGACATCGGACTTCATCAGCTCGAGAATCCTGCTTGCTGCTACTGTGGCAAGCGCATGCTCCGAGGGATATTTTCTGATCAATCTTATCCAGGAATCCAGGGCAGACTCGCGGTCTCCCAACTCTTTCAAAACATCACCCTCGAGCAATAAGGCCCTTGCAGCATGAACGGAATCACCCAGGTTCGCGGTATTTTCCAAAGCTCGAAGAGATTCCGCCCACCTCCCCACCCTGCGTAAAATATCGCCCTTGAGGAGTCCCAGTTGGCCGGAGTTTTCATGGCAGTCTGAAAGCCTGCGCAGAAGCCTTGCGGCCAAAGGCCTGGACTCTGCCTGCTCTGATGGACTCATACCCAAGGCAAGCCTCTGGTTCATCTGTGCCGAGACAATACCCATTTTTGCAAAATTCAGGATCTCTCCATCAGCAGAAGTTCTAAGCAAGGATCCGTATGCTTTTTCAGCCTGAGCAAAGTATGCTTCTTTCAGGAGTCGGTCTGCTTTTTGGAGTTCACATTTTTTGCCCAGTGGATCCTGGGAGAGAAGGGCCTCGCATCTTCTGAGCACAAAAAGAGCAGCAAGACCGCCTGCAGAAGAAGCGAGTTTCTCTTCGACCTGAACCCAGCTTTTTTCCTTTGTAAATGCATGGCGCAGATCCAGACTCCAGATATCCAGATCGTCATTTTTTCGTGATGCATAGTAGATCAGGTTCTCGAATGGTTGTGGTGTTATGTCTGAAGTGCTGCCATCCGTAAGTGGTATGGCACGACCAACAGAAGGCCTCGCCGCTTTCCAGTCCGAAATTCGCTGAATCCACAGTGATGGTCTATCACGCCAATCAATCCGGCCATTACCATCGGTATCATCCTCGAACCTGGAAAACACGATCCATGTAGCCGAGTCATAGGATAAAAATTTTCCGAATCCTTCTGGTCTATCACACTTGTGAAGCGGAGCCTCGGCGCCATCGGACATGCGGTGCAGCCACAGACAGGCAACACCGCCGCCTGGTGAGCTCGGGCCACTCACCGACTTTGTATCTGACGTAAACACCAGCAATTCGCCCCTGTCATCAAAGTCCGGATCGAATCCAGGCCTGTGGACAAGCGTTTTGCTTTGATTGTCTTTCAGGTTCATCAGGCAAATTGTCTCAGGTGATGAGCCCATCGAACACGTGTATGCCAGAGCACCTCCTCCGGGAGCCCATGCAG
>JALVPF010000274.1:5198-14121 GCA_027031935.1 Myxococcales bacterium | reverse complement strand
CAAGCCGCCACCAATTTTCGACAGCAAACTGCTTGATGAACAGCCTAGACCAATGACCGCCTGTGCCTCAAAACGCCTCATGATTTTTTCGAGCAAAGCACTATTGTCGTCAGGATCATCACCAGGAAGAAGTGGCCATGTCATCCAATCGAACTGTTCGTCTGCTTCCAGTCCACGGGGCAAGCCGGGCATGAGTCCCAAAAAAAAAGTTCCGGGCCATCGCCGCTGAAAATGATCACGGAGGAGTACCAAGGCCTGCGCTGGAATATTTCCAGGTTCAGGAGCAAGCAATAGTACTGTCACCCAATCACCTTCCCAACAAGCTCTATCCAAAGCAAAATATGTCCAAGCCCTAGCGGCATTCCCATGACACTCCATTCATGGACACCCGGCACTCTTCATCAGAATTGCAACCGGTATACACGCACAAACCATCATCGCAGAAATAGTTATCCTGATCATATGCCACAGAACCCATATCGCAATCTTCTACAGTTGAGCATCCTGGCAGACACTGCGCCAGAGCGCCCTGAACCTGAGCCGCACACACATATGACTCCAAACCTTGCACCGACTGACACTCCTGGTCTGAATTGCATCCCGTGTAATGACAGGCGCCATTGTCGCAACTGTAGTTGTCCTCATCCCATGGAGCAGATGGTGTTGCGCAATCGGACACGGATGAACAAGATTTGGTGCAAACGTCCAGGCCTGTAATTTGGTCAGCCGCACACACATATGACTCCATTCCAGGCACTGCCTTGCACTCTTCATCCGAATGACAACCCAAATACTCGCAGGCTCCATCATTACAATCATAATTGTCAGCATCCCACGGAGGATATTGGCTTGCACAGTCAGAAGGTGAATCGCAAACCTGTACGCAATATGAAACATGCTGCTGCTGGTCTCCTCCCGAATCCCCAGTCTGCGAATCCCCAGTGCCTCCATCCACAGATTCATCCGCACCCGCATCCTGTACGACGTCTCCACCTGCATCCAGGCCAGCATCCACAGCACCATCCGCACCAGCGTCTTGTCCTGCGTCCTGCCCGGCATCAGTACCGGCATCTACACCAGCATCCCGTCCGGTATCTGCTCCTGCATCCGTAGCTCCATCCATCCCTGCGTCCTGTCCGGCGTGGACGTCTGTCTCTGCATCTCCATCCATCCCCGCATCCTGCCCGGCGTGGACGTCTGTCTCTGCATCTCCATCTACCCCTGCGTCCTGCCCGGCGTCATCAGTCCAGAGAATCTCATCTGACGACTGACAGCCATAGAGAAGGAGTGCACAGACAGTCATGTAAAATGACGATACCAAAAATTTCATGTTTTGCCCCCCGGATCTTCATCTCGCAAAACCATCCATGAGCCCAACTGTACACAGGGTCTGTTCTTTGAAAAATCCACCATCAGATAGTTCCTCAAACCAGGCACCAGAGTGTCCGGATCATTGGGTTTGGTAATGGGTGCCCATGTTCCAGTATCCACAAAAGTCCGGTCTCTTCCCAAAGCCAGGAGCCTCGGCTGATGGGTGTGTCCGAATGTGACGACCCTGACCGGAAGCATCTGGGCGATTCGTCCCGCGACCTTCGGCAACCTGGTCTCTATGGTGAATATGCTTTCACCCTGTACGGCCCATTCGTAAAAAAGATACACAAGAGGAAAGCCCATCAGAGGTACCACCAGTTTTATCCATAGGGGTATGGGAACAAGGGCCAAAGCCACCGTACCTCCGATCATCAACAAAGATATCACCAGCCGATCTATCCAAAACTCCCTGATGATTCGAAACAGTTTCCCTGTAATGGGCGGGTTCTGCAGCTGCCAAAGGGCGCTTACCATTTCATCATCCAGTTCCTTTTGTCTGGCATAGGCAAGTACCCCCTGCCGCAGTTTCTGCCCCTGCCCCCACCGGAGTTGCTTTTTTCTGACGGAAAGCAGGCGAAAGAACACGACGAGGCTTCCCCAAAACCAGTTCCAAGCAAGGCTCCTGCGGCTGAACGCATAGTACTTCAACCAATGCCACGCGTATGCGAACATGTTGAGAATATAGTCGGATGCATGTGGATTGAAATAACCCATCTTGGGCATGAGAATTCTGTTGGAGAGGTTGCCCATGGGAAGCGCGATGGTCTGCTCGCCCCGCATTTGCACCGTGGGATTCAGGACGTTTCTGAACGAGGTATAGTGATCATATTGTTGTCCATGCTCTGCGTAGATCTCCCCTGGTTCATAATAAAACCATTGTTCAAAAACGACCTGTGAATCATCGAAGTCCAGATTCCGCTTTGTGCAGTCAGCATGCAGGGCATCGAGAAAGGCTCTTTGCACACCTGCAAAATGCAGTTCCATGTCGTGATTTCCCATCACGTATACAAGCTTGTGACCAGCGACGAGAAAGTCTGACAGGGTAGTTACGAACAATTCATGATCCGCCAGTATCCTCCTGAGCTTCCATATGGATTTGTCTTCAGTAGCATCAAGCCCCACGGAACGTTCGGACCTGCTCACCTTCCATGGAGCCTCGTCCGGTACAGCACATACAAGGTCGAAATCGAATACATCACCGTTTAGCACCAAGACCCGCTCCGGCTTGTCATCCCCCGACTCGTTTCTCGAAATGAACTCGTTCAACAAGCCGGAAAAATCATCATCGAACAAGAACCTGCTGGATTTATAAGCTTTCCATCCATCTGCGTGATCTTCAATGTCAGCCAGGTGCAGATCGGAAATTATTAGATATTGTCGAGCCATGGGAAAGGAGTTTGCCAGATATTTACGGCGGAAAAAAGTAAATCCGTCCAGGTTTGTTTCACCAAGGCGTTACAGCGGCCACAGGACGATGATCAGAGACATTGTCCAGGTAATCGAAATCCTCCACAAGGCCCTCCATGGGTACGGGTTCCACTTCTGCCTGTTCGAAGTCATCGAACAGTGCTCCCGTGATCACCATATGATCGATGAGAACTCTAGCAGGGATATAAGAAAACTGGCCACCGGTCAGGGACCTGGTCAGAAACTCATAGTGGTCTGGTTCATCGAGAAATGGGGTCAAGACATTTTTCGATGGGGAATCTGTGAGCTGATCATTGAAATCCCCCAGAATGAGGACCTCGCTCTCCACCTCCCCACTGACCAAGGAGTCGACATAATCCTTGAGCTTCTTACATGCTTCGCGCCGACGGGATTCGTTTTCTTCTCCGACAGATGCCTTCAGGTGCACCACTATAACTATCATGGTCCACAGCGTGCCATCCGGCCTGGTGATTGTCACCTCAGCTTGCAAGGGCGGGCGAGGAAAGGCCCACCAGTCGGATTCAAACAGGGACTTGGTCTCGCCCACACTAATGAAGTCAGATTTGTATATCAAGCCCGTCTTTTGATAATCGCCTGAACCATATTCATCATCAGACAACACCGCTGTGTATCCGGGAAGGGCTGACAACACCTTCCCAAACTCGTATATGTCGGTTATTTCCTGTACCGCTATGAGATCCGCGTCAAGGCCATTTATCAATTGCGCAACATAGGAGGCAGTATTCCCATTTGTGGGAAAATTGCGGATATTCCAGGTCACCACATCAAAAGTTTCCTCGCTGCCAATACCCCATGGAGCATGGGGTCCTTCATCTCCCCCATCCCAATTCGTCTCATCCGAACTCCACCCATCAGCGTCAGCAGTATTGCCTGTATCTGTTGCAGCATCAAACGAGCCCTGCCTGTTTTCGCAAGCAACTAAAAGAATTCCACAGATCAGCAGCGAAACAAACAGGCGTTTTTTCATCTTTAAGCTCCCGGCCCCCGTGATTGAACAGACTTGTCACCTTCAGCTTTGCAAAAAAGTCACCAATGTAAACGGGACCGAGATTCATTCGGTTTGCTGTTTTGCAACCGTCTCCCTTATCACACTTGCCAGCTTGTCCAATTTTATGGGTTTGGTAAGGGAAGCTGCTGGTTGTAGCTTTTTGGCTGCCTTTTCCCTGAGAGCAAGGGGATGTGCTGTCAAAAGAATGATGGGAGTATCCCTGTTCATGGAATCGCCTCGTATGGCCTTTCCCACCTGCAAACCATCCACACCCGGCATCATGATGTCCAAGATTATAGTATCGTAACGTTCTTTCCTTATCAATTCGATAGCGCTGGGACCATCCTCTGCCAACTCCACACTGATTTGATCGGCAGCCAATCCCTTCTGAATCAACTTTCTACTGGCCGGATCATCGTCAACGAACAGTATTTTCATGTCCTACCCCTGCAATCCAACAAAATCCATTCGAGAAAAAAATTCAATCTTTCATGATGCTAATAGCACTGCTGTTCCATGTCAACCAATTGGAGCATACCGCGCTGCCAGAGTACTCCTGGACAATAGAAAAAATTTGTCGTACAAGAAAAAATTAAAATAAATCAGTCCAATAAAGGACACAGGAAGGAGCATAAACCATGAAAAAGGTTCTTTTAGGAATCGTTTGTAGCATGTTTCTTGCGAGCTGTATTCCACCGCTCGCCCTCAAGGCGCGTTTTGACAGAGTTGGCCTGGTGACGGGCAACGAAAAGAACACGGCCACAACTCCACCTGAAGACATAAAAGTTTACTATGGAAACTCGCCTGAGGGCTTTTCTTTGAAAGAAAACGAACTCAAGGTGGAACCGGGATTTTCTCATCGCATCCTTGGTCCTGTTTCTGTAGGCGACGACTATGGTTCTTGTTATGAACTCGACAAATACAAGCCCAATATTTCGAAATCATTGGAAAACCTGGTGAGGGATAAAGCATCCAAGGTGGGTGCCAATGCTGTCATATACTATTCAACAGATGTGACTCAAGACGACACCGCAGGTGATTTTAGACGTCTCTGTTTAAAAAGAAGAGATCGTATGAATAATTTGGAATACTCATATGCGAGAGGCTGGGCAGTAGTAATAGTGGACAATTCATCAAATTCCCCGGCAAGCCCTGAGAGTACCACCAAGTAGCAATAACGCACTTTTTGCTTGCCCCCACACAGCAGATATGCTATCTGTCACCGCCCATCCCGGAAAACCGTAATACCGGGATGAACCAGGGAGATAGAAATGAAGAAAAGTCCACTACAGCAAGTAAAAGACAAGTTTGGCGGAAAAAACAAACTGGTAACCGAGCTGATGGGTATGATGGCTCGCCCTTCCGACCTAACTAAAGACCAATTCAAGAAGAAGCTGCTGGCACAGTCCAACCGCAAGCTCATGATCCTTCACGAGCGAGAGACGACATTGAAGACCAAATACGGCAACAGAAACAAGCTGATTGACACCTTGGTGGCAGCTCGTATGGGCAAGCATAAAAAAGAAGACAAGGGCTACCGTACACATCTGGAGAAACGCACCAACGGGCAGCTTCTGGACCTGGCCAAGCGCGTCAAGGTTTGAGTTTTCGGATAACCCGCTCGATGCTTTTCCTGATGCGGGCATTGTCTTCAGTCTTCAGCAAATACTTCAAGGACGGAACAGCACGGGCATCCCCGGCATCACCAAGGGAGAGAATGACCCTCTGTCTTACGTAAGGATCCGGGTTTCGCAGCAAATCCATAAGCGCATCCACAGCAGCAGTACTGCCGATGATTCCAAGTAGCTCTATGGCACGATTTCTCTTGGTGGCATCCTCTGATTCCAACTGCTGCACAAGTTCTTTTACGTCCAGCCTGTCTTTCATGGATCTCAGGGCCTGTGAGACCTTGGTCTTTACCGTGGGAACGACATCGTCGGACACCAGCAGATCAGCCAAGGGATCGAGCAACTCGTACAAGCCCAAGTCCTGACAAAGCTCTACAGCAGAAATCTGTTGGCGAACCTTGTCATTCCTGCCCAGGGAGGTTTTCAGCAGGGCCACCTGTTTATCTCTTTGCAAGCTGTGGACTGCAACCACGGACTCTGCTCTAACCTCTTCGTCTTCATCTCCAAGCCCGGTCAGGATCGAGGCTCGAGCATCTGGTAGATCAAGAGTGCCAAGGATCTTGATAGCCTCGACCCTTATGGTCGCATTGGGGCTATGCATGGCAGATGTGTAATAATCCAGGGACTGGGCAGAGGCAAGGCGTTTCAATGCAGACTTCGCCTCCTTCTGCACGAACTGATTCTCGTCCAGGACCAGCGAAAAAATATCCTCTACCGCATCGGCCGCGACAGACGGTCCCAGGTTTCCAAGAGCCCTCGCTGCCGCTCCCCTCACAACATAATTGTCATCTTTCAGGGCATGCTCCAAGGGATTCACTGCCCGTCGGTCGTGCAAACGGCCCAGAAGAACTGCCGCCTTCAACCTCACCTTGAAGCTCGATGCTTCTGCCAGCTTGCTGGAGAGAAATGCGACTTTGTCCTCATTGGCCCAGGTGGTGGCAGATGAGAACACCAATATGAAAAGAATCCAAACGAGCGGCATTCTCCAATGCTTGCTCCAAATACAGTTCAGCCATGGACCCGGAATCGCTGATTGGAAATACTTGGCTTCCTCACCCACCCTTCGACAGACCTCCTGCCTATATGCATGTAATTAGTTTAGCCATTTAGATCCAATGCCTTACCACAGCCCAATAGCAAAGCCAAGTTATTTTTTCCGTTGACTAACACCTCACTTCGTGATTATTCACAAACACATGCAATCAGATGCCAGATACTGGAATCCAGAACCCAGTCAAACCCGTTTGACCTTCAAAAGGGGGTTGCCCGTGAGCATTCGTAACTCTTTGATTTTACTGTTCGTGGCCATGATGGCAGTGCCGGGATGTGAAAAAAAATGTAAAAAAGGCGAAGATGCCTCCTGCTGGGTGGAAGCGCTCAAGGACAAGGAGCAGGTAACAAAAGCGGTAAGCGAACTCAAGGCAATAAACGACAAGTCCACTGCGCCAGCCCTGCTCGAGACCTTCAAGGCCAGCTCTGACAATCCCAAGGTGCGGGAAAAAATCGCCGAGATGTTCAAGAAGTGGAAATATGACAAGGCAGGAACAGCACTCATAGAAGCACTGGATTATACGGTTGGCCCCAACAAGGATGGAAAAAAGGCCAAGGCTACGAACAGGGCAAATCAAAAAATAGCCACCGCTCTCGGCGCCATAGGTGACAAGGAGGCCATCGCCCCTCTCATTCGCCTGATGAAGGTCACCAAGAACCCATATGTAAAGCGTGCAGCCATAAGGTCCCTTGGAGAACTCAAGGCAAAAGAGGCAGTGGATCCTCTCCTGGAAATACTCAATGACAAGGATGTCCACAAGACCATCAGGGCCAACGCGATCTTTGCCCTCGGTGAAATTGCAGATCCCAAGGTGGTGCCCAATCTGGTCAAGGCCCTGTACCAGGAAAAGGCTTTCTTCTTTGCCCATGCAAACCTTGCTCTCGTCAAGATTGGCGAACCTGCTGTCGATCTCCTGATTCAGACCATGAATGGGAAAAACAAGGAGGTGAACCGTATCCTCGAGGGTAATGTGGAAGTCCTCAAGGGAGCCTTGGAGGCAAACGCAGCCCAGGTGCTGGGAGATATCGGCAGCAAAAAGGCAGTGGAGCCCCTTTCCGCGATGGTAGAAAAAGTCTCCAAATGGGATTCTGACAACAAGCTCATCGTAATGACTCGCCTCATCAGCGCGCTGGGTGATATAGGCTACAAGGGCGCGGTAAAGGCCATTTCCAAATACCTGGACACAAAATTCTGGGACGTGGCAACAGTGGTTTGCAACTCGCTTATCTTCATAGGAGACAGGTCCGTTGTTCCAGACCTGTTCAAGTATGCTTCTGAGGGCAATCGACATCCCAGAGTCCGGCTACCGATGATCGAAGCCATAGGCAATCTGGGCACGGACAAAGACCTGCAGCAATTGAAGGCCTTGAAGGAAAAATTCAAGGACAGGACCCTCACCCCCATCATAGAAAAATCCATCAAGAGACTCGAGGCATACGCAGCATGTAAACAGAACGCAGACTGCTGGATGGGAAAACTCAAGGACAAGGAGGCTGCAGTAAGAGAAAAAGCGGCCTATGAGTTGGGGCAAATAGGCGATCCAAAGGCAATAGACGCTTTGATCACTGTCGTGGGTGACCCGAACGAGTTGGTGAGATGGGGAGTCATCTTCGCATTTTCAAGGCTTAACTCCAAAAAGCCCATCGCAGCGATTCAGGATCTCGTACAAAAGAAAGAAAAGGGCAACCCCAGATTCAAGGTCGTAAACAACAAGTACACAAGGCTCGTGGCGAGACTCAAGCGAACCGGCAAATGATACAGGTCTGAAGCAACAATTCCCAAGTATCACGAATCGACAAACCCGCGCATAAAGGGAGCAAGCGGGATTCCACTCCTTGTGACCGTGCGGTCCTGGATATACCAAGGGCAGCGAGCAGGCCTCGTTTTTTGGGTCGCGACTCTACGGGATCACAGCAACACGAATTCGTCATCGGACAAGAAGTCTGTCTCGGACATGAGCCTGGCGGTCTCCTTCAAACGTTCATCGGATATCTGCTCCAGGTTTTCAGCTAATTTTGGATTTTTACCGATATACTCATCAAAGGCCTTGCGGGACAGGAACAAAAGCTCGGAATCGGCTCCGGCTATGACGGTTGCAGTGGTAGGCACATCGCGAACCAGCGAAATCTCGCCAAACACGTCACCCTCCCTCAACAAGGCGAGGGGCACCAATGTTTCACCGTCTTTTTTCTTTACCTCCACTTCCCCTCTGAGGATGACGAAGAGCCCAAGACCTCGCGTTCCCTCCTCTATAACCACCTTGCCCTTGGGTACATCGGTGGAGATGAACTTCTCCAGCAGCTCATGGCGGGCAGTGGAGGGAAGAGCCCTGAATACCGAAGACATGGCCATGAGATTGTTGAGCATCCTGCTTCTGGTAAACCTCGTCAGAGCCTTGGCAACGGATTCCAGCTTCAAGGCTTCATCCTCCAGATC
>JALVPF010000274.1:4103-5188 GCA_027031935.1 Myxococcales bacterium | reverse complement strand
AGTTCGAGCAGGTCGAGGTGACTGAGGGCCCTTACCGTGGCGGCCCGCGCTTGTTTTGATATGAGCGCCATCTCTCCAAAAACCGATCCATCACCCAGCCTGGCCAAGACCATCTGCTCGTCTCCTACCTTTTTGGTAACCTCCACCTCCCCCCTGGCAAGAATGAAAAAGGATTCACCCCGGGAGCCTTCTTTTATGATCACCCCATCACCGGCAAACCTCCTGAGATTCATCCTTTTGAGCACAGAGGAGAATGCCTCGGGTGGAAGGTCTGAAAACAGGGGAATCTCGGGCAGCTTGTCGGGATACGAGTCGAGCCCCGAATCGTCCATCGCCGTTTTTGCTGCAAGCTCGGCCAGAGCCTTGCCTTTCAGCGGCAACACCTTGTCCACATTACGACCGGCTTCGGTCAGTTCCAGGTCCTCCAGTCGCACAGGGCGTGGAGGCCTGGCATCCTTGTGGACCCGATCGGATCCAGCACCATAGAGAAGTGCAAGAACCTCTAGGACCTCATTGTAGGTTTCCTCGAAGGCCGTGAGCATCTTCGTGGCAACTATTGCCAGCAGTGGATATCCCGCCTTGGTAAAATGCCAGCCAATGACCTTGTAGACTTCCTTGGCGCTATCTGCAAGCCCCTGCTTGAGGAGAATGTCTGCCACTTTCATGCGAGCCTCGAAATTGCCCGGGGCTCCCTGCAGAATCACGATGCATCTTCTCAAAGCCTTGTCCCATTCCTGATTATCAAATGCCTCCAAAGCTTGCTGCCACATGTCAAACAAGTTCTCAGCCATGTTTTAGTCCTCTCGGTATTTAAGTTCGTTCCTCATGCCACTTGACACGCGCACACTCCATCGCTAGAACCCCATACGACAACATGAGACACGACAATGAAAAAATATACAATATGGTATTTTTACAAGGTGGAACCAGCAATCATGCAAGCACTCATGAGACAAAGAAAAAGCGACACTGAAGTAAAAGCACCGGATTGGAGCAAGGCATTTGGAAACGGCAATCCCCTGGAGGTAGACCTGGGGTGCGGAAGAGGAAGTTATGCTCTCGAGCGAGCATCCATGCTCCCGGAT
>JALVPF010000274.1:0-4093 GCA_027031935.1 Myxococcales bacterium | reverse complement strand
CATGGTTGCCATAGACACCAGGCCGAAGTGGATACAAGGTATTCGAAAAAAAGCCGCAGACAGAAAGCTTTCAAACCTCCGTGCCATTCGATGTGATGCCACCCAGGACCTGCCCTTGCTCTTCGGTGTCGAGACCGTTTCCGGATTCAGCATTTTTCATCCAGACCCATGGTGGAAAAAAAGGCACAGAAAACGTCGGCTTGTCAATCCCCACTGGGTAAATTTGATTGGGACTTTGCTAGTACCCCGAGGATGGGTGTTTGTGCAAACGGATGTTCCCGACATGTTTGAAGAAATTCGTGCAGTGTTTGAAAAATCGAAAATTTTCGAGACCATGGACGCTGATGCCTTTATTGCCCGGCACATGCAGGGTGCTAGTTCGCACCGCGCAAAACGGTGCAAGGAGCTTGGAATACCAGTCAAAAAAATGGCGGTTAGAAAAATCCAGACAACCGGGGAGTACTCGTGACCTCACTGTCTCCGGTATTGGTGATGGCAGATGCTCATCTAAGGGGTCCACAGGATCCCAACCAGAATACCATGAGCGAGTTTCTTGAATCAGCCTGCAGCAAATATCCATCGCTGGTGCTGCTTGGGGATTTTTTCGAGTTCATGGCAGGTAACAACCACACCGCATCCAGGGCCTTTATGGACGTGCTGGAAAAACTCGGCAAATTTGAATCACTGGACATGGTGGAGGGAAACCATGATTTCGATCTCAGCAATGATATTCCCGGCTTGCAAGAAGCGCGTATTTATCCATCCATTGCAAACCTGAACCTGGCGGGCCATGATTGTCTGGTACTTCATGGCGACAGGGCCAGCCCTGGCGATGTGGGAACCAAGGCCTTGAGGGCGTTTTTACAATCCGGATTTACGCGATTTCTGAGGGACAAGGTCTTGCCGGATCCTGCGATCTTTCACTTTGCCCTGCTGTTCGCCAACATGAGCCGAATCAGACCATGGCCCGGAAGAAAATATGAAGAGTCCTTCACCCAGGAGTTGGCCCTCGAACTCCTGAGACAAAACCATCGAGATGGTGTACTGTTCGCACATACACATAAGGCTCGACTATATAAAACAGAACATGTATTCGTTGCCAATCCGGGCGCAGCGAGGGCAGATGGTGGTTCCTACATCCATCTGCAACAGCATGTTGTGGAGTTGAGGAGTTTCCCGTCGGGGAGAGTCCTGCGACGACTGGAAATGGATTGATCACAAGCTTACAAAAAATACAAACCCAATATTACCGTCCCAACCCATGCAGCCAAATTGACCACAGAGGGTATATCAGTGACCAGGGCTTCCGTGGGAGCCAAATCAGTCCTTGATTCAACCAGTTTCAAATAGCGAAATATGCCGAATACGGGAAATGGGACCGTCATCAACAGTTGATATCCTCCAAACTTGGTCACAGTACCAGGAGCAAAAGTGTAGGTGATATAAGCGATGATCGTCATGAGAGAAGCAAGAGCTTCAGCCCATTTCAAAGAGCGAATGGAGTAGCCCCCCAGGGAGGGACGGGTGAGATTTTTGCCCTTGAGTTGCCCATGAAGTTCATGACGACGCTTTCCAAAACCCAGCAGGCATGCCAGGAAAAAAGTGCAAACAACCAGCCACAGTGAAAATACGACATTTATTACCAGAGCGCCTCCCACCACTCTCAGGACAAAGCCCGCTGCTATGGCCATGACATCAAAAAAAGCGAGCCTCTTGAGAAGCATAGAATACAGGATGTTGAGGACGAGATACGCCAGACAGGCCAAGGCAAACCTTGTGCTGAGAAAGAACGCACCTGCAATTGCAAGAAAATCCAGAACACCAGCAACGCCCAAGGCCCCCGCCTTGGAGATCCTCCCGGAAGCCACAGGTCGTTTCGATTTCAGGGGGTGGAGCCGGTCCCTGTCTGCATCCATGACATCGTTGAATGCATATACTCCAGAACTCAAAATACTAAAAAGCCCAGCGCCGGCCAGTGACACCAGCCACGTTCTGCTGTCGAAGACCTGTTGAGCGAACAGCATGGGAGCAAGAACGAAAAGGTTCTTTACCCAGTGTACGGGTCGAAGAATTTTTATCCAGTCCCTGATCATTGCCAGATCCCTGTTACAAGCAACGAACCTTCATGTCAAACAAGCTTCATGTATGAATATACATTTCCACTATTTGAAATGGATGAAAGCATAGTGTTTGCGACAGGCTCCATTCAAGCCAAATCCTTGACATACATAATAAATTCCACTAAGATTTTTCACCGCGCACCCAAATTCATGGTGTACAGAAAGGCCGTTTGTAGATGCTGCGAAATGCTTTGATCCTGTCAGTTGTACTCATGTGGATGGGGGCTACGGCCCAGGCGGGTATGGTCACCGGTCAAGTGAAATCCCTTAGTCTCTCGGATAAAACAGCCAAACAGGCAGGGGACGATCATTTTTGGAATCTGCCCCTTGCAATCAAGAAAGCATCCGGTGTCGAGGCAGCTGTAGTGCTTGAAAACGAACGCACAAAGAACCTGGAAATACAAGTACCCCCTGCGCAACTTACACTGAGGGGGTATGGAGTTTTTCCTCCATTGCTCACGATCAGGGTTGGAGATAAGCTCAAGGTCAACAACCTCGACGACCATCCATACTCCTGTAAAATCGAAAATGGCTCCACCCCCATCTTGCTTGATGGACTGTCGCCCAATGAGACAAGAAGCGTAAAAATCATGGCTGCGGGTGTTTTGACGTTCAAGTGCCAAAAATTTCCCTTCATCAGGGCAAGCATCGTGGCAAATGAAAGCCCATTTTCAGCTGTCACCGACCACAAGGGGCAGTTTCAGATTCCGAAGGTTCCACCTGGAGAATATCTGGCCAAGGTCTTTGCAGCCGGAAAGCTCAAGTTGAAAAAGCAGGTGCAGGTTTCTTCGGGCAGCAACACGAACCTGATCCTGGAACCACAAAAATCAAAGCAGCCAGAGGTATCCGGCTCTGGCATGACCGCAGGACCAACGGCTCAGGCTTCCAAAGAGACACCTGAGCCCAAACCGGTAATGGAGACAAAACCTCCCAAGCAGACAGGCGGCAAAAAGCCACTTGCTCAAAAGGCAAAGCCTCAAAAGCAAGCGGTGAAACTGCCCCCGACACCTGTCAAGCCTGCGCTCGCCCCTGCCAAGAACAACACGAAGACTTCCAGCTCGTCATTGAAAGACAAACCAGCCCCGAAAAAACATGAATCTCAAAAAGAAAAGCCCAAGACGCCCATAAAAAAAGACAATTCGAAAAAAGACAAAAAGCCTGCATCCGCCAAAAAGCCACAAAATAAAAAAAATGATGAAGGCTTCAAGGATGTGGAACCGGAGATTGAAATTGAAGTGGAGTGAGAAGTGGAGTGAACAGCTTACCCCAAGGTCTCTGACTAACCTCCTTTCCAGAGAGGAATATTGATGTCCAAAATAAAAACCGTGATCGTTGTCCTTCTCCTGGTTCTTGCTGCAGGTGGAAGTGCCTTTTACGGATTGACCCGTTTCTATCAAACCGAAATACTTCCAAACACGGACAAGAGCCTTGCTGGATCCGAAAAACTCATATTGGACAAGCTCAGGGCCGAAGCTTTTATTCAAATCCAGGCGTTGAATGCTCATTCCAGGGATTCGGCGCTGGTGGACTTTCTGACCCAGCTCCCATCTACCGATGGTCAAGCCCCAGATGCCATGAAGTCCACACTGGAACCAGTGGCAAAAAAGCTTCAGGAACCAATGGAAAAAATTCGAGCGAGCATCAAGGCTGAAAAACTCAGCATCTTGAACGAAAAAGGAATGGAAATCGTCAAGGTTCCTGGTGGACTCTCCCTGAAAAGCATTGAGGGACTTCCAATCGTCAAGGATTGTCTCAGTGGCACCATGAGAGATGGCATGTACGAGTTGGACGGCAAGCTGTCTCAATTGGCGGCGGTCCCCATAACCAACGCCTCGGGCAAGGCCATCGGTTGCCTCATGAGTTCACAGGCTCTAGGCAAGGCCAGACTACATGTTTTGTCCAAGAATTCAGGCCACGATCTCGCCTTGTTGCTTCGAAAAAAAGTGCAGGCCACAACCCTGGACAAATCGGTT
>JALVPF010000273.1:3010-4880 GCA_027031935.1 Myxococcales bacterium | reverse complement strand
CTCTGCACACTGCCGTTGGAAGAGATAGAGATTATATACATCCCGGGGATCCGCCACGTCTATGAGGTGTACGGGAACCTTCTGCTCACCACTGCCGTATTCTTCCAGGTCTTTTCCTGTGCCGATGTCAAGGCCACGATAGACCTGGCGCGAGTCAGCACTGATGATTTCGCCGCCAAGGCTCCGAGCCAGAGAAACACCCAGGTGGGTTTTTCCGGTTGCTGTCGGACCGAGGACAACCAGCATGTTGTAGCGCTTATCTGACATGGAAAAAACTATATCACAACACTTGCTCCAGCTGAATCGCAACTACTCGGAAGGCGTATACTTTACATTAATGCAGCGACTGCCTTACAATCAGTTAGTCATCTGATTTTACGGAGGAAGACATGTTGCGAGTCATTAGTCACCGCACATTCATGTTATTGGTACCACTGGCTGTACTGACATGGTCAGGCATGTCACGTGCCAAGACAATCAAGGTCAAGCCGGTCTCTTCTCATCGCACCTTGACTCTTTCTACAGATGGTCAAAAAGGATTCATGGTTTTGCCGAGACGTCCCATGAGCCTGGACGTGGTCGGCCCCGGTAAACTCAGGCTGTTAGTCAGATTGAACAACACGAGAAAAGGCAAGGAGTTCAAGGGAACAATCGAGGTAAAGGCAAACGGCAAGAGGATTCTTCGTTCACGCTTGAACCTTTTTATGTCCAGGGTGTCTTCGTATAGAGAGAACCGCTCGCTCCACCCATCCACCCCAAGTAGCATGGATGTGAAAATACCCAGCGGAGTGCAACATCTTAAGATTTCCCTGAAAGCAGGCAGGCGGACGAGCATGACCATCTCCATGAAGTATGAGTCCAACGCTGACCAGAGCAAAGTGAACGAGGACGACGATGATATTGCACTGGTACCGCTGGTGGCACCAAAGAAAGAAGATGATTCTGACGATGACCTTGAGTTGGTTCCCTTGGTTCCTATCGCTTCCTCCAAGACCAAGGCAAAGCACACCAAGACAAAGCACACCAAGACAAAGCACACCAAGACAAAAGTAAGACATTCCAAGACGCCTGTCCTTGCAAAAGCCTCGGACCAGAAAAAGCCGGTCAAAAAGGAGAGGACCGAAAAAGCCCTGGCCTCTGAAGATTTTGAACTTTTTGATGGCCAGCAAAAACCAAAGCCATCAAATGTCGAAAAAAAGCCTTCAGAATCCGTATCTTCTGTAAAGACAAATGTCTCTGCTCCTGTCAAGGTCGCCTCGTCTTCCAAGGTCGATATGCAGGACGTGAACAAGACTGACACAACTAGTGGCACTGCTGGCTCAAAGGAGGTTTCATCAAGGCCCCCTGCCGCCAAGGCTAAGCCTGTATTTTCCATAGGCCTGTATGGTGGAGAAATCTCTCCTTTCCAGTCAATAGGCTCTTCATCATTTGTGGGCTCCCTGGATTTGCGATATATACTGCCTGTATTCGATGGCAGACTGGGTGTTGGTATAGGAGTTTCGTATCATCGTTTTAGCGCATCCATCGGTTACGACAACTCCGACACCAGATCCACCGTGGTGATGGATGCCATCCCCATAAGTCTTCAGGTTTTTTACAGGATACCCCTTGATACTGCCATCGAACCATTTGTGGGGGCAGGTGCGGACCTGGTCATAGGCATGGCCGAGGTGGGATATGACAAGGCTGATTCCAATTTGTCGGATTCAGCCATTGGCTTTGGTGGTCATTTGAGCCTGGGCGTCGAGGCTGGAATCGGTCCCGGATTCTTGACCGTTGAGCTTCGTGGTGGTGTTGGCATGATGAACCTGGATGTAATAAAGAACCTCAATCCTTCCGGTTTGTCCGTTCTTGCAGGTTACCGTTTGGA
>JALVPF010000273.1:0-3000 GCA_027031935.1 Myxococcales bacterium | reverse complement strand
CGTCTAGGCTGTGGCTCAAACTTCTCTTATCTTACCTTTTTCCAACAGCAGCCATTGTGGTCGGAATGGGCCTGGTAGCCTATTTTGCATCTCGCTCTGCCATGGAGCAGGAGCTGGGCAAGTCACTGATGGCCATAGCGAGAGTGGGTGCAAACAGCATGGCAAGACCAAGGACTATGGCTTTGTCTGCAGGGGACGAGAGCACGAGAACATATTCAAATCTCGTAAACAAGCTGCTGGAACTGAAAAAGGCTACAAGGGTGAGGAGGATCATTCTTTTCGACTCAAGGGAGCGATGTATCGTAGATAGTGAAAGAAGGTATGTCATCGGTGAGAAGATACCGTCTCTTGCGGCGAACCGCATGGAGCTGAAGGAAGTTTTTACAGGACACGACAGTGCGTCGGTTTTGTTCGATGATGAACAGGGCAATAAGTACAAGACAGGATTTGCTCCGGTATATGTAGATGGCAAGATACGCGCTGCTGTGGGAGTCGAAGGGAGTGCTTCGTTTTTCGGGCCCCTTGAACAGCTTCGTTCCTCTTTGTTTCTGATAGGGCTTGTTGCCTTGGTGCTCGTCATATTGGTGACGTTGCTGGTGTCGAGGCGAATCACCAGGCCTCTTTACGACTTGACCAGGGCGGCTAGATCAATGGAGCGTGGTGAATTCGAGGGCGAAATCCGCATAGACACAAGGGACGAGATCGCGGTCTTGGCAGATACTCTCAACGACATGAGAGAGGCGATCAAAAATCGAGATCAGCAAATGCAGATGATGCTCTCCGGAATTGCACATGAAGTCAGAAACCCCCTCGGCGGCATGAGTCTGTTCGTTGGACTGTTGCAGGAAGAGGTGGAAAACGACCAGGCACGTGGTCACGTAGAACGTATTGGCAACGAGCTTGAATACCTCTCCAGAGTGGTAACGGACTTTTTAGACTTCGCAAGACACAAGCCACCCCAGATAAGCAAGGTTGATTCCGAGACTGAATTGCAAGAGGTTCTAAGCCTGTGTGTTGCAGACGCAGAAAAAAAGAATGTTTCGTTGCGACTGAAGGTGGACCAGGATGCCGAGTCGGTCTATTGGGACTCCCAACAGATGAGGCGTGCGGTCTTGAACCTGGTGCGAAACTCCATACAGGCTTGCGAGGAGGGGGGAGAAGTTGACATCGAGCTGAGCGCAAATGATGATCGAGTCATGTTGAGAGTTTCTGACAATGGCTGTGGTATAGAGGAAGATAAACGCGAAAACATATTCAAGCCCTTCTTTACCACCAGGCAAAAGGGAACCGGGTTGGGGCTTGCGCTGGTAAAGAAAACCATTGAAGAACACCACGGAAGAATAGAGCTAGTCTGCTCGGAGGAGATTCCAACCACCTTTGTAATCAGCTTGCCCCGGACTCTGCGTAGTGGGCAATTGGAGAACACGTGATGGCCAGTGTGCTTGTCATTGATGACAATGAGACTATTCGGGAGGGTGTGGCCGCAGTAGTCGCAAAGGAGGGTCACAAGACTTTTGTCGCGGCTGATGGTGAGTCAGGCCTGAAGCTTTTCAAGAGCAGACGTATAGATTTTACCATCACCGATTTGAAGATGGAACCCATGGACGGCTTGGAGGTTCTGCGCCGGATAATGGACCAGGATGAGGATGCGGTAGTCATGTTGATCACTGCCTTTGGTTCTGTGGAGGTCGCGGTTGATGCCATGAAGTTGGGGGCATTCGACTTTATCACCAAGCCCTTTACGCCGGATGTGCTAAGAGGCAAACTGCACCAGGCTTTGGAGATGGCACGTATAAAAAAAGAGCGCGCACGCCTCGAAGCTGAAAACCAGGTACTTCGCCAGGAAGCTCATCCTGTGGTTTCATTTTCGTCCATCGTTGGTCAGGCACCGGCCATGAGGGAGGTTTTTGCAACTCTAGAAAAGGTGGGGCCCACGGATTCGAGCGTGTTGATAAGCGGTGACAGCGGAACAGGCAAGGAACTCGTTGCCAAGGCCTTGCATGATCTGAGCAAGAGAAAAAACGGACCATTTATCAAAGTCAACTGTGGGGCCTTGGCAGAAACCCTTCTGGAAAGCGAGTTGTTTGGACATGAAAAGGGTGCTTTTACCGGTGCTGGAAAACGCAAGATGGGAAGATTTGAGCTGGCCCATGGGGGAAGCATCTTTTTGGATGAAATCGGAGAGATAAGTCCGGCTGTGCAGGTGAAGTTGCTTCGCGTATTACAGGAACGCGAGTTTGAAAGGGTAGGGGGTGAAGAGACCCTGTCTGTGGATGTCAGGGTCATAGCTGCAACCAACAAGGATCTACAGGCCATGGTTTCCGCTGGGACCTTTCGGCAGGATCTTTATTACAGATTGCACATCGTTCCCATCCGGCTGCCAAGTCTCAAACAACGCACCGAGGATATAGAGCCGCTGGTGCAGCATTTTCTTTCGAAGCTCTCGGTCCGTACTGGAAAGAAGATCTTGTCCATAGAGCCAGAGGCTCTAGCGATACTCATGAAATACAGTTGGCCTGGCAATGTCAGAGAGTTGGAAAATGTTATCGAGCAAGCCATGATTTTTGCAGAAGGAGAAAAGATAAGCGCTCGTGATTTGCCATCCAACATTCAGCAGGATCATGTTCTGGATTGTATCCCCGACGATTCCTTGCAGGGGGTGATTCGGGTTCAGACAAAGGGAAGAAGCCTTCCGGAGATTCTGGATGGAATTGAAAAGGAACTGATACTCAAGGCATATGAAGAGTCCGGAAAGACCAAGACCACCACCGCAAAACTCTTGGGCATCAAGACATCCGCTCTTTACTATAAGCTGGAAAAGTACGGGATAGATTCCTGAGCAAAGGATCGTATTTGAGAATCTTTCGTAGGCCCGCGGCAGGCGTAGCTGCCCGTAATTCCGGTTTCGCGACTCACCATCAACCGACAATGACAAGAGTAATGCGAGCCTGTCGAGCTTGCCGAGAAGCCAAGGGTAGCTAGCCGTAGACAGGGCCGTAC
>JALVPF010000272.1 GCA_027031935.1 Myxococcales bacterium | reverse complement strand
GCATAGCACAGTGGGCCTTTGACACCAGGCCAATTCTAGGCCGTCTTCACCTGGTTCTTCAGGACCTGGAAATCCGTTGGGTCAGGGGTGAACCATCCAAGGAATTTACCAGCCAGATATCGTTCCTGGATGGACGCATGGAGCGGCTCATGTGCATGACAGCAGCTGTCACGGCTCTCGGTACCCAACTGTTCGGACGCTATGGTGAAGGCAAGGGCCTGGACAAACCTTCCTTGAACCAGGTCAAAAAGGACGCTGACGCCATCAGCGCCTATGCCATGAGCGAGTCCCTCTGGTTCGCCGCAAGACAGCTTCCGGAAAACCATGCCATAATGGTGTCCCTTGGTGAGGGTCTCATGCCCAAGGCTGGCGAGACACCTGAGATGGGCTCCAACCCACAGCTTGGCTTCGGCAGGGTATATGCACGTCCAAGGGTCGCCCAATGGCTGGATGAGAGGGTCACCCGACTGCTGAACGAACCTGGATACGGGTTCGATGAATTCTACAAGGAGACAAAGGAAGCAGGGATCACGGTATGGGGTGCCGCCATCGACACTCTTGAAAATACCTCCAGGTTTGCAAAAGGAGCAGAGACAGGGCCATGTACGGTCTTGCACCTGTTTGACCAACCGCTGAATATTTCCAAACCATACGAAGGTTACATGGGCAACCTCCTGCTTCCACAACAGGTCGTAGATGCTGCGGCCGAACGTTCAGTGCTGGTCGATTTCCGCACTCCAAGGAAGCTGGTGATGGAGGCGATTCTGGATACATATGAAGGCATACGACCAGAGAACGTACACGTGTGGACCCTCGGTGGAAAAAGCCGCATCCACAGGATAAGCGGCCTTTGGAAAGAATGGAAAGACGCTGGAGCGCATGTGGTCGAAGACGGCTGGGAACTCAGCCCTGGAAATGCTGTTTTCACCGAGTCGGGGACCTATGCCCCAACCTATCGTGTAGGCACATGGCAAGACGATACCGGGCAACTGCATCTTTTTATCGTTGATGGATATGCTGCTTCGGCAGAGGCCATGCAGGCAGCGAGCCTTGCGGTCATGCATGATCTCGACGCATCTCTTGCGGTTTTCACATCCAAGTTCAAACTTCCATATGACAAAGAGCAACATGTAATGCACCTGGATCCCGATGCGGAGGACTTTGCCAAACGACTGGAATCCCTCATGGGAAAGACACCTGATCAAGACGAACTCGACGACTACAGGAACATGATCATGGAAGCCAGGCAAGCCGGCTTGAATCTGTCCAAGCGGATCTTGCACGCCGAGGACTTTTTCCCGGAGAAGACATGGGAATCAGCCGCCATAGTCGGGTACATGAGACCAGATCCATACACTGGTGCCGAGGGGGTAGTAAAATTGGGTGAAGGGGTCTTTCGGACTACGGTACGAATGGCCACACCATGTGGAGACAAGCTCATCACCTTTACCCTGAGGATGCTGGAGAGCCACGAGCAGGGGCGCCTGGTGTTCAATCCTCTTCTGATCAGGTTTATCTATGGCGAGGACTTTCACACAAGGCCAGTGAAGATCTCCGACTCGGGTAGAATCAGAAATGAACTGCAGACTCTATGTTCCGAAGCTCTGGACTATCTGAAAGACAATCGCATGAGGATAGTTTTCGACCGTATTCCTCCTGAGGTCATATCGCCTGAGAATCAAAAAGTGCTTTATGAAGTACTGAGCTGGTACTGCGACCATCATCCCATCTGGTTCCACTGGCTGGATCTCATAGCCCCGGGAGAACCGGTACCTGAGGTAGAACAAGCACGCGAGCCAGGGGACGCATAAATTCCGAGGATGCCTGGTGTGGAATTGTCAAACCTGGAACAGATCCAACCTCTCGCCTGTCTCTGAAATCAAGCGGCTGGTGTAACCAGCACACCCAATTCATCAAGCATATGTGCAATTAGAATAAAACTGAAAAACAAACATCGATTCAAAAGCTGACAAATGGAAATTTGGCTCAATCTACCAAAATTTTTTTTTACAGTATAGAGTTGAAGCAGAAAAACTCAGGAGGTTGCATGACAGAGACCTTGCGCTGTTGGCTATTTTGTTCGATTGCCATGATCGGATGCACCAGCACCACTGCAAACGATTCCATGGGTGTTCATCTCGGAGATTTTTCCATGGTTTTCGACGATGAATCCAGTACCTTGAACATGAACGGGGAAGATGAGCTCTTGCTCCAGTTTCCCTTGTGTGGATTCGAGTTGGGCCTGGTGGATGAAGTCTCTGACGATTTCAACTATGATCCATGGAACCTGGTGAGCGACGATTTCGGAGGCAATCAGCGCCCCGCCGGCTTGTACTGGTCCAGACCCACTGTCACAGACTCCATGGAAAGCCAGGACAGGACCATGAAGTTCATTCTTTCCTATAGAGACAGGATCACGGCCTCACTGAAGATATCTGCAGAAAGCGAGGGCATTTTCAAGTTCGAGCTGACTCCTGAAAATGCGCCTGACAGGGTAGCTTATTTTCGCATCTGCCCAAACGTGCAATCCCGGGAGGCCTTCTATGGCTTAGGGGGAACCCTGGACAGGATAGAACACCGAGCAAGCACAAGGGCCATGCAGATGGAACTGGACATGGATGTGGAGAGTGGATACAACGAAGCGCACGTTCCCATCCCATTGCTCACAAGCACCTTGGGCTGGGGTCTGTTCATCGACAGCTTCTATCCATCACTTTTCGACCTTGCCGACACGGATCCAGACAA
This sequence comes from Myxococcales bacterium, assembly GCA_027031935.1. Taxonomy (GTDB): domain Bacteria; phylum Myxococcota; class B64-G9; order B64-G9; family B64-G9; genus JALVPF01. The sequence goes on along the minus strand of JALVPF010000272.1, from coordinate 2,136 downwards.
GGTCTGTGTAAGCATCGGCACTGGCACTGCTTCATCGAAGGGCTTGACCTTTTACCTGCTTGCAGCATCCCATGCTCTGGACATAACAGGCAGATATTACCAAGTAACCGGGGCACCGAACATGCCAGCGCCCTGGGCCCTTGGACCATGGCTGTGGCGCGATGAAAACAGGGACCAGGCACAGGTTCTGTCCGACGCCCAAATCATGAGAGAACTCGACCTGCCAAGCACTGCCATGTGGATAGACAGGCCATATGCCTCTGGCGTAAACAGCTTTGATTTCGATCCAGCCATGTTCGACGATCCACAGGCAATGATCGATCAGCTCCATTCTCTCGGCTTCAGGCTGGCTCTGTGGCACACCCCGTACGTGGATAAATCTGATGATGCCACGTCCGATTTATACAATGAAGCCAGGGACAATGCTTACTTTCCACCCAAGACAGGGCTGATTCTAAACAACTGGAGCGCCCCCATCGACCTGACCAACCCGGATGCCTACTCATGGTGGCAGGGTTTGATCGGCCGATACAGCGCCATGGGAGTGGAAGGATACAAGCTGGATTATGCCGAAGACGTGGTGCCAGGTCTGCTCGGAGCCAGGAACAAGTGGGAGTTTTTCGATGGATCCGACGAAAGGACCATGCAGCACCGATATCAAATCCTCTACCACCAGGTCTACTCAGAGACCCTTCCGGACAGTGGCGGTTTCCTGCTTTGCAGAACCGGTGCGTCCGGTGATCAAAAAAACGTGAGCGTCATCTGGCCTGGTGACCTGGACGCCAACCTTGCCGAGCACAAGGAGACCGTAACTGACAGGAACGGAGAAACATATGTAGCCGTTGGAGGATTGCCGGCCTCCGTCAAATACGCACTGGGGCTGGGCGTCTCGGGTTTTGCATTCTTCGCTTCTGACACCGGAGGTTATAGACACAGTCCACCGGACAAGGAAATATTCACTCGATGGTTCGAGCAGACAGCCTTGAGCCCGGTGATGCAAATAGGTACATCCAGCAACGATGTAGCGTGGGAATTTACGGAGGAAAACGGATTTGATGAACAAATGCTCGACTGGTACAGACGTTATACGAGCTTGCACCTTCGGCTCTGGCCCTACCTGTGGACCTTGGCCAAAAACCTCCCCTTGGACGGCCGCCCCATAATGCGCCCCATAGGCCTGGCATATCCGGACATGGGTCAGCACCCTGATGATCAATACCTTCTGGGCGACAACCTGCTTGTGGCACCAGTGATGAGCTACGGCGCAAGACAAAAAAACGTAATCCTCCCACCGGGAAACTGGATTTATTGGTGGGATGGAAGCCAACACCAGGGCCCGGGAGAAGAGAACATGGACGTCCCCCTCGACACCCTACCCCTGTTTTTGCGTCAGGGAGCGATGATACCCATGCTCAGACCTGAAATAGAGACCATCTCTACAAGCGACTATCCCGAGGAGGTTGATTCCTATTCAAACTCACCAGGCATCTTGTACGTGCGCACAGCACCAGGGCCCGCGTCGTCTTTCCAGCTTTTCGACGGTTCCACATTGGAGCAGGAACAACAGGATGAAACCATCAACCTCTCTTTTCATCCTGGCCAGGATTTCACCTCGGGGGTCAGGTTCGAGCTGATCTCCGGTCTTTCATCCAGGCCCAAGTCAATACTCTCCGACACCTCAGACCTTGCCCTGGCAGAATCCATGCAGGAATTGGATTCCATGGAATCAGGCTGGTTTTATGATCCTGCCGCTCAAGTAAAGCTGATTGTCAAACTGGGCCCCGGTGTTCACAATATTCAAATCTCGATGTAGTCAAGGGACGGAATCATCGCCAGGGCCTGCGCAATTGCCTTCGGAGTTTTGGGCCTGCCACGCAAGTTCCTTTTCAGCGCCACCAAGTCTAGTGGGTCAAGATACAAGAATGCTGAGGCACGGCAAATCGCTGTCGGCTCTAAAGGTTCTCTAATCACACCTTCCAATAACAGCATCTCCAAAGCTCCATCAAGCACCTCCTCCGTGACCTTTCCTTGCCGGGCCGCCAAAGTCCGATTGAGAAATCGGACGATGCCATCGCGATCAAGGCCTTCCCGCGCTATGAATGAGCATAGGTGGAAGTAAAGGCGATGATGAAGAAC
>JALVPF010000271.1:13272-14180 GCA_027031935.1 Myxococcales bacterium | reverse complement strand
GCTGGTGAAATCAAGGCCACAGATTCTCCAGACGTAGAAGGGCACTGGTAATTTTAGCGCAAGAAGAAGCGCTTTGAAAAGGAGGTAAGTCATGCCTTTCGGAGATGGAACAGGACCAATGGGTGAGGGGCCCATGACTGGAAGAGCCATGGGTAGATGTGCAGGTAGAGCAAGAGCCGCTTATCATGCAGGCTATGGACGAGGCCACAGAAGAGGATTCGGTTATGGCAACGGTGGCGCTCATGGTAGGGGCTTTGGTGGCGGTTATGGCAGGGCATACGGGAGAGGCTACGGTTGGCGTTATGGCGCCGCCCTTGATCCCTGGACTTGGACAAGTGAACAAGAGATGGATGCCTTGAGACAGCAAGCCGATTATTTTGAAGCTCAGGCAAGGGAGCTTCGCCAGAGGATGGATTCTCTGGAGCAGGAGCAGGCAGCTTCTTCTGCAAAAGAAGAGTAAAGGAGGCGCGTTATGCCTAACAGAGATGGAACAGGACCCACCGGAGGAGGACCTGGTACGGGTCAGGCAAGAGGCGGTTGTCGAGGTGGTGCTGGTGGTGGTCGTGGCCAGGGTCGCGGACAGGGACGAGGACAGGGACGAGGACAGGGACGCGGAGTGGGCCGAGGCGCAGGTGGTGGCGGCCGGGGCCGCGGTTTAGGTCGTCAGGACGGGCGACCAAAAGGCGACTGAGCTCTTGGCTCTGAAAATTGCTGTAGCTAGCGGAAAAGGCGGCACAGGCAAAACCACCATCGCCACAAGTCTGGCCGCCGCATATTCCAGGCAGGCCGCTTCTGCGGCCTACCTGGATTGTGATGTGGAGGAGCCAAACGGGAGTTTGTTTCTCCATCCGAGCATACAGAACAAGGATTCGGTAACAAGACCGGTTCCCAAAATCGATGAGGACAAG